>NZ_JASBOH010000005.1:0-198099 GCF_039907205.1 Corynebacterium sp. c25Ua_47 | reverse complement strand
TGAGGATGAGAAGGACAAGGGCTCTAACCCGAAGGATAAGGGTTCGATTCCGGCAACTCCGATCGAGCCGGGTAACCCCACCAATGCCGCAACCTTCGAGCCTAACTACGAGGACGGCTTCGGTAAGCCTGGCACGAAGGCTCCGGTTGATGCTCCGAAGTTCACGAACAAGGACGGAGACAAGGTCACTGTTCCGGAAGGCACCAAGTTCACCACCGACAAGGATGGTGTTGAGGTCGCTGAGGATGGTTCGCTGAAGGTTCAGATTCCGGAGGATGCGAAGCCGGGTGACAAGATCACTGTTCCGGTGACCGTGACCTACCCGGATGGCTCGACCGACGAGGTTGATGTCACGGTTACTGTCACTGACCCTGAGGCGAAGCCAGAGTGGGGCGATGGTGAAGGTGAGCCGGGTGACAAGGTTACTGTTCCGAACGAAGGTGGCGATGTTCCGGATGGCACCACGGTTGAGACCGAGGGCCCGGGTAAGGCTGAAATTGATGAGGACGGCAATCTGATTGTCGACATCGATAAGGATGCTAAGCCTGGTGACAAGATTGTCGTCGAGGTGAAGGATCCGGAAGGCAACACGATCGACGAGTCGACCGTGACTGTTACCGAGCCCTCTGCTCCTGCTGAGAAGCCGGACTGGACGGATGACAAGGGTAAGCCTGGCGACAAGGTCGAGATCCCGAACACCGGCGGTGACGTTCCGGATGGCACCACTGTTGAGACCGAGGGGCCGGGTAAGGCTGAAATCGATGACGAAGGCAAGCTGATTGTCGACATCGATAAGGACGCTAAGCCTGGTGACAAGGTCGTCGTTATTGTCAAGGACAAGGACGGCAACGAGATTGACCGTGTCGTTGTTGAGGTTGAGAAGCCGGACGCTCCTGCTCCTGGGGACAAGAAGCCTGACTGGAAGGATGACTCCGGTAAGCCTGGCGACAAGGTCGAGATCCCGAACGATGGTGGCAAGGTGCCGGACGGCACCACTGTTGAGACCGATGGCCCTGGTAAGGCTGAAATCGATGAGGACGGCAAGCTGATTGTCGACATCGATAAGGACGCTAAGCCTGGTGACAAGGTCGTCGTTATTGTCAAGGACAAGGACGGCAACGAGATTGACCGCGTAGTCGTTGAGGTTGAGAAGCCTAAGAAGCCGATTATTCCGGGTGGACCGACCTGGCCGATTGATCCGAACAAGCCGGGTGAGGACGATCCGTCTGAGACTCCGGAGGTCATCAAGCCGACGATTGATCCGGCTAAGGATGGTGACAAGGAGATCACTGGTACCGCTAAGCCTGGTACGGATCTCACCGTTATTGTCACGGACAAGGACGGCAAGAAGACCGAGAAGACTGTTACCGTTGGTGACGATGGTAAGTGGAAGGTCGTTGTTGACAAGGAGCTGAAGACTGGCGACAAGATTGTTGCCAAGGATAAGGATGGCAACGAGGCTGAGCGTGTCGTCACTGGCGATTCCAAGCCGGCTCCGAAGCCTGATGATTCTTCCGATTGGACTGGTTCTTCCAACCTGTCTGAGCGTTGCATCAACACTGGTTTGGGTATTGGTATCCCGCTGCTGTTCCTGATTCCGGTTGGTCTGGCTTCCCAGATGAACATTCCGGGTCTGTCGGAGTTTGTTGCTCCGATTAACAAGCAGATTCAGGATCTGAATACCCGTCTGCAGCAGCAGGCTGGTTTGTTCAACGGCCCGTTGGCTGACCAGGTCAATGGTATTAATGCTCAGCTGAAGCGTTTCGGTGCTGATTACCAGCAGGCTGCTGGTGCTGTGGCTCTGATTGCTGCTGGTGCTCTGGCTATCGGTCTGTTGGCTGATGCTTGTGCACCGGGTGCTGACGAAGGTTCCTCCAAGTAATCGAAGCGTGAGGTTGTGTTTCCTCTAAAAACACCGCCCCGGGAGGTGCGTTAACCTCCCGCTCAACGTGAGAGTTAATGAAGCGGGACACTGCCACCGAGCTTTATAGCCCGGTGGCGTGGCCTGACTCATTGCTCGATTTTGTTTGATAGTGCCGAAATACCATTTGTTATTTCTCATAGTCTTGGGTCTCTACCGAAGCTTTTCCTTTCCTTAAGCTGTACGAGTGGAGGCTCATGGCCACTGGCGTTTTGAAGCCGGTGTGCACGTACCCCGTCGCGTAGGTCAGAGGACGCGACGGGGTACATTCGTTTTTCCTGAACTAGTGGCTTGCCTCTTTTGCCTAAAGCAGAGATAGATGTGCTCTTGTGAGGTACGTCTTGCTAAGCTGACAGTGCTTTTGAGCGTGCTTAGCTGGTGCTCTTTTGGTGCTGGCGGCTTCTAACTACACATCGTCACGGGTGCTTCCTCGTTTTCCTGTTAGTGCTTAGCCCTATTTCCTTTCGTTTCTTGGGTGGTGTGCGGGGGTTTGCTGAGGAGGCTGAGATGCCGCGGAGTAGCGGCGAACCGTCGAACCTGATCCGGATAATGCCGGCGAAAGGGAGGAATCATGAACTCTGTATCACATGGTGGATTTGTTAATAACGGCGCACCTGCGAGTGGTGCTGCCGCCCCGCGCAATCTGAACTGGCGCATCGTTGACATCGTGGTGGCTTCGGTGCTGGGTGTGGCGTGCGGATTCGTGTTCCTGGCATGGAACACGGTGGGATACGCCTGGTTTGAGGCTATGGATGCGCTCACGCCGGGCCTGGGAGGTATTGCTACCGGTATCTGGTTGATTGGCGGCGTGATCGGTGGATTGGTTATCCGCAAGCCGGGTGGGGCACTCTACGTGGAGCTGTTGGCGGCGATTGTGTCGGCGGTGCTGGGTTCCCAGTGGGGGATTAGCACGTTGTACTCCGGTATTGCACAGGGCATTGGCGTGGAGATTGTCTTGGCTATCTTCCTTTACCGCCGCTTTGGCCTGGGCATTGCGATGATCGGCGGCATGGCTGCGGGCTGGGGTGCGTTTGTTCTGGAGCTGTTTACTTCCGGAAACCTGGGCAAGACTCTGCAGTTCAACATCATTTACCTAGTGACGCTGAGCATCTCCGGTGCGGTGTTGGCGGGAGCTGTAGGTTACTTCGTGGTTAAGGCTCTTGCGAAGACTGGTGCGCTGGATCGCTTTGCGGTTGGCCGTGAACAGCACAACGCTTAGGCATCGTTGCTTGTTACTGGGTTTGCGCTGTTCCTACTTGTTCCGCGTTGTTTGTTGATCGTTGACTAATGCTGGTTGGCGTTGCTGAGTGTGATGGCTGGTTCTATGTGATGGCTGGTTCTGATGGCTGATGTGGGTAGTGCTGGGGCCACGAAGCTTGTGGCTCGTGGCTATGGCTGGACGCATGCGGGCAGGCATGCGCCCGCGCTAGCGGATATTGATTTGGTTGTATCGCCGGGGGAGAAGGTACTGCTGTGTGGGGATTCCGGCTCCGGAAAATCCACGCTGCTGGCGGCCATTGCGGGCGTGCTTGGTGGGGATGATGAAGGTACCCGTGTCGGGGAGATTCTTCTTGAGGATGCTGCCGGTCACGTGGAGCCACCCGGGCGCACGATTCCGGTGGGGTTGGTTTTGCAGGACCCGGACTCGCAGGTGATCGCCGCGCGCGTGGGCGATGACGTGGCCTTTGGTTGTGAGAATCTGGCCTATCCGCGCTCTGAGATTTGGCAGCGGGTAACTGCGGCGCTAGCGATGGTGGGGCCTGCGGTGGACTTGTCTTTCCCCACGGAGCGTCTGTCCGGAGGGCAGAAGCAGCGCCTAGCCTTGGCCGGTGTCATCGCGATGGGGGCGGGCATGGTGCTGCTGGATGAGCCGACGGCCAACCTCGACCCGGAGGGCGCGCGTGAGGTCATCGAGGCCGTAACGACCATGGTGGCGCGCACGGGTGCCACCCTCATCGTCGTAGAGCACCAGCATTCGGCCTGGGAGGGCGTGCTCGACCGGGCAATTGAGTTGAAGGATGGGCGCATCGTCGCTGACGGTCCTTTAGGCACTGTGGTGGCGTCGCGGTCTATTAGAGGTTTGCCGCGGGCGCGGGAGATCGGTGGGACGTCGCCAAGCAGCACTGGGGGAGTATCGGGTTCGGTAGTACCGGATTTGGTTGTGTCGGAGGCGGCAGCGTCGGAAACGTCAGTGTCGAACGTGGCCGGACCGGAGTCGGCGGCGTTGTGGAGTACAGACTTGGTCACCCGCTTCGGGCCGCCGCGCAGCTACGCGCTGCCGCGGGGGATGTCCACGGTGATTACTGGGCCAAATGGTGCGGGCAAGACCACGTGGCTGATGACGGTGGCGGGATTGCTTCCGGCGGTCTCCGGGGAGATTGGTGTGGCCGAGTACGTGCGGCGGGGGCTGAAAGGCTCGCCGTTGACGTGGAAGTCCCGGGACCTGGCGGACCGCATTGGCTTCGTCTTCCAGAATCCCGAGCACCAATTCGTCGCCCGTACGGTGGCAGAGGAGCTGCGCGTGGCACCCCGCGTCATGCACCGCGAGGTGCCGGAGGGGCGCATCGCGGAGCTCGTGGAGGCACTACGCTTGGGGCATTTGCTTAACGCCAATCCGTTTACGCTCTCCGGTGGGGAGAAGCGCCGGTTGTCGGTGGCCACTGCGTTGGTCACGGCGCCGGAGGTGCTGCTTCTCGACGAACCCACCTTCGGCCAAGACCCCCACACCTTCACCGAGTTGGTGTGGTTGCTGCGGCGCATGGCGGATGAGGGGACGACGATTGCGTCGGTGACCCACGATCCGTTGTTCATTTCCGCCCTTGGCGACCACCGAGTGGAGGTGAGCCGTGGCTGAGACAACTACGTCGTCGGCGAACGCAGACGGCGCTGGTCGCGCCGAACGTGCCGGCCGCGCCGATCGTGCTGGCCGTGCAGGTTTACTGCACGGCGTGAACCCGCTGACCCGAATTTTCCTCATGTTCGTGTGGGTGAGCCCGCTGTTACTCTCCGTGGATTGGGTCTCCGCGGCAGTGTCCTTGGCCATGACTTTAGTTTTTGCGCCCCTGTGCGGAGTGTCGTGGCCGCGCCTGTTTAAAGCTGGCTGGTTCCTTTTTCTTATCGCTCCGTTGTCCGGCATTTCGATGCTGCTTTACGGCGCACCGGGCGGGCGGGAGTACTTCAGCTGGTGGCTGATCACGGTTACGGACAACTCGATGGAGCTGGCCATCGCCATTACGATGCGCGTGCTGGCGGTGGCGCTGCCCATGGTGGTGCTGGCGCGGGATATTGACCCGACGGAGTTGGGCGACGCCCTCTCGCAGATCCTCAAGCTACCTTCCCGCTTCGTCATCGGTGCGGTGGCCGGGGTGCGCATGATGACGTTGTTCAAATCCGATTGGCAGTACCTGGCCATGGCGCGGCGCGCGCGTGGGCTGACCGACGAGGGCCGCATCAAGCACCTCATCACCATGTCCTTCGGGCTCTTGGTGCTAGCCCTGCGGCGCGGGGGCAAGCTGGCCACGGCGATGGAGGCGCGCGGTTTCGGGCGAACCCCACCGGGCGGTGGGCAACGCACATGGGCGCGGCCGTCCCGCCTTGCCAGCAGAGACTGGCTGGTGATGGTGGTGGGAACGGGCCTTGCGGCGCTTCCGGTGGTAGTTTCGGTTCTCAGTGGGTCCTGGAGATTCTTCGGACTCTAGGACGACTCTCTCAAAGCTGCACGCTAGACGTACCCAGAAGTGGTGAAGAAATACATGCAGGACGCGGACCGCACGGCCGACCAGGACAGCGGTAAGGACACTGCCCAGACGCACGCCGCCGAGATGGATCGGCTCTTGGCCGATGTGGTGGCGCTCGCCGCGTCGCGCAAGCGCCCGATGCGCCCAGTCACCGTGCTTATCGACGGCCCCTCGGGCGCCGGCAAGACCTGGGCTTCTGCAGCGCTGGCTGAGCGTACCGGGTGGCGGGTAGTCCACCTTGACGAGTTCTACCCCGGCTGGCATGGGCTGCAAGAGGGTTCAGAGATGGTTTCAGAGCAAGTGCTGCGGGAGAATAACCCGGGCTATTGGCGCTGGGACTGGGATGCCAACGCGCCGAAGGACTGGGCGAGCCTGGATGAGCGCGATGATCTGATCGTCGAAGGAGTTGGTTCTGTCACCGAGGCCACCGTGGCCGCCGCCAAAGAGCGCGGCTCCGTGGTGACGGTGCGTATCGACGGGCCACGCGAGAAGCGCCGCGAGCGCGCCCTGGAGCGCGACCCTGGCTATGAAGAGTGGTTTGAAACCTGGGAGCGGCAGGAAAAAGAGCACTTCGCCGAGCGCGCGGTGGAGGCGGACCTGACGTGGGAGTGGAGCTAACTCTCTAGTGGGTCCTTGTGGGCAGCATTGCGTGGCGCCACTGGCGTGGCCAGCCGGGCCGTGCTGTGTACGCCGGTCACTAACCATTGGGAAGTACGGGCACGTGAGATTTGGGCAGATCAGTGGGGTGGTGGTAGTCTGTCCAAGGTTTCATCTTTATAGGAGATGAAAAGTCTGATCGGTATCTCAACCATCCGCTGGGTGAGATACATTCTGGACATGCGGAAGGGCCCCGGAGAAGAGCCCCTATTTTTGCATGTTTGGACGTGTGAAAGCGGTCAGTTCAAGCCGAAGTCATAGAGAAAGACTAGATATATGCCAACTATTCAGCAGCTGGTCCGCAAGGGCCGCCACGACAAGAAGGCCAAGGTTGCTACGGCCGCCCTGAAGGGCTCCCCGCAGCGCCGTGGCGTGTGCACCCGCGTGTACACCACCACCCCGAAGAAGCCGAACTCGGCTCTGCGTAAGGTTGCCCGTGTGCGCCTGACCTCCGGTATCGAGGTTTCCGCCTACATTCCGGGCGAGGGTCACAACCTGCAGGAGCACTCCATGGTGCTCGTCCGCGGTGGTCGTGTGAGGGACCTCCCGGGTGTTCGCTACAAGATTATCCGCGGCGCACTGGATACCCAGGGCGTGAAGGACCGTAAGCAGGCTCGTTCCCGCTACGGCGCAAAGAAGGGACAGTAATCAACAATGCGTAAGAATGCTGCACCGAAGCGTCCTGTAGTTAAGGACCCGGTTTACAACTCCGAGCAGGTCACCATGCTCGTGAACAAGATCCTGCGTGACGGCAAGAAGTCCACCGCTGAGCGCATTGTGTACGGCGCTCTCGAGGTCTGCCGTGAGAAGACCGGTACCGACCCGGTCGGCACCCTGGAGAAGGCCCTGGGCAACATCCGCCCGGACCTCGAGGTTCGCTCCCGTCGTGTGGGTGGCGCTACCTACCAGGTTCCGGTTGAGGTTAAGCCGGCACGTGCCAACACCCTGGCTCTGCGTTGGCTGGTTACCTTTACCCGTCAGCGTCGTGAGAACTCCATGATCGAGCGTCTCGCAAACGAGATCCTCGATGCATCCAACGGCCTGGGTGCTTCCGTGAAGCGCCGTGAGGATACTCACAAGATGGCTGAGGCTAACCGCGCCTTCGCTCACTACCGCTGGTAATCCCTCCGGTATAACCCGCCACATGGCATCATGGCTCGAACAGCGATATTATCGTTTACCTGCGCTGACACTGCGTGTTCTCGCTCCCCTTGGCGGAGCGCTCCACGCTAAACAGTGCGGAACCTAAACTTGAATAGCGTTGTTCGGGCCATTTTTATGGCGTGGGCTCCACGTCTCACGCTGACGTAGAAGCCCAGACGTGGCAAAATAGACCAAGACCTATCCATGAAGACGTCACCTATGTTTCGTCAGTGCATAACTGGCGTCGGCGTCGACGACAATTAAGTTGGGGTATTAACTGTGGCACAAGAAGTGCTTAAGGATCTGAACAAGGTCCGCAACATCGGCATCATGGCGCACATCGATGCGGGTAAGACCACTACCACCGAGCGCATCCTCTTCTACACCGGTATTAACCGCAAGGTCGGTGAGACCCACGATGGTGGCGCCACCACTGACTGGATGGAGCAGGAGAAGGAGCGCGGCATCACCATTACGTCCGCTGCTGTGACCTGTTTCTGGAACAACAACCAGATCAACATCATTGACACCCCGGGCCACGTGGACTTCACCGTTGAGGTTGAGCGCTCCCTGCGTGTTCTCGACGGCGCTGTTGCTGTCTTCGACGGCAAGGAAGGTGTGGAGCCGCAGTCCGAGCAGGTGTGGCGCCAGGCTGCTAAGTACGACGTCCCTCGTATCTGCTTCGTCAACAAGATGGACAAGATGGGTGCGGACTTCTACTTCACCGTCCAGACCATCATTGATCGCCTCGGCGCTAAGCCGTTGGTCATGCAGCTGCCGATCGGTGCTGAAGATGACTTCGATGGCGTCGTCGACCTGATCAACATGAAGGCGCTGACCTGGCGCGGCAAGGTAGAAACCGGAACCGAAGCCACTATCGAGGAGATCCCTGCCGAGTTGCAGGAGAAGGCTGAAGAGTACCGCGAGAAGCTGCTCGAGACCGTCGCTGAGTCCGACGAAGAGCTCATGGAGAAGTACTTCGGCGGCGAAGAGCTGACCATTGAGGAAATCAAGGGCGCTATCCGCAAGCTGACCGTGAGCTCCGAGATCTACCCGGTCCTCTGCGGTACCGCTTACCGCAACAAGGGTGTCCAGCCGCTGCTCGACGCTATTGTTGACTACCTCCCGAACCCGCTGGACATCGGCGAGGTCAACGGCACCTCCCTCGACGGTGAGGAGACCCTGACTCGTAAGCCTTCCGTCCAGGAGCCGTTCTCCGCACTGGCCTTCAAGATTGCCGTGCACCCGTTCTTCGGCAAGCTCACCTACGTGCGTGTCTACTCCGGCCAGGCTATCCCGGGCGAGCAGATGCTCAACTCCACCAAGAACAAGAAGGAGCGCGTGGGCAAGCTCTTCCAGATGCACGCGAACAAGGAGAACCCGGTCGAGCACGCCGACGCCGGTAACATCTACGCGTTCATCGGCCTGAAGGAAACCACCACCGGTGACACCCTGTGTAACCCGGACAACCCGATCATCCTTGAGTCCATGGACTTCCCGGATCCGGTTATCCAGGTTGCTATTGAGCCGAAGACCAAGGCTGACCAGGAGAAGCTGGGTACCGCGATCCAGAAGCTCGCTGAAGAGGACCCGACCTTCACCGTTCACCTCGACGAGGAGTCCGGCCAGACCGTTATCGGCGGTATGGGCGAGCTGCACCTCGACGTTCTGGTTGACCGCATGAAGCGCGAGTTCAAGGTTGAGGCCAACATCGGTAACCCGCAGGTTGCTTACCGCGAGACCATCCGCAAGAAGGTCGAGTCCCTGGAATACACCCACAAGAAGCAGACCGGTGGTTCTGGCCAGTTCGCAAAGGTTATCGTCACCATCGAGCCGTACAATCCGGAGCCGGAAGAGCTGGAAGAGGGCGAGTCCGCAACCTACAAGTTCGAGAACTCCGTCACCGGTGGTCGCGTTCCGAAGGAGTACATCCCGTCCGTCGACGCTGGTATCCAGGACGCTATGCAGTACGGCTTCGTCGCTGGCTTCCCGCTGGTGAACATCAAGGCCACCCTCGAGGATGGCGCTTACCACGACGTTGACTCCTCTGAGATGGCCTTCAAGCTAGCCGGCTCCCAGGTCCTCAAGGAGGCCGTCGCTAAGGCTAAGCCGGTTCTGCTGGAGCCGATCATGGCCGTTGAGGTTGT
Source organism: Corynebacterium sp. c25Ua_47 (assembly GCF_039907205.1). NCBI lineage: Bacteria > Bacillati > Actinomycetota > Actinomycetes > Mycobacteriales > Corynebacteriaceae > Corynebacterium > Corynebacterium sp. c25Ua_47. The sequence goes on along the minus strand of NZ_JASBOH010000005.1, from coordinate 188,494 downwards.
GACCCCGGAGGAGTACATGGGTACCGTCAACGGTGACATCTCCTCCCGTCGTGGCCAGGTCTTCGCTATGGAAGACCGCTCCGGCGCCAAGGTCGTCAAGGCTAAGGTTCCGCTGTCCGAGATGTTCGGCTACATCGGTGACCTGCGTTCTTCCACCGCTGGCCGTGCAAACTTCACCATGGTCTTCGACTCCTACGCTGAGGTTCCGTCCTCCGTGGCACAGGAGATCATCGAGGAGCGCACCGGCGCCAAGGCCTAACTTTTAGGCCCCTGCCGCAAAGGCGTACATGCGGGGCTGGTAGTCTTCGCCAGTGGAAGACCAGTTCCGCGCCTTGGGGTAGCGGTCGGCTGAGCGCACACGCTTGATGTGGGTTGAGCCGGCCGTTACCCTCCCAGGATCCGTTAATTTGATTCTTGTCGAGGGTCAACGTCCGCACGTGTTGGGCGGGGTTACCTCCTATTTAGGCAGTTTGAAAAAACTGCGGCATAAATCTAGGATCGTGTAACTGGCACGTAAGAAAGCGTCATTAGCGCTTATGAGCTCCGGCTCGAAGTGCCAATGGCAATACAAACCACGTGGCTGCGAAATACGTAGCCGCCATAGAGTCCAGGAGGACAAACAGTGGCAAAGGAGAAGTTCGAGCGTACGAAGCCGCATGTGAACATCGGCACCATCGGACACGTCGACCACGGCAAGACCACCACCACCGCAGCGATCACCAAGGTTCTGGCTGACGCTTACCCGGAGGAGAACACCGCTTTCGCCTTCGACATGATCGATAAGGCTCCTGAGGAGAAGGAGCGCGGTATTACCATCAACATCTCCCACGTTGAGTACTCCACCCCGAAGCGCCACTACGCACACGTGGACGCCCCGGGCCACGCCGACTACATCAAGAACATGATTACCGGTGCTGCTCAGATGGACGGCGCTATCCTGGTTGTTGCTGCAACCGATGGCCCGATGCCGCAGACCCGCGAGCACGTTCTGCTGGCTCGCCAGGTTGGCGTTCCGTACATCCTCGTTGCACTGAACAAGTGTGACATGGTTGACGATGAGGAAATCATCGAGCTCGTCGAGATGGAGATCCGTGAGCTGCTCGCTGAGCAGGACTACGATGAGGAAGCTCCGATCGTTCACATTTCCGCTCTGAAGGCTCTTGAGGGCGACGAGAAGTGGGTACAGTCTGTTATCGACCTGATGCAGGCTTGCGATGACTCCATCCCGGATCCGGTCCGCGAGCTGGACAAGCCGTTCCTGATGCCGATTGAGGACATCTTCACCATTACCGGCCGCGGTACCGTTGTTACCGGCCGTGTTGAGCGTGGCTCCCTGAACGTCAACGAGGACATCGAGATCATCGGCATCAAGGAGAAGTCGATGTCCACCACCGTTACCGGTATCGAGATGTTCCGCAAGATGATGGACTACACCGAGGCTGGCGACAACTGTGGTCTGCTTCTGCGTGGTACCAAGCGTGAAGAGGTTGAGCGTGGCCAGGTTTGCATCAAGCCGGGCGCTTACACCCCGCACACCAAGTTCGAGGGTTCCGTCTACGTCCTGAAGAAGGAAGAGGGCGGCCGCCACACCCCGTTCATGGACAACTACCGTCCGCAGTTCTACTTCCGCACCACCGACGTTACCGGCGTCGTCAAGCTGCCTGAGGGCACCGAGATGGTTATGCCGGGCGACAACGTTGAGATGTCCGTAGAGCTCATCCAGCCGGTCGCTATGGACGAGGGCCTGCGCTTCGCTATCCGCGAGGGCTCCCGTACCGTCGGCGCTGGCCGCGTTACCAAGATCCTGGGCTAATTCTTGCTAGGGCCTAAGGCCCTTCCTGATTAGCAGGTCTGTGAGCCGCTCAATCCCTGATGGGGTTGGGCGGCTTTGGTGATCGTGGGCCTACTAGGCTTGAGAGTTATGTTCGACCCAACCCGCATTGACCGCACCCTCGCCGCACTGCGCGCCGCGTGGGAAGGCCAACCGGACCTTCCCCTGGGAACCCTGTTTGGCATGTTGGCGGCGGAGGGCTACGGCTGGGGCGTGCCTGACGACGAACTCAGCGCGCGGCTGGAGGCGATGGCGGCTGTGCATCCCCCGCTTGTGCCTCTCGACGCCAATCTCGTCACCGAGGGCCTCTGGCTCGTCGTTACGCCCACACACCGCGTGACACTAGCCCCTACGACTGCGGCCCCTCGCAATGTGGAGCAGAGCCGACAGGCGGAGTCTGTGGCGGTGGTGAGACCGATATCCAAGGACGGGCAGCGTGGCCAGCCGGTGGCGTGGACGGTGTCAGCCCTCCGGCCCGTTGGACCAGGACGACCGCTCGTGATTGCCGATGCCGAAGGCTTCGAGCATCGGTTTGGTGTCGTTGAGTCCGTCACGCGCTTGCGGGAGGACCATCGCAACCTGACGGGTCTTAAGCGGCGCAGCGTGGGGGACCGAGTGTGGTTCATCCGTACCGATTCCGAAACCATCATCCTTGACCATGGCCTCCACATCGTGGAGCGCAAGAACCGGGAGCTTGTCCGTACCGACTTCTCGTGGCACACCATCGAGGCCGGGGAAATCGGGGAACCGTTTCGCGTCCACCTTTCCCGGGGCACGCTGCACACCTTTGGGCGTATCCAGGAGGTCATTCTCGCTGAATCCGCGCCTTGGAACGAGTCCGCCTCGCCTTACTAGCGTGGCCCTGTTCAGCGCGCCGAAATCCTCGCGACGCTCGTAACCCGCTAGGTCTTCTGCACTTCTCGAGCAGATAGCCGCTAGCACGCTGTTCCGCGTTTTAGATCGCCGATGTGCCCGCTGAACTGTGAGGTTAACGCCTGAATCGTTGCGTGGGTTCGCCAAGTTCCCTGTCACCCTGGCTGTGGTTGCTGGGTCTCGTTCTTTAAGGGCTTAAGGATCCTGCCGTGGCTGCCCCTGTTGTATCCGGCGTCGAGTGAAGCGCAACCTGGGATCACCGATATCCCCGTCAGCATGGCTTTGTCTGACGGGTTCTTTCATTGGGAGCACCTTTGTCGCAGGTTACCGGCGCTTTTTGTGTTTGGGTGTTAGCTGCTGTCGGGTGGTGGGTCCGGTGGCTGTGCTGGCGCTGTGGCTGCTTTTTCGGTGGTGAGTCTGGCGACTGCTTCCTGGTATTCCGGCATCGCGGTGATTGGTGTACCCCAGGGTGGGATGAAGCTGACCCCGGTATTCAGCCGGTACATGTAGCCTCGCCCGGTGGGTTTTAAAGGGTCATCGTCGTTAATGCCGTTGTGGTAGGCGCACAAAAACGTCAGGTTCTTGATGTTGGTGTAGCCACCAGCCTGCCAGGGCACCAAATGATGGATTTGGCAGTAATCAGCTGGCTTATTACACCCAGGCCTAGAACAGGTGTGGAATTCAGCGTGCAGGGTAAGGCGTTGGTTGAAGTTTGCTCCGCGCTCGAGCCGCCAGGTGTTGATGGGCCCTTCAATGGGGTGCACGATGGTGGCGTAGCCTATTTCGGCAAACTTGTGGGTGAGGAATTCTGCCCCGGTCATGCGCGCACCGTTGGTGAGGTTGAGTTCGATCTCGTCGCCGTCACCGTTGATGATTTGGTCCAACTCATTCAGGGTGACGATGACTTGGGTGCGCACGGAAGGCTTAGTGCCGGTGGCTTGGTTGAAGAAGACGTCGTTGGCGGCTTTGAGTAGGTCGGTGTTGTTGGTGGATTCTAGGACTGCGCGCATGTTGGCAATCGTGGTGGCATCGTCAGTAATGGAAAGGGTGTTGGGGCCTTGTGCGCGGTAGGTGATGCGCACCCCTGGTTTGGCTATGCGTTTGGAACGCAGTTCTTTCAGGCGTGTGGCGGCGACGGTGGGGATGCGGTGTGCGGGTGTGGCGGCGAGTTTGGCTCGGAGGTTCCACGCATCCAAGGTCTTCTTGACCTTCGACACGTAGGTTTCAATCAGTGTGAGGGTGCTCAGGCTGTGGCGTTGTTGAAGGGCTGCAGCACGGGCTTTGCGTTGTTTACCGGTGAAGCGGGTGGGGCCGAAGTACACCTGGTGCAGACCGGCAAGTTCGGTGGCATCGGAGGCATCCGCGCCGAGCGCGCGGAGCTCATCGGGTGTGCCAGGTATATGCTCCACCAGCGCAATCCCCGAGTTGCGGAGGCGGATGTAGGTTTCAATATCCCCCATGGGCACAGAGACTAAAACAGCACCCGCAACCCCGCAACCGGAAGAAGAAAAACCCTGCTCACGAGTAGTTTTGTGAGCAGGGTAGGTGGTATCTAGAGGACCGCGTTGCGCACCTTCGTGAAGTGGACCTTGTATCGCGTATCCACATCCACGTCAGGGAACGCGGCACGGAAGTCCCGGTCGTTGACTTCGATGGCGTCCTTGATTCGCAGCAACGGGGTATCGGGATCTGCCAGGACCTCGTACTGCAGAGTCGGCCGCGAGCGGTCGTAGGCGACGAGCCGCGAGACCTTCTCCACGCCCTCAACCTCAGCGAGGGTATCCGCCACCGCGCCTGCAATAGCGGACATCTCAGTTTTAATCGCGCCCTCCTCATTCGATTGTTCCGAAGAGACCGAGCTAAACCGATGGTGCCGCAGGTTGCTGATCACAAGCCACAGACCGGCTAGGGCGCAGACAATCGTCGCCAAGCCCAGCGCATAGGGCCACCAGCCCTGCTCCGGTAAGCCCGCCCATGTGTCGTGGTCAACCCACGTTGCCAGGTAGGTGGCAAAGGACACGTTGAAGTGAATGAGAATCGGCCACGCGCCCAGAGCAATGAGAAGGACTCCCACAATGGCAAGGATCGTACGGTCCACGCCGGCGAGCGCCTTAGACATTAGCGATCTCCTCCTGTTCATCCTCAAGCACCACGGTGATGTCCGAAGTCGGGGTAATAGCCGCGAGTGCTGCGGTCACCGCCTCAGTCACGCGCTCTTTAAGCTGCGCGTCGTCGGCATCGCCCGTCGCAGTCACCGTAATGCGCGCTTGGTCCTTAGAGATCCGCGCCCTACTGCGCGCTGCCGTAGTTCCTGGCACCCGACGCGCCGTTGCCGACGCCACCCGCGCAATGTCCACCGCGCGCAACCACATCGACGCATCCTCGGAGCCAATCCGCACGTGCGTCGTCTTCCGCGGCGCACACGCCGCCCACAACAAAATCAGTCCGATGAGGATGGCCGCACCGCCGGCCACCAGCATCCACCCGTGGATCTCCGGGGAGGACATCACATCGATGAACGGCTGCAACCACGACGCAGCGCCCTCATCGGCACCCACGACCCAGGCCTCACGCCCCACGACCACGGCGGCGACGAGCAGGACGACGCCCAGGATGATGGTCCAGCCGCGCGCCGGCGGGGAGGCCTTCGGGCGTTGACCAAAGCCAACGGGCAGGGAGCTCTCACTCATAATGGCCTCCTATCGTTGATCGTGATGGCGCGCAGCGGCGCCGGGCGCGGGACGTCTACCCGGCGTGTGAACTGGGCCGAGGGCCGAATCTCAATCGGGCGCAGCTGGAGCGGCTCGGCGTGCGGGGAGCGCAGCGCTGGTGCCTGTGGAACGTCCACGTGCCGCGGCTGGACCGGGCGGGGAGTAGTGATGCGGCGCAACGCGAATTCCTGGGGCGACGCCACCGAACGAACGTTGACGGGGGCGGGGTCAGCAATAACGCGCAGCGGCCGCGGCGCTGCCGTAACGATTGGCCGCAGCTCGTCGTAGCGCTGCTCTGAAGGGCCGAAACCTTCCGTGCGAACCGCAACCTCGGATGGCGTGGCAACACCCCGCACCCGCGGTCCCTCCGGTGCCGCCACGGCACGTACCGGAGCCTCGCGTGGGGCCGCGATGTGGCGCACGGGCGCGCCGTGCGCGGTGGTGATGGGCTTGAGGACACGCTCCGGAACAATCGCCGGGATCTGCGCCGGCAGCGGCGCCCGTGTCTCGACCGCCAAGGCAGTCGTGCGTTCGCCTGCCACGGCGCCACCCACGGTGACGTTGACGCGGGTGGTCCGGAAACCGGTGAAATCACGCACGGCCTCTCGTATCGCCGTGCGAACGGCCGCTGCAACGTCGGTGACGGGGGAGGGCCAGTAGACGGCGATATCGACGTCGACAGCGACCATCTGCGTATCCGGATCCATCTGCGCCATCACGCGCGGAAAGGCGCGGCCGGCCAGGCCGGCAAGTTTGGCGTCGACAGCCGCGGTTCCCGGCACACTCGCGATGGCGGAGCTAATCACCTTCTCCATCGCGCGCAGAGAAAAGCGGGTGCGGCCGTGTTTGGCGGTGCTCACTAGCCTCGGCCTCTATCCTGGCCGACCACGCCCTTCCATACCGCAGTGAGGTCGATGCGGCCGTCGAAATGCGCGCCGATCACGCCGCCCACGGCTGCAAGCAACACCGCGAGCGCGACGTACCACACGCCGAGGTAGATGAAAAAGGCCAGAACCAAGCCGGCGATCACGCCGAGGGAGGTGTAATTCTTCATGGTTTTCCTTTAGTTCTGTGTGTCGGTTCCTTTTAGACCGCGTCGTCGAAGACAACGTCCACGCGGCGCACCGCGGGCCAGGTGGCGCGGACGGTGGTGCGGGTGGCGTCGCCAAGCTCGGCGAGGGGAACGCCAGCGCTGACATCAACGACGATGTGCAGCTCCAGGTGCGTGTCATCCTGCGGGCTGGGGCGGCGGATGCCGTGCACGCGCTCACCGGGGAAGAGCAGCGCGACCTCCCCGAACCGGCCGGGCGAAAGCTTGGCGACGCCCCTCAGATCCGTCACCGCCTCCGCTATGGACGTGGCAATGGGGAGGGTGAGCTCGGCAGAGGTCACGTTATGCCTGGCCCTGGGTAACTGCCGGGGCCGTTTCGGCGGACTCGTCTTCTTCACGCGGCAGCTTGACGTCGTGGACGACGACGTCGACGCGATCGACGGACAGACCGGTCATGCGCTCGACAGCATTCATGATGTTGCGGCGAATAGCCTCGGCGAGCTCGTGGATGGCCACCCCGTACTCGGCGATGATGGCGATATCAATGGAGGCGGTGCCGTTGTTCACCTCGACGCTGACGCCCTGGCGTACGTCCTCGGAAGCGCCGAAGGATTCGCGGATGGAGCCCATCATGCGGGCGCCACCGCCACCGAGCGCGGCGACGCCGGAAACCTCGCGGGCGGCAATGCCGGCGATCTTGGACACAACGACATCATCGATGCGGGTGGTGCCAAAATCGGTCTCCAGGTTCTTGTTGCGCTCCGGGGCAGGGGCCGGGGTGGCGTCGTTAGCCGGTGCAGTCTGCTCGGCGACGTCCTTGGGGGTGGTGTTCTCAGCCATGGTGGATCCCTCTCACTGTGTAGTTGAATTAGGTCTGTATCTACGTCACGAGCTTAACCGCCAACGCGGAACGCGGGGCGGCGGAGAGTCAATCCTTGGCCAAAACGTGATGTTACCCACTGTTTCTGCAGGAGTTTGGAAAACGCGAGGTTACGTGCTTAAATACAGGGGTTGCTTTAACACAGCAACGTAGCCGCAGGCTGATGCTTGTAGGGCGTTGTTGCTGGTAAGGCGAACATGACACCTTTGTTGTGGGGTTCTTTTAGAGCTACACGCGAAGGTCATCCGATCGGGCTAGGTCCGCGCTTGAGCAGAGACAATCCCGAGAAGATGGACCGGAGAAGGGGCATGGCAAATAAACAGCGGCAGTATATGAATAAGACTTTGGTTGCGGATCTTTAAGATCTCACGCCCCAGTCTTCTTCCTATTTACTTTGACTACGGGTCTTGTACCCCGTCACGAGCACTGCACTCTGGGCTTTTGCCTTAAGTCACTCTCGTGGTCGTCATGACAGTCAGACAACTGGCGTTGAGCCATGGCTTCCAGCCCGGACAACGTTATAGAGAAATCGAGAAGCAATTTCCCACCGCTTCACGCCCCGGATAGGCCGGGAATGTGAAAGTGGGGAAGCGAGGAAGAGGATAAGCGTGGCGGGACAAAAAATCCGCATTCGGCTGAAGGCCTACGACCACGAGGCTATCGACGCTTCTGCTAAGAAGATCGTCGAGACCGTTACCCGTACGGGTGCTCGTGTTGTCGGCCCGGTGCCGCTCCCAACCGAGAAGAACGTATACGCCGTTATTCGTTCTCCGCACAAGTACAAGGACTCTCGCGAGCACTTCGAGATGCGCACTCACAAGCGCCTCATCGACATTCTCGACCCGACCCCGAAGACCGTTGACGCCCTTATGCGCATCGACCTTCCGGCAAGCGTCGACGTGAATATCCAGTAAGCGATCGACACAACGTATTTGGTGGAGAACAAACAATGAGTGAAAACGAGATCAAGGGAATTCTGGGCACCAAGCTCGGCATGACCCAGGTCTTCGACGAGGAGAACCGCGTTGTGCCGGTGACCGTCGTCGAGGCTGGCCCGTGCGTGGTTACCCAGATCCGTACTGTAGAAACCGATGGCTACAACGCCATCCAGATTGCCTTCGGTGAGAAGGACCCGCGCAAGGTCAACAAGCCTGCAGCCGGTCACTTCAAGAAGGCTGGCGTGACCCCGCGCCGTTACGTCGCTGAGATCCGCATGGACGATACCTCCGCATACGAGGTCGGCCAGGAGGTCAAGGTGGACATCTTCGAGGGCGTGACCTTCGTCGACGTCACCGGCACCACCAAGGGTCACGGATACGCTGGCGCCATGAAGCGCCACGGCTTCGCAGGCCAGGGCGCTGCCCACGGTAACCAGGCTGCCCACCGCCGCGTTGGTGGCATTGGTGGCGCTTCGTTCCCGGGCCGCGTCTTCAAGGGTAAGCGCATGGCTGGCCGCATGGGCCAGGACCGCGTGACCACCCAGAACCTGAAGATTCAGAAGATTGATGCCGAGTCCAACCTGCTGCTCATCAAGGGTGCTATCCCGGGTGCGCGCGGTGGCCTCGTCACCGTTAAGACCGCAGTGAAGGGCGGTGCACACGCATGAGCAACCTCAAGCTAGACGTCCAGACCGCTGACGGTAAGACCAACGGCACCGTTGAGTTGCCGGCCGAGCTCTTTGACACCGAGGCATCCATTGCTCTGATGCACCAGGTTGTCAACGCACAGCTCGCTGCCGCTCGTCAGGGTACCCACAAGACCAAGACTCGCGGCGAGGTCCGCGGCGGTGGTCGCAAGCCGTTCCGCCAGAAGGGCACCGGCCGCGCCCGCCAGGGCTCCATCCGTGCTCCGCACTACACCGGCGGTGGCACCGTGCATGGCCCGGTTCCGCGCGACTACTCCCAGCGCACCCCGAAGCGCATGATCAAGGCTGCTCTCTACGGCGCACTGTCTGACCGTGCACGCAACGAGCGCATCCACGTCATCGAGGAGCTCGTCCCGGGCCAGACCCCGTCCACCAAGCAGGCCAAGGCTTTCATCGAGCGCCTCACCGACCGCAAGAATGTTCTTCTGGTCATCGGCCGCGAGGACATCAATGCTCGCCGCAGCGCCAACAACCTGCCGAACGTCCAGATCCTGGACGCCGGCCAGCTGAACACCTACGACGTCCTCTACTCGGACGACGTTGTGTTCTCCGTTGAGGCTCTGCACACCTTCGTCGAGCGCGCTACCGGCGCCGCCGAGGAAGCTAAGGAGGAGAAGTAATGGCTAAGCTCGCTAACCCGCGCGACGTCATCATCGCACCGGTTGTGTCCGAGAAGTCCTACGGCCTGATGGAGCAGAACGTCTACACGTTCTACGTCTCCACGGACTCCAACAAGACCCAGATTAAAGATGCCGTCGAGCAGATCTTCGGCGTGAAGGTTGCTTCCGTGAACACCGTGAACCGTGCAGGTAAGCGTAAGCGCACCCGCACCGGCTTCGGTCAGCGTAAGTCCACCAAGCGCGCCTACGTGACGCTCCGTGAAGGCAGCGACTCCATCGACGTCTTCGGCGCAGGCGCTTAAGCCCCACCGAAGAGCCGAAAGGAAAAGGAAGAATTATGGCTATTCGTAAGTACAAGCCGACAACTCCGGGTCGCCGCGCATCCTCCGTGTCTGAGTTCGAGGAAATCACTCGCTCGACCCCGGAGAAGTCCCTGCTGCGCCCGCTGAGCAAGACTGGTGGTCGTAACAACTACGGCCGCATCACCACCCGCCACATCGGCGGTGGCCACAAGCGCCGTTACCGTCTCATCGACTTCCGTCGTACCGACAAGGACGGCATCCCTGCAAAGGTCGCTCACATCGAGTACGACCCGAACCGTACCGCTAACATCGCCCTCCTGCACTACGCAGACGGCGAGAAGCGCTACATCATCGCCCCGAAGGGCCTGAAGCAGGGCACCATCGTTGAGGCTGGTCCGAACGCAGATATCAAGGTTGGCAACAACCTGCCGCTGCGCAACATCCCGACCGGTACCACCATCCACGCTGTGGAGCTCAAGCCGGGCGCTGGCGCTAAGCTGGCTCGCTCCGCTGGTGCCTCCATCCAGCTGCTGGGTAAGGAAGGCAAGTACGCCATCCTGCGTATGCCGTCCTCCGAGATTCGTCGCGTCGACATCCGTTGCCGCGCCACCGTCGGTGAGGTTGGCAACGCTGACCAGATGAACATCCGTTGGGGCAAGGCCGGCCGTATGCGTTGGAAGGGCGTCCGCCCGACCGTCCGCGGTGTCGTTATGAACCCGGTCGACCACCCGCACGGTGGTGGTGAGGGTAAGACCTCGGGTGGTCGCCACCCGGTGTCGCCGTGGGGCCACAAGGAAGGCCGCACCCGCAACCCGAACCGTTACTCGAACAACATGATCGTGCGCCGTCGTCGCCCGAACAAGAAGCGCTAAGAGGAGGTAAACAATGCCACGCAGCCTTAAGAAGGGCCCGTTCGTCGATGAGCACCTCCTCAACAAGGTTGATGCTCAGAACGAGGCCGGCACCAAGCAGGTCATCAAGACCTGGTCTCGCCGCTCCACCATCCTGCCCGACTTCATCGGTCACACCTTCGCCGTCCACGACGGTCGTAAGCATGTCCCGGTGTTCGTCGAGGACTCCATGGTTGGTCACAAGCTCGGTGAGTTCGCACCCACCAAGACCTTTAAGGGTCACGTTAAGGACGACAAGAAGGGACGTCGATAAGCGATGAGTGACACCATCACCTCCGCATCCGCAACGGCTCGCTACGTCCGCGTTACCCCGATGAAGGCACGCCGCGTCATCGACCTGGTCCGCGGTAAGTCCGTAGCCGAGGCACTTGCAATCCTGAAGTACGCTCCGCAGGGCGCCGCTGAGCCGGTTGCCAAGGTTGTTGCATCCGCAGCTGCCAACGCTGAGAACAACTTCGGTCTGGATCCGCGCACCCTGGTCATCTCCGAGGCATACGCCAACGAGGGTCCGACCATGCGTCGTTTCCAGCCGCGCGCACAGGGCCGCGCATTCATGATTCGTAAGCGCACCAGCCACATCACCGTGGTTGTCGAGAGCCAGAAGGAAGGGGCCAAGTAATGGGCCAGAAGATCCATCCTCACGGCCTACGTTTGGGCATCACTTCCGACTGGAAGACCCACTGGTACGCCGATAAGGACTACGCAAATTACGTAGCCGAAGACATCAAGATCCGCGAGTACCTGGAGAAGGGCCTCGACCGCGCCGGCATCGCCGACGTCGTCATCGAGCGCACCCGCGACCGCGTCCGCGTGGACATTCACACCGCCCGCCCGGGCATCGTGATTGGCCGCCGCGGTGCTGAGGCTGACCGCATCCGCCGCGAGCTGGAGAAGCTCACCGGCAAGATGGTCGCCCTCAACATCCTCGAGGTCAAGCAGGTCGACGCCAACGCAAACCTGGTTGCACAGTCCATCGCTGAGCAGCTGGTTAACCGCGTGGCCTTCCGCCGCGCAATGCGCAAGGCCATCCAGTCCGCTATGCGCCAGCCGCAGGTTAAGGGTATTAAGATCCTCCTGGCTGGTCGTCTGGGCGGCGCTGAGATGTCCCGCACCGAGCGCTACCACGAGGGTCGCGTTCCGCTGCACACCCTTCGCGCCGAGATCGACTACGGCACCGCAGAGGCCCACACCACCTTCGGCCGCATTGGCATCAAGGTGTGGATCTACAAGGGTGACGTTGTCGGTGGCGTCCGCGAGTCCGAACTGAACGCTCCGGCGCAGGGCCGTGGCCGCGGTGACCGCAACGGTCGTCCGCGTCGTGGTGGCCAGCGTCGCCAGCGCGCACAGCAGAAGCAGGAGGGCTAATCCATGCTGATTCCTAAGCGCGTCAAGTACCGTCGTCAGCACCGCCCGACCCGCTCGGGTGTGTCCAAGGGCGGTAACCGCATCAACTTCGGTGACTACGCCATCCAGGCTCTCGAGCCGGCGTACATCACCAACCGCCAGATTGAGGCCGCACGTATTGCCATCAACCGCCACGTCAAGCGTGGTGGCAAGGTGTGGATCAACATCTTCCCGGACCGTCCGCTGACCCAGAAGCCGCTCGGCGTGCGTATGGGTTCCGGTAAGGGTCCCGTCGAGAAGTGGGTTGCCAACGTTAAGCCGGGCCGCATCCTCTTCGAGATGACCTACCCGAACGAGGCTACCGCCATCGAGGCCCTGCGCCGCGCTGGTCAGAAGCTTCCGTGCAAGGTCCGCATCATCAAGAAGGAGGACCAGTTCTAATGGCTAACGGTACCCCCGCCCACGAGTTCCGCGAGCTCGACAACGCTGAGCTGGAGAACCGCCTGAAGGACGCGAAGGAAGAGCTCTTCAACCTTCGTTTCCAGAAGGCCACCGGCCAGCTGACCAACAACCGCCGCATCGGCACGGTTAAGCGCGACATTGCCCGCATCTACACCGTTCTGCGCGAGCGCGAGCTGGGCCTGTCCGTTGCTCCGGGAGCTGAGGCTTAATCATGAGTGAGGCAAACGTGAACACTAAGAAGGAAAAGGGCGCTCGCAAGACCCGCACCGGCATCGTTGTCTCCGACAAGATGAATAAGACCATCGTTGTCGAGCTCGAGGACCGCAAGCAGCACGCCCTCTACGGCAAGATCATGCGCACTAACAAGAAGGTTAAGGCGCACGACGAGAACGAGACCGCCGGCATCGGCGACCGCGTTCTCATCGCCGAGACTCGCCCGCTGTCCAAGGACAAGCACTTCCGTCTCGTCGAGATCGTGGAGAAGGCTAAGTAAAATCTAGCCCTCTTCTACGTGAATAGCCCCCACGGTTATCGTGGGGGCTATTTTTGATCCTGCACGGCGCTCTTCTCCGAGACCAGATCCTCTAGCGCGCGCCGCGGTGTGTGAGCGCAATGGCAAGGCAAAACGCACTGAGCACCGCGCCGACCGCGAGAAGGAACGTGCCGATGCGGTAGGGCGTAGTGCTGGTCACGTCGATGGTGTTAAAGATCTGAACCCAGACCAACCAGCCTGCGATGAGCGTGCCCGCCCCGAGGGCGGTGAGCGCGCGCAGGCCGCGGGTGGGGCGTTGGGTGGGGGAGAAGGCGTGGTAGGAGGCGTCGATAAGCGCTAGCACGGCAAGGATGACCGATGTCCAGGCCGCGACGGGCACCGGGAGCAGGGCCGAGGTGCCGAAGAATACCGGCAGGAGGAAACATATCGCGACGAGAACGAGGAGAACCGCGTTCAACACCGCCGCGCGCAGGGGATAGTTCACAGCCGCGCCTCTACTTCGGTGCGTGTGGGCGGCTGGGCGCCGGTGCGTGAGACCGTGATCGCAGCGGCAGCCGCCGCAAACTGCAGGATCTCGCGCCAGTCTTCGGCGCTGAGCTCGGCTGCAGTCCCGTCCCGTTCAGCCAGAAGCGTCAGGAGTGCAGCCATCACCGTGTCGCCCGCGCCGATGGTGTCCGCCACCTCGACGTTCACCGGCGGGACCTCCAATGACACCGACGCCGTGCGTACGCTCAGCCCGTCCGCCCCGCGCGTGGTGACCACCACCGGTACCTGCTCCAGTGCCCCAGCCCCAAGGAAATCAACCTCTTCTTCACTGAGCTTCAGCAGCGTGACGTGGGGAAGCAGACTCAGCAGGAACTCGCGGTGCTCCGCAGTGGCGAAGAAGGGCCGGATATTCGGGTCCAGCGCCACCTTCGTCCCGCGCGCAGCCAAGTCCTTGAGAAGCGCGGCATAGCGCGAGGCGCCCGGCTCCAGCGCTAGGGAGACGGTGCCGAAGCAGGCCCAGGGGACGTCGGCAAGCGCGGGCTCTACGAAGCGGTCGGCAGTACCCTCCGTGTAAAAGGAATAGGTGGCCGAGCCATCGTCGGCGATGTTGCACACCGCCAGCGTGGTGGGTTCCTCGCCGCGCTGCACAAGGGAGGTGTCCACGCCCTCCTCGGTGAGACGCTCCTCCAGCGCACAGCCGAATGCGTCCTTCGATAGACGGGACTGAAAGCCCACGTCAGCGCCCAATCGCCCGGCTGCCACCGCCACGTTGAAGGGGCCGCCACCCAACGCCGGTTGGAGGTCAGCCAGCTGCCCGCGGCCACGCGGCACAAGATCAACGAGGCCTTCGCCACACACCATAATGTCCATAGAGCCCATACTATCGAGGGCATGAACTACCGTCCGCTTTTTCATCTCTCCCCGCCCTCCGGCCGCTTGAATGACCCGAACGGAATCTTTGTTGATGGCGATACTCTGCACGTCTACTACCAGCACGACCCGTGCTTCCCACACGCTAAGAAACAAACGGGGTGGGGGCACGCAGTAGCATCGCTGAGCGCCGCGCAACCGTGGCGGCACTACCCGGACGCGCTGTTTCCCATCCGTGAGCATGACGCCCACGGCTGCTACTCGGGCGGCGCAGTGGTCGACGGCGAGGACGTCTGGCTGTTCTATACCGGCAACCTCAAGCGCGATGGCGTACGGATTCCCTCGCAGAACCGCGTGCGCGCGGTAGAGCCTTCAGGCCCGGCAGGTGGTTTCTACGAACACGACCCAGCCAATCCACTCATCAATGGGCCCGCGGAGGGGTTCACGGGGCACTACCGGGATCCCCAGATCACCCGTGATGATGCGGGCTGGCGCATGGTGCTCGGCGCGCAAGCGGAGGATGAAACGGGGCACGTGGTGCTCTACCGCTCCACGGACTTGGCGCACTGGTCCTTTGAAGGCGCGCTCACGTTCGATACCAGCCAGGCCGAGCCGGGCCTGAGCCCGGACCTCATACCGGGCGGCTACATGTGGGAATGCCCCAACCTCGTGACGCTGCGTGACCGCGCTACGGGTGAGGGCAAGGACGTCCTGGTCATCTGCCCGCAAGGTCTTGAACCGGTGCTTGCCGACGGCTCCACGCACTACGCCTCCTCCGACCAGTGCGGCTACCTCGTGGGCCGGCTCGATGGCACGGTCTTTCACGTGGAGCGTGGTTTTAGTGAGCTGGACTTTGGCCACCAGTTCTATGCACCACAGCTGGTGGAGAAGGACGGCGAAGCCATCATGCTCGGGTGGATGGGCCTGCCGGCGCAGGATGACACCCCGACTGTGAAAGAAGGGTGGGTCCACACGCTCACTCTGCCGCGGCGCGTGTGGTTGGAGGATGGCTGGCTGCGCCAGGCTCCGGTCTGGGAGCTGCCGGAAAGCGACTCGGTTGCAACGCTTCAGGCAGGCGAGGGCACGTACGCGCTTGTCGACGACTCCGGGGCCGAAGCCTTCCGCGTCACCTACGGCGGGGGAGAACTCCGCTTGGCTTGCGGCGGTGATGAGCGCGTCGTGCCGTGTCCAGCTGGTTCCCTGGAACTCATCGCGGATGGCTGCGCGGTGGAGGTCTTTGCGGGCGATGGGCGGATTGCGGGGGCGTCGGCGGTTTTTGGTGCCAGCGGCGCTCGCTGGAAGGGCTGGGAAGCCCGATAGGGTGTGAATCTTCCTATATTTGTGCCCGAATGGTTGGCGTTCTGTGGGGTGGCGTGTCTAATGGAAGGTGACACTACATAATTCATCTCACTCTAGGAGGCACGGCGGCATGGATCACTCACAAGTCGCGGAGCGAATCCTGAAAGCCATCGGCGGCGAAGACAACATCGTGGCGCTCGCTCACTGCGCCACCCGCCTGCGCATGGTGCTCAAAGACAGCAAGAAGGTCGACAAGGCTGCGCTGGAAAACGATCCGGACCTCAAGGGCATCTTTGAGGCCGGCGGTATGTTCCAGGTCATCGTTGGCCCGGGCGATGTCAACATCGTCTTCGACCAACTCAACAAGATAACCACCAAGGACATCGCGGTCTCCACCGACAAGCTCAAGGACATCGCCGCCGATTCCGGCAACTGGTTCTCCCGCGCGGTGAAGGTCCTCGCGGATATCTTCGTGCCGCTCATCCCGATTCTGGTCGGTGGCGGTCTGCTCATGGCGCTCAATAACGTGCTCACCGTCAACGGCCTTTTTGGCGAGCAGTCAGTCATTGAGATGTTCCCGGCTATGGCCGATGTCGCCGGGCTTATCAACCTCCTGGCTTCCGCGCCGTTTGCGTTCTTGCCTATTTTGGTGGGCTTTACCGCCACCAAGCGCTTCGGCGGCAACGAGTTCCTCGGCGCCGGCATGGCTATGGCGATGGTGATGCCGGACCTGGTCAACGGTTACCAGGTAGCCGCGACCATCGAAGCGGGGGAGATGACCTACTGGAACATCTTCGGCCTCGACGTGGCCCAAGCCGGCTACCAAGGCTCCATCCTGCCCATCCTCGTCATCGCCTGGATTCTTGCCACGATTGAAAAATTCCTGCACAAGCACCTCAAGGGCACGGTGGACTTCCTGCTTACCCCGCTGCTGACGTTGCTGGTGACGGGCTTTATCACCTTCATTGCGGTGGGTCCGGTGCTGCGCACCGCTGGCGACATGCTCGGTGCTGGTCTGAATGACCTCTACACGTTCGCCGGCCCGGTGGGCGGCTTCATCTTTGGTCTCTTCTACTCGCCGATCGTCATCACGGGCTTGCACCAGTCCTTCCCGCCGATTGAGACGATGCTGTGGAACGAGGGCGGTTCCTTCATCTTCGCGGTGGCTTCCGTGGCCAACATTGCCCAGGGTGGCGTGGCCCTGGCGGTCTACTTCTTGGCCCGCTCTGAGAAGCTCAAGGGCTTGTCCGGTGCCTCGGGTGTGTCCGCGCTCTTCGGCATTACCGAGCCCGCCATCTTCGGTGTGAATCTGCGACTGCGCTGGCCGTTCTACATCGGCATGGGCGCCTCCGCGATTGCTGCGACGCTCATTGCGCTTTTCGACGTCAAAGCCACCGCCCTCGGCGCCGCCGGCTTCATCGGCTTCGTGTCCATGCGCCCCGAGGACTACACGCAGTTCTTCATCTGCGCCTTTACCTCTTTGATCCTGTCCTTCGGTGTGGCCTTTGCCTATGGCCGCTACCTGATTGCCAAGAACGGTTCCATCGATCCTGATGAGACCGGTGCTGCTACCGGTGCCGGCGGCGCGGTACCTGCTGCCACCGCTGACCCGAACGCCTATCGCGTGGCCTCCCCGCTGGCTGGTACTGCTATCGCTTTGGAGTCGGTCTCGGATCCGATGTTCGCGGCGGGCAAGCTAGGCGCGGGTGCGGCCGTCGAGCCCTCCGAGGGGCGCCTTGTCTCCCCGATCGACGGTAAGGTCACCGTCACCTTCCCCTCCAAGCACGCGTATGCCGTGCGCGGCAAGGATGCCGACGGCAACAACGTGGACATTCTCATGCACATCGGCTTCGATACCGTGAACCTGAAGGGCGAACACTTCACCTCGCACGTCTCCAAGGGCGATGAGGTGAAGGCTGGTGACCTGCTGTGCGAGTTCGACATTGATGCGATCAAGGCAGCCGATTACCCGGTGACCACGCCGGTCGTCGTCTCCAACTCGAAGAAGACGGGTCCGGTCCTCCCGGCCTATGCCACGGGCGAGGAGATCTCCTTCGGCGATGAGCTTCTGACGGTGGACCCGAAGCCGGAACCCGCTGATGCAGCACCTGCTGCATCAACCTCGAAGGCCTAGGGGTGCTTCAGTGGACAAGGCCTAGGGGCCCGTCCGCCGCTTCCATAAGTGCAGACCTGGAAGTGCAGACACGCTGGTCGTCGCCAAGCACTGCGCGTGCGCTTCACGACGCCACCAGCGCCTCTGCACTTTGAGGTCTGCACATTTGGGTTTGAGGGGATGAGAAGTGTCGTAGGGCGGCGAAGTGGTGCAGCGCGCGATTTGGGGAAACAGCGGCGAGCATGCTTGAATGTATGGGTTGCATATGGCCGGTCGGTGCAGCGCGATGCGTTTCCGAATCGCCGCACCGAGACCCTTCGACCGCTGTGAACAGCGAGTTCGTCGCACAGCCTGTGCCACGTGAGCAAGTAGACCAGGTGTGTCAAGGACGGAAATCTTGACGCACGTTAATCCAGGTCAGGAGACCCATAGTGATTCAGCAAGAATCGCGTCTGCGCGTCGCCGACAACTCCGGTGCACGAGAGATCCTCGTCATCCGCGTTCTCGGCGGCTCCGTTCGACGTTTCGCTGGCATTGGTGACATCGTCGTCGCCACTGTCAAGGAAGCCATCCCAGGTGGCAACGTAAAGGAAGGCGATGTCGTCAAGGCCGTCATCGTCCGTGCCAAGAAGGAGACCCGTCGTCCGGACGGCTCCTACATCGCATTCGATGAAAACGCCGCAGTTATTCTCAAGGGTGACAACGAGCCGCGCGGTACCCGCATCTTCGGCCCGGTTGCTCGCGAACTTCGTGACAAGCGCTTCATGAAGATCGTTTCTCTCGCACCGGAGGTGATCTAGTCTTATGAAGATTCATAAGGGCGATATGGTGATTGTTATTTCGGGCCCGGACAAGGGCGCGAAGGGCAAGGTCATCGAGGCATACCCGAAGCGCGACAAGGTCCTCGTTGAGGGCGTCAACCGCGTTAAGAAGCACGTTGCTAACTCCGCTACCGAGCGTGGCGCCGAGTCCGGCGGAATCGTTACCCAGGAAGCTCCGATCCACGTGTCCAACGTTGCGATCGTTGACTCCGAGGGCAACCCGACCCGCGTGGGCTACCGTTTCGACGAAAACGGCAAGAAGGTCCGCATCGCACGTAGCAACGGGAAGGACATCTAACATGAGCGAGAACTACACTCCGCGTCTGAAGACCCGCTACCGCGAGGAAATCAAGAAGGCTCTGAACGAAGAGTTCAAGTACGACAATGTGATGCAGATTCCGGGCGTCACCAAGGTCGTTGTCAACATGGGTGTGGGCGACGCTGCCCGCGACTCCAAGATGATCAACGGTGCTCTCGAGGACCTTACCGCTATCACCGGCCAGAAGCCGCAGGTGCGCCGCGCTAAGAAGTCCATCGCTAACTTCAAGCTCCGTGAGGGCATGCCCATCGGTGCACGCGTTACCCTGCGCGGCGACCGTATGTGGGAGTTCCTGGACCGCCTGCTGACCATCGCGCTGCCGCGTATTCGCGACTTCCGCGGTCTCTCCGACCAGCAGTTCGACGGCCACGGCAACTACACCTTCGGCCTCACCGAGCAGACCATGTTCTACGAGATCGACATCGACAAGGTGGACCGCCCGCGTGGTATGGACATCACCGTCGTGACCTCCGCTACCAACGACGAGGAGGGCCGCAAGCTCCTGCGCGAGCTCGGCTTCCCGTTCAAGTAACGTAGCGAATTCTTCCGCCTAATACATAGGTGAAGAGCATCCCCGGTACTCCGTAAGGAGGCCGGGGATTTTTGCGCTTGCATGCCTTTTGGGTCAGGACGGAGATATTGCGTTCTAGGGGCAAGGCAGAGTCATCGCTTCCTATGAGGTTCGAACAAGCGGGGAGTAAACTACTGGCGTCTGCGAACTAACGATTCCCCTGAGGTGAATGATGTCCCTGAATGATGCTTCGGCAGCCGCGGTAAAGAAAAAGGTTGCGTTGCTCGACGAGTCCTTTGGCCGGTTCGCTGTGCGCTCCACCCTGGCGGGTGTGTACCTCGCCATCGGTACGGCGTTTGCTGCGGTGATGGGGATGGGCGTCGAGAAGCATGTGGAAGGCCTGGGCTCGCTGGTCTTTGCCTGCCTGTTCGGCTTGGGACTGTTTGCCATCGTCCTTCTCGGCGCGGAGCTGGCCACCGGCAACATGATGTACATGGTCTATGGCGCCGTAACTAAACAGGTGGGCTGGGGCAAGGGCCTGTGGCTGCTGGTGGTCACGACGCTGTTTAACCTGGTTGGTGCTGCCCTCTTTGCCGCAGCCATGGGAATGTCGGCCAAGCTGGGCGGAATCGACCCCAACCATCTCATTGCCAACCTCGCGATGGGCAAGCTCATCAAGGGCCCAGGCGGGCTGCTGGTGGAGGCCATGCTGGCCAACTTCGTGGTCAACATGGCCATCGTCGGCGCGGTCTTTGCCAAGGACGTGGTGTCCAAGTTCTTCGTCATCGTGCCGATCATCGCCTGCTTTGTGGGCCTGGGCCTGGAGCACGTTATCGCCAACTTCTGCCTGATGACCTTGACCTTCTTCTGTGCGAGCCCGCTGCCTGAGGGGTTTACTCTCGGTGCGGTCCTGGCCAACTGGTCCATCGTGTGGGTGGGAAACCTCATCGGCGGCGGCTTCCTTATTGGCGGCGTGTACGCCTGGCTTAACTCTGGCCCGGAAGCGTACCGCGATTAAGTTCGCCCGAGTAGAGGTTGAAGCGGTCGCCGCGCGCGAAGCCAACCAGCGCCATGCCGGTCTCCCGGGCGGTTTCCACGGCTAGGGAGGAAGCGGCGGAGACCGCAACGAGCATGCCGAAGCCGGCCATGGCAGCTTTGTTGACCAGCTCGAAGCTCGCACGCGAGCTCATCACCAGGATGAGGTCGGAGGCGGGGAGCATGCCTTCCATGAGCAGGTGGCCAATGACCTTGTCGGCCGCGTTGTGGCGGCCCACGTCCTCGCGGACGACGACGGGCTCGCCGTCGAGAGTAAAGGCCCCAGCGGCGTGAATGCCGCCGGTCTTGCGGAACTGTTTCTGCTCCCGCTTGAGGGCCTCGGGCAGCTTGGCGACGATCCCCGGATCCACCGGCACCCGCGGAATCTCGTAGCGGCTCTGCTTCATCAGCGCCTCGATGGAGGAGGTGCCGCACACCCCGCAGGCGGATGTGGTGGTGGTCAGGCGCAGATCAGCCAGCGTGATGGCGTGCGGGTTAGCCAGCTCCACATCGAGCAGATTATAGGGGTTGCGCCCGTCCACCGAGGCGCCAGCGCAATAGCGGGCCTCCCGGACATCGCTGACCTTCTCGATGTGTCCTTCGGAATGAAGAAAACCATGCGCTAGCTCGACGTCGTGTCCCGGCGTGCGCATCGTCGTCGTCAGCGTCTGCCCGCCCACGCGGATCTCCAGCGGCTCTTCGCCGGCGACGGTATCGCCGCGGGTATCTACCTGGGTGACCTGCCCGTTCTCATCGAGGCGCACCTTGGTTACGGCAAAGGTGGCGTTGATGCGCCCGCTCATCGGTTAAGGGCCTCCTTCAATGTGGCGATGTGAGCGCGGGCCTCCTCTGTGTCCTTAGACGCTAGGCCCACCAGGTAGGCCGTTAGGGGAGCGGCCGGCCGGGACTGGGTGTGGGCAACATCCTTGGTCAGATCCAGCAACTCCGTGACGAGGGCGGTGGCGTCGGCCGGGGAGACGTCGAGAAGCTCGGCGGCCTCCTGGAGCCACTGGTGGGCGGTGCGGATGGGGTCTGGTGTTTCACTCATGACTTCTCATGCTAACGCGTTTTGGAAAACAGCATGTCAGCGGGTAGAGTAAGCCGACGGACTTGCATTTTCCCACTCCTGCGCCGCGAAAACAGCGCAGGAGGTGCGGAAACGTGCCAAGCCGGAAGAATTGAACATATCTACTTTGTTGTAGGCCCCTCGCCGTAGATAGCGGACCGTTGTCTGTATCAAAGGGTGGCGAGCGCCTCGCGGTATTGACCGCGGGGAGCGTGAGTAGCCCGAAATCACACGGAAAACGCTTTGGTGAGCTTTTACGGGAACCGCAACGAGAAAGGTTACAGGTCACTCATATGACTATGACTGATCCTATTGCCGACATGCTGTCGCGCGTGCGCAATGCATCTAATGCGCACCACGACGTCGTGTCGATGCCGACCTCCAAGATCAAGGCCAACATCGCTGAGATCTTGAAGCAGGAAGGCTACATCGCTGACTACTCCGTCGAGGGCCACGAGCTGACCCTCGAGCTTAAGTACAACAACCGTGAGCGTTCCCTCTCGGGTCTGCGTCGCGTGTCTAAGCCGGGTCTGCGTGTGTACGCAAAGTCCACCGAACTGCCGCAGGTTCTGGGCGGCCTGGGCGTGGCCATCATTTCCACGTCTCAGGGTCTGCTTACCGACCGTCAGGCTCAGGAGAAGGGTGTAGGCGGAGAAGTTCTCGCCTACGTCTGGTAAGGGAGGATTGACACATGTCTCGTATCGGTCTAGCACCTATCGCCGTCCCGAAGGGCGTCGAGATCACCATCAACGGCCAGGTTGTCAACGTTAAGGGTTCCAAGGGCACCCTCGAGGTTGAGCTGCCGGAGCCGATCACCGCAGCCGTCGAGGACGATGAGATCAAGGTCTCCCGTCCGGATGACGACCGCAAGAACCGCGCCCTGCACGGTCTATCCCGCTCCCTGGTCAACAACGCCGTTGTTGGCGTGACCGAGGGCTACACCAAGAAGATGGAAATCTTCGGTGTCGGTTACCGTGTCCAGCAGAAGGGCAAGGACCTGGAGTTTTCTCTGGGCTACTCCCACCCGATCCTCATCGAGGCTCCGGAGGGCATCACCTTCGCTGTGGATGGCGCAACCAAGCTCTCCGTATCTGGTATTGACAAGCAACTGGTTGGACAGGTCGCCGCGTACATCCGCCGCCTGCGTAAGGACGATCCTTACAAGGGCAAGGGTATTCGCTACGACGGCGAGCAGGTCCGCCGCAAGGTCGGAAAGACGGGTAAGTAAGCAATGGCTAACACTGAAAACGCAAAGCGCACCCCGGTTGGCAAGGACATTTCCTCGCGTCGTCGTGAAGCACGCGCGCGCCGCCACTTCCGCATCCGTAAGACCCTCCGCGGCACCCCTGAGGCACCGCGTCTGGTCGTTCACCGCTCCTCCCGCCACATGCACGTCCAGGTCATCGACGACCTGGCCGGCCACACCCTGGCTGCAGCTTCCTCCATGGAAGCCGACGTGCGTGCACTCGAGGGCGATAAGAAGGCCAAGGCTGCCAAGGTAGGCCAGCTCATCGCTGAGCGCGCCAAGGCTGCTGGCATCGAGCAGGTCGTCTTCGACCGTGCAGGCTACAAGTACCACGGCCGCGTTGCTGCGCTGGCCGACGCCGCTCGCGAAGGTGGTCTGCAGTTCTAATGATTAAGGCATACGGAAACATCAACGGAAGGAACGCCTAATGTCGGACCGTGAACAGCGTGACGGCGGACGCTCCGCCGAGAACAACAACGACCGCAAGGGTCGCAACAACGGCCGTCGTAACGACCGCCGCAACCAGCAGGACAACGAGCGCGATAAGTACATCGAGCGCGTTGTGACCATCAACCGCGTCGCTAAGACCGTTAAGGGTGGCCGCAACATGTCCTTCACCGCTCTCGTCGTCGTTGGCGACGGCCAGGGCATGGTGGGCGTCGGCTACGGCAAGGCCAAGGAAGTCCCGGCCGCAATCCAGAAGGGTGCAGAAGAGGCTCGCAAGAACTTCTTCCGCGTCCCGATGATTGCTGGCACCATTACCCACCCGGTTGAGGGTCGCGACGCAGCTGGCATCGTCATGATGAAGCCGGCCGCTCCGGGTACCGGTGTCATCGCCGGCGGTGCTGCTCGTCCGGTGCTTGAGTGCGCTGGCGTGCAGGACATTCTGTCGAAGTCCCTGGGCTCCGACAACGCTCTCAACGTCGTCCGCGCTACCGTGGACGGCCTCAAGCAGCTGGTTCGTCCGGAGGAAGTTGCCGCACGTCGTGGCAAGTCCCTCGAGGACGTCGCACCGGCCCAGATGCTGCGCAAGCGCGCAGGTCAGGAGGCATAAGCAATGGCTCTGAAGATTACTCAGGTAAAGGGCCTTGTGGGCACCAAGCCGAACCACCGCGCAAACATGGAGTCGCTTGGTCTCAAGCGCATCGGTCACTCTGTAGTTAAGCAGGACACCCCGATCATCCGCGGTATGGTTCACAAGGTGCGTCACCTGGTCACCGTCGAAGAAGTGGCAGGGGAGTAAACTATGGCTGATATCATCAAGCTCCACGACCTGCGCCCGGCCGCAGGCTCCAATAAGCCCAAGACCCGCGTCGGCCGCGGTGAGGCATCCAAGGGTAAGACCGCTGGTCGCGGTACCAAGGGCACCGGTGCTCGTAAGCAGGTTTCCGCTGCTTTCGAGGGTGGCCAGATGCCGATCCATATGCGTCTGCCGAAGCTCAAGGGCTTCAAGAACCCGAACCACGTTGAGTACCAGGTAGTCAACGTTGCTGACCTCGCAGAGGCTTTCGCTAACGGTGGCGACGTCACCGTTGCGGACATCGTCGCTGCTGGCCTGGTTCGCAAGAACCAGCCGGTCAAGGTTCTGGGCAACGGCGACATCAACGTTAAGTTGAACGTCACCGCTGACAAGTTCTCCAAGTCTGCTGTCGAGAAGATCGAGGCTGCTGGCGGCACCGCCACCGCAACCAAGTAATTCTCTTACAGGCTCTGTGAGAGCCACTGCCCTCCCGGGCGCCACCTTTCGGTGGCCTTCGGGAGGGCTTCTGGCGTTTTTGGTCCTGGCCTAGGACACAAAGGGTATTAGTACCATTTGAAAGGCACCTTATGGCTTCAGTGTTATGCGATGACCTGGGGATTTACCCAGCGAGCCCCGCAAAAGGCATTAGTACCTTTTGAGGGGAACCTTATGGTCCAGATGTTATGCGATGACCAGGGCTTTGGCTGCGGGAGGCCCGCAAAAGGCATCTCTCAAAAGGTATTAATGCCTTTTGAGAGGAACCTTATGGTGAGAAATTTATGCGGGCCTAGTTGGTTGCATAAGGCGCGGCGGTGATGCTGAGGCACAGTATGCCGTGGTGATGCTGAGGCACAGCGTGCGGTGGGGCCGTTAGGCGTCGTTGACCGTCTTCTCGTAGAGGCCCGGGAAGCGATCATCAGGGTCGGTCACGGCCTTGATGCGCTCTGGCAGGTCGCCGCCATAGAGCTCCGCGAACTGCTCAGGGGAGTAGAAGGCCTCTGAGTACAGGGATTTATGTCCGCCGAGTTCGCTGACCTTGGCCTCGATGACGCGGTTGAAGGCGCCATTGCCAGGGGCCGAGGGATCGACGTGATTGCCCTCCACGCCGGACCAAATACCGACGTTGATCCAGGTCTGTCCTGGGCGCAGGGGGTAGAGCGGCCACGGGGCCGGGGAATCAGCGGCAAGCGAGCCGGTGCCGATGAGGTCCTCGACGCCCTCGCGCAGCCGAATCGGACAGAGCCACACCGGTTGGATGTCGGAGGCTTGGAAGAACCAATCCAAGAATTTCGGCAGATTGTCCGGTGTGACTTCGATGTCCTGGACCACGCGCTCGCCGCGGGGCAGACCCTTCGGCTTCTTGATGAAGTTGTACTCCAGCTCGTACTTGCGGTCTAAGCGCACGAGCTTCCAGTAGAAGGAACTGCGGCGCAGCTGTCGCGGCCACACCTCGCGCACGCGCGGACTCTGCGCGCCGAACGCGCGGGAGCACCAGAACCAATCCGTATCCCAGCGCCAGATATAGTCGCGCACCGTGAGGCGGTCGCGGCGGATCCCGCTCTGGTGCTGGAGGCTGCGATAAAAGATTTTCTCCCGCGTGTAATCCGAGGTTGGCCCTTCCTCATCCGTGAAACGGGCCATGACGAGGTATGACTCCTCCGGTGAGAAGACCACGCCATCGAGACCGTGGACCTCGACGTCGTCGTAGGTGCGGGTGAGGGAGACGTCGTCAAGCGCGTGCGTGAGTGAGTTGAAGTCGTTGAAGCGCACCTGACGCAGCTCCACGTAGGGCTTGACCGCGCGCAGCTCAATCTTGAGGCGCACCGCATAGCCTAGAGAGCCGTAGGAGTTGGGGAAGAGGCGGAAGAGATCGACGTTCTCCTCGCGCGAGCACGTCACAATATCCCCGGTGCCGGTCAGGATATCCATCTCCAGGACGGATTCGTGGGGAAGGCCGTCGCGGAAGCTCGTGGACTCGACTCCCATGCCCGTCACGGCGCCGCCCAGCGTAATGGTCTTGAGCTGCGGCACCACGAAGGGCATGAGCCCGTGCGGCAAGGTGGCGTCGACAAGGTCCTCGTAGGTGCACATGCCCTGGACCTCGGCGGTCTGCGCAATCGGATCGACCTCAATGACCCCACCCAGGCCGGACACATCGAGGCCCGCCTGCTGCTCGCTGCGCCCGCGGAAGAGGTTCGAGGTTTTCTTGGCCAAACGTACGCGCTTATCCTTCGGCACCGCGTGGAAGCTGCGCAACAGCTTCTCGACGCCCTCCTCGTGCGCCTTCCAACCCACCGGCGGGACTTCGATTGCGTCGACGCTGCGATGATTGCGGATGAGATCGATCAACATAGAACTCCTTCAAGATTTAGAAGCGCGAATCTTCCCACCAGCGGCGCTCGGGCACGCCGGCGCGGGAGCCAGCATCGCCCAGTTTGACGC
The DNA here is from genome assembly GCF_039907205.1 of Corynebacterium sp. c25Ua_47. Taxonomy (NCBI): domain Bacteria; kingdom Bacillati; phylum Actinomycetota; class Actinomycetes; order Mycobacteriales; family Corynebacteriaceae; genus Corynebacterium; species Corynebacterium sp. c25Ua_47. The sequence continues at coordinate 161,923 of NZ_JASBOH010000005.1, read as the reverse complement.
CCAAGAAGTGGTACAGGTTGATGATGTTGTGCTCGAAGCCCCACTCGGAGCCGGCCATGTAGATGGCCCACAGGCGGGCAGTGGGAAGGCCCACTAGCGAGCAGGCCTCCTCCCAGTTCTCCTTGAGGTTTTCGCACCAATCATGCAGCGTGCGCATGTAGTCGAAGCGGAGGGATTCCGTGTGGACGACTTCGAAACCGGCATCCTGCATGCACTTGGTAATGGTGCCGGAGCCGGAGAGCTCGCCATCGGGGAAGATGTAGCGGTCGATGAACCCGCCCTTCGGCGTCTTGTGGTTATCCGGGTAGGTGATGCAGTGGTTGAGCATGAGGCCGCCCGGCTTGAGCTTGCCGTGGAGGAAGCTGAAGAAGTCCGGGTAGTTCTTGACTCCGATGTGCTCGAGCAACCCGATGGCGGAGATGGCGTCGAAGCCTTCCTCGGTGACGTCGCGGTAATCCAGGAAGCGGATCTCCGCGAGATCTTCTAGGCCCTCCTCCTTGATCTTGGCCTGGCCCCACTCTGCCTGTTCCTTGGAGAGGGTGACTCCCAAGGACTTCACGCCGCGCTTGGCCGCGTAGCGCACCATGCCGCCCCAGCCGCAGCCGACGTCCAAGTGATGGTCGCCCTCCTTGAGTCGTAGCTTGTCGAAGATGAGGCGGTACTTGTTTTCTTGGGCCGCGTCGAGCGTGGCGTCAGGGGAGGGGTAGTAGGCGCAGGTGTACGTCATCGAGTCGCCGAGGAATAGCTCGTAGAAGTCGTTGCCCACGTCATAGTGATCGGAGATGACTTCTGCGTCGCGCTCCTTGGAGTGTTTGGACAGCCCCTCATGGAGCTTGCGGCGCAGCCACGAGGCACGCTCGACATCCGGGACCGGCTGGATTTGAAAAGCGCCCATCGAAGCCAAGGAACGCGCGACGCGGGCAAGGGTTTTCGCGTCCGGGCGGGAGAACTTGTCATACATTGCGTGCAAGGCGTCGAAGATGCCGTAGGGGTGTGCCGGGTGTTCCCCCTCGACGGTGATTCCGTCGGTGACGTAGGCGCGGGCGAAGCCTACATCGCCCGGGTGTGTGGCGATGTAGGCCAGACCCTGCAGGTTATTAATTTTGACGGTGAACTGCGCGTCGGCTGGGCCGGTTGCGGAACCGTCGAAAGCTTCCCAGCGGAAGGGGTTGGGGCTGGGAACGAAGGTATCGATGATCTCAGCCACGGTCATTGGGGAGAATCGCTTACTCATAAAACTACATACTACTTTCGGATTAAGGTTAGGCAGATAGAAGACGGCCATACTCTGTGGCGCCCCGGGGCGCCGCTTGAGAGGTCGAAAAGACGTAGAAATGTTGTAAGGACATTGCCTTAGGGCAACGCGGTCCATGGTAGGCCTCATGCGTCGATGGCGCTAAGGGGGAAACTAATCCGAGAAGGATAAGCCTGGTTTTCGCGGGGCCAATGTGGCGAAAGGGGGCGGGGCTGGTAGGGTAATGGGGTCAAAACTGTCCAAGCGTTCCTATGAAGGACCTTAAGAAGGTTCTTAACTTTTGGGAACAGATGAGATCCACCCCCGTGCGCGGCGAATTCGAACCGCACAGCAAGCGCGGTAGGCCAGGAGGATTGAGTAGTGTCCGCCATTTTGCAGGCTTTCAAAGATGCCGACCTGCGGAAGAAAATCATCTTCACGCTCGTGATGATTATTCTCTACCGCGTTGGCGCGCAGATCCCGTCGCCGGGCGTTGATTACGCCACCATCGCCGGTCGCCTTCGTGACCTTACGGAGGAGTCCGGAAACCTGTACTCGGTGATCAACCTGTTCTCCGGTGGTGCGCTGCTGCAGCTGTCGATCTTCGCCATCGGCATCATGCCGTACATTACGGCGTCCATTATCGTGCAGCTGCTCACCGTGGTTATTCCGCACTTCGAGCAGTTGAAGAAGGAGGGTCAGTCCGGTCAGGCGAAGATGACGCAATACACGCGTTACCTCACCCTTGCGCTGGCCCTGCTGCAGTCCGCGGGCATCGTGGCCTTGGCGGACCGCGAGCAGCTCCTGGGCCAGGGCGTGCGCGTCTTGGCGGAGGACCGCAACTTCTTCACCCTCGTCGTGCTCGTTATCACCATGACTTCTGGTGCAATCCTGGTGATGTGGATGGGTGAGCTGATTACGGAGAAGGGAATCGGCAACGGCATGTCGCTGCTGATTTTCGCCGGTATTGCTACCCGCCTTCCTACCGACGGCGTCAACATCTTCCAGAACAATGGTGGTCTGGTCTTCGCCATGGTTCTCACGGGCCTCATCGTTCTCGTCGCGGGCATTACCTTCATCGAGCAGGGTCAGCGCCGTATCCCGGTGCAGTACGCAAAGCGCATGGTGGGCCGCCGCCAGTACGGTGGCTCTTCCACCTACCTGCCGCTCAAGGTCAACCAGGCCGGCGTTATCCCGGTCATCTTCGCCTCCTCGCTGATCTACATGCCGGTGCTCATCACCCAGATCGTCAACTCCGGCTCCCCGGGTGTCTCCGATAACTGGTGGCAGCGCAACGTCATTGCTCACCTGCAAGCACCGAGCTCCTGGCAGTACATCGTCCTCTACTTTGTGCTCACCATCTTCTTCTCCTACTTCTACGTATCGGTTCAGTACGACCCTGCGGAACAAGCCGACAACATGAAGAAGTATGGTGGATTCATCCCGGGTATCCGCCCGGGCCGACCGACCGCCGAGTACCTAGGCTTCGTGATGAACCGCCTGCTGTTCGTCGGTTCGATCTACCTGGCGCTCATCGCTGTTCTGCCGAATATCCTCTTGGACCTCGGCGTGGGCACTGCAGGTGCCAGCGGCACCTCCGCCTTCGGTGGTACCGCCATCCTCATTATGGTCTCGGTTGCCTTGACTACGGTCAAGCAAATCGAGTCCCAGCTTCTACAATCCAACTACGAAGGACTGCTTAAGTAATGCGTTACGTACTCCTTGGCCCTCCCGGTGCCGGCAAGGGCACCCAAGCCGCCCTCCTCAGCGAGAAGCTCGGCGTTCCGCACATCTCCACCGGTGACCTCTTCCGCGCCAACATTGGTGAGGGCACCGCGCTTGGTGTAGAAGCCAAGTCCTACATCGATGCCGGCAAGCTGGTGCCGACTGACGTCACCGCCCGCATGGTAGAGGACCGCCTTAACCAGGATGACGCCAAGGAAGGTTTCCTCCTTGACGGCTTCCCGCGCACCGTGGAGCAGGCCGACATCCTGGCGAAGCTCCTTGACGACAAGGGCCTCAAGCTGGATGGCGTGTTGAACTTTGAGGTGTCCGAGGACGTCGTCGTCGAGCGCATGCTCGCCCGCGGTCGTGCAGACGACACCGAGGAGACCATCCGCACCCGCCTGGGCGTGTACCGCGAGGAGACCTTCCCGCTTATTGAGCACTACGGCGATGCCATCATCTCCGTGAAGGCTGAGGGTTCCGTTGAGGAGATCAACGAGCGCACCCTGAAGGCCATGGGCAAGTAATCTGCCTTTTAAGCCATGGCTTTTCGACGACGCACTAAAACCATCCCCGCCCGCACCCCAGGCGAGCTCGATGCCATGCAGGCGGCCGGCGAGATCGTCGGCCGCGCCCTGCAGGCGGTACGCGCTGCCGCAGCGGTGGGCGTGAGCACTCTGGAACTCGATGAGGTGGCCGAGCAGACCATCCGCGATGCCGGTGCCGTGCCCACCTTCAAAGGCTACGGCGGGTTCCCGGGTTCCATCTGCGCTTCCGTCAACGACGTCATCGTCCACGGCATCCCCAGCAAGGAAATGCTGCTGGCTGAGGGGGACCTTGTTTCCATCGACTGCGGTGCCACTCTCGACGGCTGGGTGGGGGATAGTGCGTGGACGTTTGGCGTCGGTAAGCCCAGCGCCGAAGCGCAGGCGCTGAGCGACGCCACCGAATGGGTCCTCCACGAGGGCCTCAAGGCGATGGTTCCGGGCAACCGGCTGACCGACGTCTCCGCTGCCCTCGAGCAGGCGACTTACCGCGCCGAGGATAAATTCGGCGTCGAGCTCTTTATCGTCGATGGCTACGGCGGCCACGGCATCGGCCGAGAGATGCACGAGGAGCCCTACCTGGCCAACGAAGGCAAGGCAGGGCGCGGTCCCCTCATCCAGGAAGGTTCCGTGTTGGCCATCGAGCCGATGCTGACCCTGGGTACTGAGGACAGCGAGGTCTTAGAGGATGACTGGACCGTGGTAACCCTCGATGGCTCGTGGTCGGCGCACTGGGAGCACACCGTCGCGGCGACGGAGAATGGTCCCCGAATCCTGACCCCGCGCTACTAAAACACGTCTTTCGGGTAGGAAATCATGGTCGGAAGGTTTATACTTCTTGCCATGTCTAAAATTCGCTCCCGCGCTGGTGCTCGCTCCCTACGCCGAGCCACCGCAATCGGCCTTCTGACCGCTACTCTCTCGGTCGCCCCGGCCGCACATGCACAGACGGTCCCCTCTATTGATTCCCTGTCCTCCAACGTCCAGTCCCAGCTTGATGAGTTCGCTGGCCAGACCCGTGAGAACGCGTGGGCTAGCCGCAACCAAATGCTGGAAGCGCTGCAGAATGTTAACCCGCAGGCAGTCGATGCTCTTCGCCCAGTAATCGATGGCGCTATTGAGCTCGTCTTCCCGGGCCTCATCGAGCAGAAGAACGCGGAGATTCGCGCTGCTCGTGAAGCTGAGGAGCGCGCCCACGCTGAGCAGATTGCTCGCGAGAAGGCCGCCGCTGAGGAAGCCGCGCGCAAGGCTGAGGCTGAGCGTCAGGCGCAGCGCTTCGATGTTGGCCCGTGCCCGGCAGATGCGCGTATCTGCGTGGACCGCGATGGCCGCCGTACCTGGCTGCAGGACGGCAACGGCAACGTCACCTACGTTGCGCAGGGCATGTCCACCGGTAAGCCGGGTGAGGAAACCCCGGCCGGCACGTACTACATCAACCGTAAGGTGAAGGACGAGATCTCGTGGGAATTCGGTAACGCACCGATGCCTTACGCAATGTACTTCACGAACAACGGCCACGCCTTCCACGAGGGCTCCCCGGCCTACCAGTCCAATGGCTGCGTGCGCCTGACCCACCAGGATGCCGTGCGCTACTGGAATGATGTGCCGATGGGCTCCAAGGTCTTCATCTACTAGGACGTAGCGGTGGGCAAGCCACCGCTAGACACCATTTGCCTCCCGCGCTTTAGTGCGACGGGAGGTTTCTGTATTTGGAAAACCCGTTCTCGCAGCGTATGCTTTAGTGCTGGTGTCTGTACGCAGCCGGATTGGCTGCTGAGGACACCAGGCAGTAGACACCAAACATGCAGGTGGAGGCGTCGCCAAGCGTGGCGAAAAGAACTCCATCAGAAAAGTAGAGGTTATGGCTAAGGAAGGCGCAATCGAGGTTGAGGGTCGCATCGTCGAACCCCTGCCCAACGCAATGTTCCGCGTCGAGCTCGACAACGGGCACAAGGTTCTTGCCCACATCTCGGGCAAGATGCGTCAGCACTACATCCGCATCCTCCCAGAGGATCGCGTTGTTGTGGAGCTGTCTCCTTATGACCTGACCCGCGGACGCATCGTCTACCGCTACAAGTAAAGACTGTAAGCCTCCTCACCCACGGGACGCGCCCTTCGTGCGTCCTTTTTTACCTCAGGCTGCGATGGCCTGAGCCCACGCTGCTAAGCATGCCCACAGTTTCCCCGGCACGGCCCGGGTCGAAGCGTATGCGTGGCGGGGGACGGATGAGGAGAAAACCATCGTAACAACCCGAAAGGACTAGCCATATGGCACGTCTAGCTGGTGTTGACCTCCCGCGCAACAAGCGCATGGAGGTTGCTCTCACCTACATCTACGGCATCGGGCCTTCCCGTGCCAAGGAACTGCTGGAAAAGACCGGCATTTCTCCCGACCTGCGCACCGACAACCTCGACGACGATCAGCTGTCGGCGCTGCGTGACGTCATTGAAGCTACCTGGAAGGTCGAGGGTGACCTCCGCCGCCAGGTTCAGGCTGACATTCGTCGCAAGATTGAAATCGGTTGCTACCAGGGCATCCGCCACCGCCGTGGTCTGCCCGTTCGTGGTCAGCGCACCAAGACCAACGCTCGTACGCGCAAGGGTCCGAAGAAGACGATCGCAGGAAAGAAGAAGTAAAACATGCCACCCAAGACTCGTTCCGGCGCGCGCCGTGGTGGTCGTCGCGTCGTAAAGAAGAACGTGGCCGCTGGCCACGCATACATCAAGTCCACCTTCAACAACACCATCGTGTCCATCACGGACCCGCACGGTGCTGTCATCTCCTGGGCATCCTCCGGCCACGTCGGCTTCAAGGGTTCCCGTAAGTCCACCCCGTTCGCAGCGCAGATGGCTGCTGAGAACGCGGCCCGCAAGGCCATGGACCACGGTATGAAGAAGGTTGACGTTTTCGTCAAGGGTCCGGGCTCCGGCCGCGAGACCGCCATCCGTTCCCTGCAGGCTGCAGGCCTCGAGGTTTCCTCGATCACGGATGCCACCCCACAGCCGCACAACGGCTGCCGTCCGACCAAGCGCCGCAAGGTTTAAGGGAAAGGAAGAGGTAAGAAAATGGCTCGTTATACTGGCCCCGCTACCCGCGTATCCCGCCGTCTGCGCGTCGACCTGGTCGGCGGCGACATGGCATTTGAGCGTCGCCCGTACCCTCCGGGACAGGCTGGCCGCAACCGCATCAAGGAATCTGAGTACCTGCTGCAGCTCCAGGAGAAGCAGAAGGCCAAGTACACCTACGGTGTGCTGGAGCGTCAGTTCCGCCGCTACTACGCCGAGGCTAACCGTCTCCCGGGCAAGACCGGTGACAACCTCGTCGTTCTGCTCGAGTCCCGTCTCGACAACGTGATCTACCGCGCAGGTCTGGCCAACACCCGCCGCCAGGCTCGCCAGCTTGTCTCCCACGGTCACTTCACCGTGAACGGCAAGAAGATCAACGTTCCGTCCTTCCGCGTTACGCAGTATGACATCATCGATGTTCGTGAGCGTTCCCAGAAGATGGAATGGTTCGAAGAGGCTCAGGACCGCCTGGTTGACGCCAACGTTCCGGCGTGGCTGCAGGTCGTTCCGGACACCCTGCGCATCCTCGTGCACCAGCTGCCCGAGCGCGCTCAGATCGACGTTCCGCTGCAGGAGCAGCTCATCGTCGAGCTTTACTCGAAGTAATCCTTCGACACTTTCATCTTTACCCCTTCTACCGGCGTCAAATAGCGGGCGCCGACAAGGAGAAACTCCATGCTTATTTCCCAGCGTCCTCAGCTCACCGAGGAATTCATCGACTCGTCTCGCTCTAAGTTCGTTATCGAGCCGCTCGAGCCGGGCTTCGGTTACACCCTCGGTAACTCGCTTCGTCGCACGCTGCTTTCGTCCATCCCGGGCGCGGCAGTAACCTCCATCAAGATTGACGGTGTGCTCCACGAGTTCACCACCATCAATGGTGTGAAGGAAGACGTTTCCGAAATCATCCTTAACGTCAAGGGTCTGGTTCTGTCTTCCGACTCCGACGAGCCGGTGGTCATGTACCTGAGCAAGGAAGGCCCGGGTGAGGTCACTGCAGGCGATATCCAGCCGCCGGCCGGCGTGGAGATCCACAACTCGGATCTGCACATCGCATCGCTGAATGAGTCCGCCAAGCTGGAGATGGAACTCGTCGTCGAGCGCGGCCGTGGCTACGTCCCGGCTGCCGCCACCTCGGGAGAAATCGGCCGCATTCCGGTCGACCAGATTTACTCCCCGGTGCTGAAGGTCTCTTACAAGGTCGAAGCTACTCGTGTTGAGCAGCGCACTGACTTTGACAAGCTGATCATCGACGTCGAGACTAAGAACTCGATTTCCGCACGCGACGCCCTGGCTTCCGCCGGCGGCACCCTGGTCGAGCTCTTCGGCCTGGCTCGCGAGCTGAACACCGCTGCTGAGGGCATTGAGATTGGCCCGTCCCCGCAGGAGACGGAGTACATCGCCGCCTACAGCATGCCGATCGAGGATCTGAACTTCTCCGTCCGCTCCTACAACTGCCTGAAGCGCCAGGAGATCCACACCGTCGGTGAGCTCGCTGAGTGCACCGAATCGGACCTGCTGGATATCCGCAACTTCGGTCAGAAGTCGATCAACGAGGTAAAGATCAAGCTGGCTAACCTGGGCTTGGCCCTCAAGGACACCCCTGAGGACTTCGACCCGACCCAGCTCGAAGGCTACGACGCAGAGACCGGCGACTTCAAGGACCCGGCTTCCGACGATTCCGAGTAAAGAATTCCACTGAATCGTGACGGCGCGGCTTTTTGCGCCCCGTCGCGCGCTCAATTAATCCGCACACGAGGAGTACATAATGCCTACCCCCAAGAAGGGTCCGCGTCTCGGCGGCTCCGCCAGCCAGCAGAAGCACCTGCTGAGCAACATGGCAGCGAGCCTGTTCGAGCACGGCGCAATCAAGACCACCGACGCTAAGGCGAAGCTGCTTCGTCCTTACGCCGAGAAGATCATCACCAAGGCGAAGGCCGGCACCGTTGCTGACCGTCGCGCAGTTCTCAAGCTCATCCCGCACAAGGATGTTGTTGCCTACCTCTTCGACGAGCTGGCACCGAAGTTTGAGAACCGTGAGGGTGGCTACACCCGCATCATCAAGCTGGACAACCGCTCCGGCGACAACGCCCCGATGTCCCAGATCTCCCTCGTTCTCGAGGAGACCGTGACCTCTGAGGCTAACCGCGCTACTCGCGCTGCTGCTTCCAAGCAGGCTGAGGAAGCTAAGGCTGAAGAGGCTGAGGTTGAGTCCGCTGAGGCTACCGAGGCTGAGGCTGAGGAGACCACCGAGGAGAAGTAGTTCTTCTTAGGTCTTAAAGGGCCCGCGTTCACCACTGTAGTGGGGCGCGGGCCTTTGTCGTTTTCTACGGGCCACGGCGCAGAGCGGGGAGCCGTGCCCTGGATGAAGTACCGTTTTAACAAATAGTGGCCTGAAAACTGCGATTTTTGGACCCCTATTTGTTAAAACCGACCACGGACGCAGTCCCCACGGCACGTCGAGCGCACGGTATCATCAACCCCCATGAGTGAAAGCGTTCGTCTGCGATTGGACTTGGCCTATGACGGCACCGACTTCCACGGGTGGGCCCGGCAGAAGGACGGCCTTCGCACGGTGCAGCAGACCATCGAGGAGAAGCTGGCTATGGTCTTGCGCCACCCGGTGGAGCTCACGGTGGCTGGGCGCACCGACGCGGGCGTGCATGCCAGCGGTCAGGTGGCGCACTTCGACACCACTCGCGCCGCACTAAGTCAGCGCAGCATCGATGGCGATCCCGCCAAACTGGTCCGGCGCTTGGCCAAGCTGCTGCCGGTCGACGTCCGCGTGCACGCCTGCACCGAGGTGTCGCACGATTTCGACGCACGTTTTTCCGCCCTGCGCCGCCATTACGTCTACCGCATCACCACTCATCCGCGCGGCGCGCTGCCGACCCGCGCTCGGGACACCGCAACGTGGCTCAAGCCGGTGGACCTGGACCTAATGCAGGCCGCCGCCGATCAGTTGGTGGGTCTCAACGATTTCGTGGCCTTCTGCAAGGCCAAGCCACACGCCACGACCATCCGCGAGTTGCTCGCCTTCGAGTGGAAGGACGTCTCAACGCCCGCAGAACCGAAGCTTTATGAGGCACACGTTAGCGCCGATGCCTTCTGTTGGTCCATGGTGCGCTGCCTCGTGGGATGCTGCCTGCGAGTGGGCGAAGGTTCCCGCGATGTGGAGTTCGCGGCCCAGATGCTTCAGGAAACCAGCAGGTCCTCCCAGATTCCCCTCGCCCCGGCCGCGGGGCTGAGCCTGGTTGGCGTGGACTATCCCGACGCAGACCAATTGGCTGCACGCGCGAAGATGACTCGCAGCCGTCGCGCTGCGGAAAACACGGAGTTGGGTTAATCTAGACCCCACTGCACCAGGGAGGGGGGTGCACTGATTCGGGGAGGATTCTCATGGCACGCGCGTTGCCTACTACCAAGGCCCAGGTATCGGGCCACAAGTTCTTGTTGCGCCGGCTCGAGCATGGCCTCGTTTTCGGCGATATCAGGATGATCCATGATCCGCTGAAACGGCGCCGGCGCGCTCTGCTCGGTGGAGTAGCCGCAGTCGCATTCCTTAGCCTCGGTTCGGGGCTCATTGCGTGGATGCAACCGGATCCGCAACCCGGGGATGCGCCCGTGGTCCGCTCTGCGGAGGGACAGCTTTTAGCTCTGGTCAATGGCACCTACCACCCGGTGGCTAACCTGGCGTCGGCCCGGCTCATTGCCAACGAAGCGGTGGAGCCACATGCGGCCGGGGATAGCTTTCTAGACCAGATAAGCTTAGGCACCCCGCTGGGGATTGCGGATGCCCCGAACCTCCTTGCCGCTGCGACAGGGGAGGAGCCAAGCTGGTCAGCCTGCTTGGAGGAATCCACCGAAGGGGAGAACTGGCAGTCCAGCAGTCGCGTCGGCACCGTGACCGTGGTGGCGCACCACGCCGTTCCCGGGTTCGACGAAGAGCATGCCGCCGTGGCGGAATCCGAGGGCACGCAGTGGTTGCTCACCGGCCAAGGGCGCGTCGTGTTGCCCGAGGCCACGAGCACGCAAGGCAGGGTACTGCGCCGCGCCTTGGGGATGACCGCGGAGACGGCGGTGTGGAGCGTGCCCGCGGAGTTACTCAATGCCTTCGCCGAACTGGAGCCGCTGAGTTTCCCAGCCGCGCCACCAGAGATTCTGGATACCGGCGAACAGCTGTGGGCGCGAACGGAGCAGGGCGTTTTCGCCATCACTCCCACCCAGGCGGAGATGCTCGTCGGCATGGGCGCGCAGCGTTTGCCGGCACAGTCGCAGGAGGTAGCCGCGCTTGGCGACGTCCCACCGACCTTCAACCTCCCGGCTACCCGCATGGACTTCCTGTCTCCTGAGCAGGGCTGGTTGTGCGCGACGCACCAGCATGGAGCCGGTATGACGCGCCCGGTGTCAGCCACCGTGGACTTGCCGGGTGATTCGGCGGCGCAGCGTTTCGCCGGTCTGCGGGCGGGCGTGGGCGTAGACAGCGGGCATGGTTATCACGTGGTCTCTGCCACCGGCAGGCGCCACGAGCTGGCTAGCGCCGGGGAGCTAAACGCGCTGGGCCTGGGGGAACCGGAGCAGGTGCCGTGGGAGATTCTGCGTCTGCTGCCGGAAGGTTCTGCCTTGAGCCGCGCGGAGGCCTTAAAGAATGAGCACTGATAACAGCCACGAGGACGAGGAACCCCAGGGCCCCGAGGAGTAGGCGCACCATAGGCCAGCCTTGGGCGGCCGGTGCTGTCAGTGGTGTCACCGCAAAGGAACGCTCCTCGCGGGTTTCGGCCGCAGGACGAAAGGTCACCGCGGTGAGGGGATCGACCACCCCGTGGCCGGGCTCGGCGGAATCGATGACGCGTTGGCGCAGCTGCGCCGGGGACTCGTCGGGGTAGCGCTGCACCAGCAGAGCGAGCGTTCCGCTGACCAGGGGCGCGGCGAAAGACGTGCCTTGAAAGAGGGTATCCCCCTTGGCACTGGCCCAGCCGCCGCCGGGTTCCAAGGCGAGTGGTACGTTGCCCTCTGCGCTGAGAGGTGCAGCGATGGAGTAATCCGCAAGGTCGTACGGGGTGGCTAGGGCGCCAACCGCGAGGACAGTATCCGCCACGGCGGGGAAGACCACATCACCTTGTTCACAGCCACCGGATGTCGCGTTTCCCGACGCCGCCACCACCACCGCCCCAGCGTCCTCCGCGCGCTGCAGCGCTGCGTCCAAGCCCGATCGATCCACCCGTGAGGCGGCATCCGGCGGGACGCAGGACACGACGGAGACGTTGATGACCTGAGCTCCCGCGTTCACGGCATCCTCGATGGCAGCAGCCAGGCTGGCCAGCGTTCCGGAACCGTGGTCTTCCTCCGCTGAACCATCGGCCCCTGCCGAGTTATCCGGCGCCGGTTGCCTGAAATGCGAACTGGTTTGCCGGATGGCGTAGATTTCCGCATCCGGGGCCACGCCGAGCTCTCTTCCTGCGATGACCCCGGCCACCACCGTGCCGTGCAGGTCACAGTCTCGCAGCGGGTCGGGCTCGTCTGGGGTTACGAAGTCCGCTCCCGGTGTCACGCGCAGCTGGGGGTGCGCGGCCACTCCGGTGTCGATGACCGCGACCTTCACCCCGGCACCCGTGGCAAAAGAATGCAGCCGCGCGCGATAGTCCGAGTATTGCGCGGAAGGCTGCGGCCCTGCCGCGGCGAGGGTAGCCTCCGCGCACGCGGTGTCTGGCTCGCGGGCAGCAGCTACCGGCCCGGGCAACACACAGGACCCCCACGCCAGACCAGCGCCAAGAGCAGCGCTGGCGGCGCCGATTCTAATTAGAGCTATCATGAGCCCAGCCCCCTAATGAACTCGAAGAGCCCAGCCAGGTGTGCGGCGAGCGGCAAACACGCAGCCAGTGCGAGGGCTTCGGCGCGCTCGAACCACACGATGGTGGTCGGCTCAATCTGCCGTAGTTTGCCTGCCCACACCGGTACTGACAGCATGGCCACAACGATGAGCCCCGCGATGACGCTGAGCACCCATGTTTCCGTGGTTGGCGCAGAAAGCCGCTGCCACTCGCGCAGCGGCACAGCCACCGCGGAACACGCAGCGGCGAGGCCATAGATTCCCAGTGCCCACGCAGCAATGGGCCGGGCATGGCGTGCTGCATGCACGATGACCCCGCCAGCGATACTTACACACAGCGCTTGGGAGGCCCCCTGGGTTGCCGCCGCGTTGGCGTTTAATGCGATGAGGAGCAGGGCAGGGATGCCCGCCACCGCGCAGCCCACCGCGATGCCCTCGTAGGCCTGCCCGGCGCGCCGGGCAGCGAGCGCGTTATCGGTGGGTACCTCGTCCGAGATGCTTAAGTCTTGCCCGGCGGTGGGAAGCTGCGGCACGCGCAAACCCGCCAGCCGCGTGGTCAGCAGGGGAGCGCCCGCCAACAGGCCCACGGTGGCTGCGAGGAGCGGGGCGGGGCCGAGGAGACCGACGAGCACGAGCAGGCACCACGTCGCGGCAGTAGCCCGGTCCCGCAGCCCGCCGATGCGTACCAGGTGGGAGAGCACCGCCGTCGCACCGACGGCGGTCGCGGCCCCCACGACGGGTGCCGCCGGCACCGCGGTACCTGCAGGTCCAGCGACAAATGCTGCGCCAGTGGCTAACCCGCCCGCCAGCCCCGCGGCGACGTGCGCGGTGGCGAGCAGAGATCCTCGCCGCGTCCATACCGCAAGAACGAGGGCGAGGAGTGCAGTGGCGGCGCAGCCGACCGTGGGGGACAGTGTTGCGGCAAGGAGCCCACCGCCGGCGATAAGGCCCGCCACACCCCACAGCCCAGCCAGGCCAGAAAGCTGCGTGGCGGAGACATCGGCGGCTAATGCTTCCGCGGCGTCGCGCACGATGGGTGCTGGCGCCGGTGCATCAGGGCTGAGCACCAGCACGGAGCCTTCTTCCACGCTGGTGCGATCCAGCGGCGTGGTCATCGATATGGTCTTGCCCGCCGCGGTAGTGGCGCGCCACAGGATGGGTGCTGGGGGAACGTCGACAAGCACGAGCAGCTCCCCCAGCACCTCCCCGAGGCTGGACGAAAGCGGCAGTGAGATATCCGCTTCTTTGCGGGTCTGGCCTGCGTGGATACGGACGGTGACACGGACAGAATGCGCGAGTGCGCGAGTCATGGAAAATACCTCCCCCGAGAAAAATTTCTGGGCAACCCCTTGCCCATTGCCTCACATTGTGGCTTACTGGTGGCACGCTGTCCACCGCTTAAGGAGGCGGTGGAGTACTTCGGGGGGAAGGACTTTGACATGCGCGTACCTACACGCGTCGTTGACACCGGGCTGTCGTCATATCGGGAACCAGCGCCACCACTGCCGCAAGGCAGCATTGATGCCGAGGCCGTGCCGGAGGCGGCCCGTGCCCAGCCCGTTCCGTTGGTTCGCCTGCTTATGCCGCTGGTCATGATCGCGGCCATGGTGGGCATGGTGGCGCTCATGGTTCTCGGCGCGGGTGATGCGCGCCGGATAAGCCCCATGAGCCTCATGTTCCCGCTCATGATGCTGGCCAGCATGGCCATGATGTTCAACCCGCAGGGAGGCGGGCAGGATCCGGACGAAACTCGCCGGACGTACCTGCGTCACCTCAAGGCGCTGCGGGAGGAAGCGCTAGAGCGCGGGGCGGCGCAACGTGCGCACGAGGAACACCGCAACCCTGACCCCGAACAGCTTGGCGCGCTGATTCCCACCCCGCGGCTGTGGGAGCGGACGGCAGATGCCCCGGATGCCCTGGAAGTGCGGGTGGGGACGGGGCCGATGGCACTGTGCACGCCGATCAATGTTCCAGATTCGGGTGCCGCAGAAGACCTCGACCCAGTGTGTGCGGTGAGCCTGCGCCAGACCGTGCGCGCGGTGGGAACGCTGGCGGATATGCCGGTGGTCATCCAGCTCCAAGCCTTCCCTATCGTGGGGCTGGCCGGTGCGGATGCGCACGGTATGGCCCGCGCGCTGCTGTTGCACCTGGCGGTACTGCATGGCCCGGAAACCGTGGGCATTGAGTACCACGGGGAGAGCTGGGAGTGGCTGAAGTGGCTGCCGCACTCGAGGGATCCGGAGAGCGCTCAGTTTCGTATCCGCGTCGTGGAGGAGGACCACCGGCATAGTGGTGTACTCGACAAAGAGGGAGCGTCGGAAGACGCCCCGACGACCACCATCGCCGTGGGTGTCACACCTCATTCGCCGCTGGGCCGCCGTGCGGAGGACGAAGGCATTTACCTGCGGGCGGAAGGCGCGCTGTCCGTGGTCACCGCCGCGGGGGAGGAGAAGCTGGGTAGCTGCGCGCTTGTCGACGTTTCCACGGCCCTCCTCCACGCCCGCACGCTTGCGCCCTATCACCGCCCCTTCGGCGGCGATGCTACGGCAACGCCACGGCACGGTCGCGATGCGGACCTCCCTGTGCTGCTGGGCTACCGGGACGTGGATGCGCTGCAGGCCTCCGGCATGTGGCAAGGCCGCAGCCCGGTCGAACGCCTGCGCGTGCCCATCGGTGTGGACGAGTCCGGGCAGGCGGTGGTGCTCGACCTGAAGGAGTCGGCGCAGGGCGGCATGGGCCCGCATGGGCTGTGCATCGGTGCTACGGGCAGCGGAAAATCGGAGCTGCTCAGGACACTCGTCGTGGCCTTAGCCGCCACGCATAGCCCGGAGGAGCTCAACCTCGTGCTCGTGGACTTCAAAGGTGGGGCGACCTTTCTCGGCTGCGAGGAGCTGCCGCACACCTCCGCCGTGATTACCAACCTGGAGGAGGAATCTACCCTGGTGGAGCGCATGTACGATGCCATCTCCGGGGAGATGAACCGCCGCCAGGAGCTGCTGCGCAAGGCGGGCAATTTTGCCAATGTGGGCGAGTTCAATGCTTCCGCTGCCGCGGTGGCGGAGCACGGGCCGCTGCCGGCGCTGGTCATCGTGGTGGACGAGTTCTCGGAACTGTTGGGCCAGCACCCGGACTTCGCCGAGCTTTTTGTCGCAGTGGGAAGGCTCGGCCGCTCACTACACGTGCACCTGCTGCTGGCCTCCCAGCGCCTGGAAGAAGGGCGCCTACGGGGATTGGATTCGCACCTGTCCTACCGCATTGGCCTGAAGACATTCTCCGCCGGGGAGTCCCGCCAGGTCCTCGGTGTGCCCGACGCCTACCACCTCCCCGCCCAGCCGGGATCCGGCTACCTCAAGACGGATGCCGATGCCCCCACACGTTTCCAGGCCTCCTATGTGTCCGGCCCGGTGACGCGCCGGGTAGCGCTAGAAGATGATGCTTCCGCACAGCACACGGCGCGCCTAGAGCTTTTCACCGGGCACCGCGTGGTGGAGGAGGACCTAGACTTCGCAGTACTCGTGGACTCCTCGAGCACCCTCCTTGACACCGTGGTGGGGGCTGCCCGGGACGAAGCCGCCGGGCGCGGTCAATCAGCGCGGCGAATCTGGCTGCCGCCCTTGCCCGCCGTGGTGGAGCTGTCCAGTGTCGCCGCTGTGCAGGTAGAATCGCCCGGCGCGGGCGGCGGGCTGTGCGCCGAGGTGGGGCTTATCGACCGCCCCTACCACCAGCGCCAAGACCTACTCACCGTGGACTTCACGACGGGTGGCGGGCACCTGGCCCTGTGCGGTGGGCCGCAGTCGGGCAAGTCAATGGCGCTGCGCAGTATCGCCTCCGGAATGGCACTGCGGCACTCGCCGGACCAGGTGCGCTTTTATGTCATCGACTTGGGTGGCGGACAACTGCAGGTTCTGGAACGGCTGCCCCACGTGGCCGGGGTGGCCGGCCGCGAGGAACCGGAGAAGGTACGGCGCATCGTCGACGAAGTCGCTGGCCTCGTGCGTCGCCCGGAATCCCGCCACACCTTCCTGATTGTGGATGGCTGGCACCACATTGGCACCTCTGGGGCGGATTTTGAAGATCTCGCCGAGCCGATTACTCAGCTGGTCGCAGATGGTGCGTCCTCCCACGTACACGTCCTGATCGCGGCGGCGCGGTGGACCAGCCTGCGGCCGTCAATCCGGGACCTTATCGCGGCGCGCCTCGAGCTGCGTCTGGGTGAAGCCATGGATTCCCTCATTGACCGCAAAGCACAACAAAAACTCCCGGCAGCGCCCGGTCGGGGCATCACGCTGGCGGGGGAGAACCTGCTCTTCGCTGCGACGTCCCCGCAGGATATCGCTCATATCTGTGGAGTGCATGCGGACGCCCAGCCGGTCCCGCCGTTGAAGATGCTGCCCGCCCTGCTCACCGAGCTTCCCCAACCAGCCGGGAGCCCACCAGCCGGGGTGGCTTGGGGAATTGGCGGGCCGGACCTGGACCTTCTGACGTGGGATCCGACCACGCAGCCCCACCTCGTGTGCATTGGTTCTCAAGGTTCCGGTAAGTCGCAGTTCCTCAGCGTGATTCTCGCCGGTATCAGCCAACTGAACCGGGAGGAAGCCCGCCTCGTGGTTATCGATGAGCGCCGGGCACATTTGGGGACGCTGGATGAGGAGATGGTGGCGGTCTACGGGGCGTCGGCAAGCGCGGCCACCCAGGCCATCCTCGATACCGTCCGCACCTTAGAGCAGCGCCTTCCCGGCCCCGAGGTCACTCCCGCGCAGTTGGCCGCGCGGAGCTGGTGGGAGGGGCCGGATATTTACCTTGTCATCGATGATCTCGACTTGGTCAGCGACATTGCCCTGGCACCACTTGTGGAGATTCTCCCGCACGCCCGCGATGTGGGCCTGCACCTAGTGCTCGCACGCAAATCAGGAGGAATCGGGCGCGCGCTGTTTGGGCAGTTCCTCTCGGCAGTGCGCGACCTGCAGCCAGCACTGCTGCTTCTCGACGCCGACCGCGACGAAGGCGCCATCTTCGGCATCAAACCAGTAGCGCTGCCGCCCGGCCGCGGCCAATGGGTCGTGCGTGGGGCACCCCAAGGCCTGGCACAGGTGTATGTGCCGGACACCGACACACCAGAAGAACCACCACACACCACATCCAGCAAGGGAGATAACCAATGACCGCGACTCATGCACTGCGCACACCGTCGACTACGCCAGAGACCACACTCGTTATCACGGTGCTCGACGCCGCCACGATCTATGAGGGGCCGGAGACGATCTACCGCTATGACTTACCCGGCACTGGCATCGCCGAAGGCTGGGCGCTCGACGCCGTCCTTGACCAGGCAGAAAAGGTCTGCGGGGCGGAGTGGCCGGAGGTAAGCGCCGAGGTGGTAGCGGATCCATCCGGTACGGACATCACTGACGAGGCAGTGAGCATCCTGCGCCGCCAACTCACCGGTGCAGGCGCGACGGTAGTGGAACCAGAACCATCGCCGCCGGTGGTGGAACAAACACCGACTCTTACAAGGGCGGTTGTGGACGGGCACGACGAGGGCCATGCAGACACCGTGACAGCTGAGCGGCCGCGAGCCACGCGCGCGCGACGATCCCACCGTGCGGCACCACATCGCTTCTCCGCGCTCGTGGGAGGCATCGACCCCTTCTATATTGCCATCGCGGTCATGGTGCTCGTCGTGGCCGGAGTGTCCTGGTGGGCCGTGGGACGCAAAGACGCAGCCTTAGCAGCCGCGACACCACACCAGACGGCGGTAAGTACTTCCAGTGCTGCCCATTCGCCGGGTACGGCCCCGACCCAGAGCTCGGACGCGCCGACTGAGGAGGGCGGGACGCAAGGCTCGCCCGGGGATACCGGCAGTGCGCAGCTGCGTCCGGGCCAACAAGCCATCGACGTGGAAGGGATGTCCTTGGTCTTGCCACAGGGTTTTCGTACCAGCGTGGAAGATGGGCTCGTTACCGCGGCCGGTGAGGATCCCAACCTGCGGATCCTTGTCGCTGCAGATCCGCTTTTCAACGTGCCCGTTGACGTCCTTTTTGCGGAGATCAAGGAGCAGATCGAATCCGATCCCGCCCTCCGTGATCCGGTAGAGGAGTCCGGGCGGCTGACCTATACCGAGGACCCCGGCGATGGCTCGCGGGTGACCTGGATGATGTGGGAGGACAAAGGCCACCAGATGTCCGTGGGCTGCCACACCAAGTTCGAGCCCAACGTGGTGCAGAAGGCAGCGTGCCGAATGGCGGCGGAATCGCTGGTTAAGAAGGACTAAGCAGCGGCAAGCCAGAAAAATTAAAAACTTTGAAACCGGTGGGAACCGATGCGCCACTAACTCAGTCCAATAAGGGTGAGAAGGACACAGGGTGCTTCTCGGGGGGAAAGAAACACACATCAGGCCCCGTAGTAAAAGGGCATGCCCCAGGTAGGGAACAAAGAAAGGGAGAGAACAATGACTCAAACGTTCCGCACAGAAGCCGACGTAATGGTGGCCACCGCCGGCCGCGTCGACTCCACCAATGACGAGGTACAGGGTGAGCTCACCCGTCTGCAGGGAGTTGTGGACTCCGTCCGCGCCAGCTGGGCAGGCCGCGCGCAGGTTTCCTTTGACAACCTGATGCAGCGCTACAACTCCTCCGCACAGCAGCTGCGTGAGGCACTGACCGCCATCAGCGACAACATCAGGGACAATGCCCGAAACTTTGATTCGGTTGAGGCAGATAACGCCCAGTCCTTCGACAACGTCGGCGGCGCGGGCCTGGCCCTTTAAACAGAGCCGCAGCCTCCTATAGCCGTACGCACTGAACCACACACGAGCACACAGAAGATAAGGAACACGCAATGTCTGGAATTAAGTATCAGTTTGGCGCCATCGCTGGTGCCGCCGCCGACATCAACTCCACCTCCGGCCGCATCAACGGGCTCCTCGGTGACCTTAAGGCCACCCTGCAGCCGATGGTATCGACATGGGAGGGAGAAAGCGCCGCCGCATATAACGCGGCGCAGGCCAAGTGGGATAAAGCTGCCGCCGAGCTCAACACGGTGCTAGCGACCATCTCCACCACGGTGTCCCAGGGCAATGACAATATGAGTGACGTCAACCGCCGCGCCGCCGCTAGCTGGGGCTAAACCGTCTCGACTGCGGGTCTTTCGCTAGGAGTATGGGCGCAGTCTTCCATCACCATTCACAACCATGAGCGGTGGGTGGCGTGGAGGAAGGCGTGAAGGGCTAGGAGAGGGGGTGCAGTCAATGGAAGGGCTGGACGCACCACCTCACAGTCAGCACTTTCTGCCCACCTAGTGAAAGGCGCCGGTATCGCTTCTCATCAACGTTTCTGTCTCTACCCCCACCCCGAAGTATCTGGGGATGGAGGCGTTGGTGAGGGGCGATATCGGCGTTTTGGGTTTTCAAACAGCCTCATACTAAAGTGAAACACCTATGTGTCCGCACCCGCGTCTACGTGGGTGCGCGCGTGCTGCAGGTCTCCACCGGCCGCTGTATGTACCGCGTAGGGGCTTACATAGCGTTGGCCGGCAGTTCCGAGACAGACTTTCAAGGAGTCATTTTGTCTACTTTCCACCCGAAGAGCGGTGACATCACCCGCAAGTGGTACGTCATCGACGCTACCGACGTGGTTCTGGGCAAGCTTGCTTCCACCGTGGCTGACATGCTGCGCGGTAAGCACAAGCCCCAGTACGCACCGAACGTTGATTGCGGCGACCACATCATCATCCTGAATGCGGACAAGATCCACATTTCTTCCAACAAGCGCGAGCGCGAGATGCGCTACCGCCACTCCGGCTACCCGGGCGGCCTGAAGTCCATGACCCTTGGTCAGTCCCTGGACGCCAACCCGGTTCGCGTTATCGAGGAAGCTGTGAAGGGCATGATGCCGCACAACAAGCTTTCCAACGCCTCCATCAAGAAGCTGCACGTTTTCGTGGGCGAGGAGCACCCGTACGCCGGCCAGAAGCCGGAAACCTTTGAGTTTAAGCAGGTGGCACAGTAATGACCGAGCAGAACATCGACAACAATGTAGCCGACGCTGCCGACATCGCTGCAGCAACCGCCGCTACCGAGGAGTTCACCAACACCATCGGTGATTCCCTGGCAACCGACACCGAGGCTGAGGTTGAGACCGCTGCCCCGGCTATCCACGAGGGCCCGATTCAGACCGTTGGCCGCCGTAAGCGCGCCATCGCTCGTGTCCGCCTCGTCGCTGGTTCCGGCAACATCTCTGTCAACGGCCGTGCCTTTGACGAGTACTTCCCGAACAAGCTGCACCAGCAGGACATCCTGCAGCCGCTGACCATCCTCGAGCGCGAGGGCCAGTTTGACCTCAAGGTCACCGTCACCGGTGGTGGCCCGACCGGCCAGGCCGGCGCCCTGCGTCTGGCTATCGCCCGCGCACTGAACATCTACAACCCGGCTGACCGCCAGGCCCTGAAGAAGGCTGGCCTGCTCACCCGTGATGCTCGTGCCGTGGAGCGCAAGAAGGCTGGTCTGCACAAGGCACGTCGTGCCCCGCAGTACTCCAAGCGTTAATCTTCGCGCATACTGCATTTTCGAAAGCCGCTGCTTCCCTTTCGGGGGAGGTGGCGGCTTTCCCCGTTCGGGCAGCGCACTGGTGTGATTCTCCTTATACTAAGCGGCGTGAAAGTCATTCTTGAGAGCGCGCGGGACGCACTATCAGTCCCCTTGGACGCAGCAAAGCTGCTGTGGCGGTACCTGCCGCAGCTGATCACGGTGATTTGCCTGTCGCTGGCCGTGCGCGCGGCGGTGCTGTGGTTGGCGGTGGTTATTTCTGAGTATTCGCCGTTGGCCGCCACGCTCATCTTCCCCTTTGCGCCGCTTTCTGTGATGACCGGCGTCATCGTGTGCTTTTGGATCATGCAGCCGTCCATGGAGTTCTTTGGCGGCGAGACCCGCTTTAGCAAACTGGATAAGACCACGCTGCTGACCGTCGGTGGCCTCCTCATCCCGTTCCTTACCGTGTATTCCTCCCACGGCCTGTTGCGGGATGACGCGCGGACCTTTGTCTACGACTCCGTGACCATCGAGGTGGCCACTAGCTTTCTCGATTATGATTTCGGGCGCTCGTTCATAAACTCCGGATGGCTATTTGCAGGGTTTCTCATTTCTATCGTGGTGCTGCGCAAACTCATTGGTGCGCTGCAGTTGGGGGAGCGCGCCTTTGGCGTGGCCACTGCGGCGGCGTACCTGGAGGTGCTGTGGATGGCCACGGCGTCGCTAAGTATCACCAGCAATTTTGAGAAGGTCCGTGTGTGGATTCTTAGCCGGCAAGGCATTGGCCCCGTGTGGGACTCTATTGTCACGGCGAAGGATTGGATCGTCGCCCACACCTGGGTCATTGGTGCGGTGATTGGGTGGCTGTGGAATAACGCGGCGCAAATCGGCAACTTTATCGTCGTGCCCTTCGCATGGCTGACCCTCGGCGCGGTGGTCTACAACACGAGCCTGACCAGAGAGAAGGACAGTTCTGAGCCGGACACGTCAGGCGAGGAGGACGCGGTACCGCCCCTGCAGACGGTAGCCGATGCCCCCATCGAAGGTCCCGCCGAACGAGGAAAGCTCTCCCCGCATGCCGAGCAGAAGATGTGGGCCGATTATGGGCGTCGCTATTCGGAAGCAGCCTTCCGAACGACGCGAGACATGCTGGACAACGCCGCGCAGCCACTCGTCGGCCCCTTCCGTAATGCGTGGCGCAATTTCAAGACGCTGGCAGTCGCCGGTGCGGTCCCCATGCTGACCTTCTGCCTCGTCTTCGTCTTGGCTTCGGGCGCTGAGCTGGGCGTAATCTATGCCCTGCGTGCCATCATCAAACCGCTGGCGCTGGGGACCATCACCATTGGGCTTGAGCCTTATGTGCTGGTCCTTGCCCGAGCCGTGTACTTCCTCGTTGCGCTCCCGCTGGTGGTAGCCGCGCTGGACCGCTTCCTCAACGCTGAGTACGCCGAGGCGGAGGACGCAGATGAGAGCACCGACGAAAACCAAGGCGAAGAGCCGGACGCTGAATCTGCCGTCCCAGCGAGCCAGGCGGGAGAGAAGTAGGTGGAATCGGTGACACAGACTACTGAGCACACTCAAGCCGGTGACGTGGATCGCGCAGAAGCCACGACCGATCCTGATACCCACATCAGCGCGCGCAAGCTGAACATTCTCACCCTGGTTGTCGCGGTGGTGTTGATTGCTGGCGGGATTACGGTTGAGCAGATCAACAGGCGCGGGTCCAGCGAGGAGCTGGCGCGTCCGGACCTGCGGGAGGACCACATCGTGAACCTGCGCCCTGAGACCGCGGACGTCTTGCCGGAGGCCTTCATTGAGAAGATCGCCCTGTGTACCGAAGCACCGCTGCAATCCGAGAATGCTCTGCTAGAAGGAGCCCACGGCTATTCCTGCAAGCCGTGGCTTACCAAGGAGCAGGACGCTGAGGGGCTCATGACATTCCATAGTCCGCGGGACATTGTCATTGGGGAGGAGGCCGAAGAGATGTACAGAGCCTTGCCCGACTATCAGGACGATGCCTTCCAGACGTCGACCCGTACTGTTCGCGAGGCGAATGGTTCCGCCCCGGAAGTCCTCGTCAACGAATGGGGCAAGGATGGATTCGGCGGTGGCGACATTTTCGTCTACTACCCAGAAGAGAAGGTAATGGTGTCGTGGCCGTGGAACAAGACCGATCCGGGCGCGGAGGACGTTGAGGCGGTTGTCCGCGCAGAAGGCTTCTAAGCGCCTGTGCGCAGGCGCACCTCATAAGGGGCGCCCCAGGTGACGAATAATTCGGAAGGCTCGAAATCGGCGTTGGTGACGAAGTAGTACGTCATCTCCCATTCAGCCGGCCGCGCGCTGGGCTCGGGGAGGATATTGGCATCTAGTTCGAAAGGATTGATGGCCATCGGCCCCGCAGCCCCTTCGGGTTCACAGAGGTTGGGGAAGGCGGCGGGCATATCGGTCGGCACGTCCTGCGGGGACAACACGAGGCGGACAGGTTGCTCGATCCCTTGGCCGTCACGGAGCCCGACCTCGCATCCTTCAAGTGGGCTTTCCGGATCCGCATGCCAGTCCACGGTGGCCTTGTAGAGTGCGGTGTCCCCGGGGAGCGCAGGGGGATCCATGAGGTTCTTGTCGGCATAAAGGGAGCCGAATTCGGAGGGGTCTGCCCTGTCGATGGCGGCCAGGGTGACCGTCGCCGAGCGCTGGGCGGTGTCCTGGTCTAGCTGATAATCAAAGCTGAACTCGGCGGGCTCTTGCTTGGTGGCCTCGACGGTCGAATGGACCGACAGCGGTCGGTATCCGTGCACCATGACGGAGGAGGAGGCCGCCACCATGATCGCGAGCGCCGGAAGAGTTGCTGCCCACCACCACGCCTTCGAGGCCTTCTTCGATGCTGTGTCTTGGGACGTCATGCTTTAACCTCCACGGCTGTGTGAAGTTCCTTGCCCATGGGGACCGGTTGTTGGTGGAAGTCGCCGAGGAGATTCTCCACCTCTAGCGCCAGCGTGGCGGGGCCCAGCGAATCCTCTGGGAGTACAAAGAGACTGGTACATGTCATGGGGAGGGAGACGACCTCGGCGTCGCATTGCGGTGTGGTCGTGCGGAAAACACGGCCCTCGGAGTCTTCTAATTTCAGGCTCAGGGGGTAGGAGTGAGTGCGCTCCAGCGTGAAATCGACGGCTACTTCATACAGCTCACTGAGCTCCTCGCCCTCGGGCAGAGTACCGGTGAATTCCGCGTAGTCTCCAGACGCCAGCGGGCGAGTGTGGACGTCTACCTGGCTAATGCGGGTGTGCCCGGGTATTTCGTCGGTGTACTCAAAGTGGGAGAATTCCACCTCGCGCGGATCGGGCATCTGGTCACTAATGAAGATGCCCAGGGAGGTGATCGCTGCGGCCACGGCGATCATGGGGACCTTCTTGCGGTTGAGCAGGGGCAGGGAGGAAGATTTGCGGTGGGTCATGCCAACTCCATCTCTGCTACGGGGGTGGGGTCAAACCAGCGGTAGGACATGTCCAGGCTGGATTTGCGCACCGTCAGATCGTTGAGAACAAGCGCTGTTCCGGGGGCATCGTCGACGGTGATGTCGACGGCGAAGGGAACCCCGGGGTTGGGCCTGGTCACCGCCCCGTTCTCCAGTGAAGGCGCGATGGAGAACTGCTCAAAGGGGATAGGCTCACCATTGCGGGTAAGGCTAAACATCTGTTGGTAGTCCGTGAAGGCGGTGTCTTGGGTGTTGAGGAACGTGGCGGTGACGTGGACTTGGCTGGCCTCGACGCGGGGCTTATCGACGACCACCTGGGCCTGCTGCAACTCCACCGTTTCGCCCGGAGCGATGACTGCAGGTTCTTCCGTTTCCGCGGGCTCGGTATTTCCGAGCACCAGAAATAGCGCTGCGACAACGAGTACCGCCATGTTGAACTTGGTGAGCACACCATCGGTGAGGGCTTTGAAGAGTTTCACTCCCTTCGACTCCCTCACGCGAGTCAAGCCTTTCGCATAGGACATGGTGATTATTCAAGCAGAGGACGGCCCAGCGCGCGCGTTAACTGGGGAAACTCCCCACCGGCCCTGCTCACAGGGCAGAAGGTGGGAAGAAGTCTACACAACAAGAACGAGCCGACCTGCGCCAGGCAAGGGGGAGCGGGCATAATAAACAACTATGACTCGACTTTTTGGAACCGATGGAGTTCGCGGCCTCGCGAACAAGAAGCTCACTCCCATTCTGGCTTTGCGCCTAGGGCAGGCAGCGGCGGAGGTGCTGACCTCGGACCGGGAGTCCTACGAGCGCCGCCCGCTGGCGATTATTGGGCGCGACCCGCGTGTGTCGGGCGAGATGTTGGATGCGGCGATTGCCTCGGGCTTGGCCTCACGCGGCGTCGACGTCGTGCGCATCGGCGTGCTGCCGACCCCGGCCATCGCATTCCTCACCGATGATTTTGGGGCGGACCTCGGCGTGATGATTTCCGCCTCCCACAACCCGATGCCGGACAATGGCATCAAGTTCTTTTCCGCGGGCGGCAAGAAGCTGCCGGATGAGGTGGAAGACCGCATCCAGGCTGCCATGGACAACCTCACCGACGGTGGGCCCACGGGGACCAAGATTGGTCGCATTATTTCGGAGGCCCCCGACGGCCGGGAGCGCTACCTCAAGCACCTAGCAGAGGTCGTCACCACGGATCTGAGCGGTATCAAGGTTGTCGTCGACACCGCAAACGGTGCTGCCTCCAAGGTTGCTCCGCAGGCCTATGAGGCAGCGGGCGCTGAGGTCATTGCTATCCACAACAAGCCCAATGCCTTCAACATCAACGAGGACTGCGGTTCGACCCACATTGAGAAGACTCAGGAGGCCGTCGTCGAGCACGGCGCTGATCTGGGCCTGGCCCACGACGGTGACGCTGACCGTTGCCTAGCCGTCGATGCTGAGGGCAACGTCGTTGACGGTGACCAGATCATGGCGATCCTCGCGGTGGGCATGAAGGAAGAGAACGACCTCCGCTTCAACACCCTGGTGGCCACCGTGATGTCGAACCTGGGGCTGAAGCTGGCGATGCAGGAGCAGGGCATTGAGGTCAAGGAAACCGCCGTGGGGGATCGCTACGTGCTGGAGGAGCTCAACCGCGGTGATTTCTCCCTGGGCGGCGAGCAGTCCGGTCACGTCGTGCTGCCGGATGATTGCACCACTGGCGATGGCACACTGACGGGACTGTCCATCATGGCGCGCATGGCTAAGTCCGGCAAGACCCTTAAGGAGCTGGCCTCCGTGATGACGGTATTGCCGCAGGTGCTCATCAACGTGCCGGTGTCCGATAAGGCGGTCATCCTCAATGCCCCCGAAGTCAAGGAAGCTATTGCCGCCGCCGAGGCAGAGCTTGGTGATACGGGCCGCGTCCTGCTGCGCCCCTCAGGCACAGAGGAGCTCTTCCGCGTCATGGTGGAAGCAGCTGAAAAGGAGCAGGCACGCAAGGTAGCGGGCAAGCTTGCTGCCGTCGTTGCCGCTGTCTAGTTCTACCCGCATAATCGCAACCCTGGGCCTTTGGCCTGGGGTTTCTTCTTTTTCTGCGCGGTGGGGGAACCGGCGGGTGGCTTTCTCAGTCCAATAAGAGCAGGAATCACTGTTTGTTGTGGACAAGAAGGAGGGCGCACATGCCCGACGTATTTTTTGATGAGGAGGAAGCCACGCGGCTTCTCGACGACGTCATGGACCAAGCCCGCGCCCAAAGTGACGCACACCGCGGGGACAGACCGAGCTTTGCCCCGTCTTCTGCGGGGCGGGATTTTAGCGGGCATGGGGCGCAGATTCAGGCGTTGTTGAGTCGGCTACACGAGCGCGGTGCGTGGCGCTTGGAGAACATATCGGCCACCGCGGGCGCCGCGCGTGAGCAGGTGCGGGCGTTTGGCGACGTCGACCGTGGCCTCGCTGGCCAATTCGGCAGCCAGGAAACGGGGGCGAACTGATGTCCACGATGATCAAGTCGCTCTTGGGCGATTATTCACAGGTAGTCTCCCAGTTTCAGGCTGCGAGCCTTGGCGGCTACTCCGGTCCCAGCACACCGATTGATTTGTTGGGGGACATGGTGGGTTCCGTCGACGGGATCAACCCAGGAGAGCTCGTGACGCATACCGCGTCGGCGATGGGCGCGCGACGTCCACTGCGCGGCGGCAATGGTCTGCGGGATTTCCTCCTTGGCACGGTGCTGTCGCTGGCTGGGGGAGCGATCATGGATCACCTGCGCGGCGTGCAGGATGACTTTGAGAAGGAAAGGGACGAAGCCGATGATCTGGTGGAGTCCGCGCAGCAGTGCTCCGAGGCCATCGAAGACGTGGTCAGTGTTTCCGAATCTGCCGTAGCGGAGTTGATTTCTGCAGTAATTCCGCTGCTGAATATCTTGACCATGTTGCTGCAGCGGCACCCGTTGGGCAAGGCCATCGTCCCAGTTATTTCGCGCATTGGCGGTGACCTAATCGACCAGACGAATGACACCATTTCGCAAACCTGTCGGGACCGCGACACTGCCATTGAAAATTGCTACGGCGAGTTTGAAAAGCGCTGCACCGAGGTATGCGAGCGGGAGCTGCCGGAAACCCCGCCTGAGCCTGAATGCGGTTGCGAGGAGAAGCCGAAGGAGTGCCCACAACCGGATCCTGAGCCCTGTGAACCGACGAAACCTGTGAGCCCCGCAGAACCAACGGCACCGGCGCAAGCCCAGCCAACGCCACCGGCGCCGACAGCGCAGCCCGCTCCACCGCAGCAACCAGTCGAGCCGGAACCAGACAAACCGGTGGCACCGCCAGAAAAACCTGCGCCAACCCAGCCCGCAGGGGTTTCGGAAGAAGAATGCCCGCCGGCTGAGGATAAGCCTCGGCCAGCGAAACCGAACACGCCGCATACCGTGCCGACTGAGCCCGCAGCGCAAGCGCAGCCCACACCCGATTCCACCGCAACAGAAGAAGAGCACAAGCCGTGCGGGTGCCACGCGGAGAAGGAGTCGCAGCAGTCTTGTACCTGCACTGAGCAGCCGCGCGACGTGGGAACCACCACGCCGGCCGACGCCGGGATAGAGGCACCCAGCGAGGTTGACGTGCCCACCGCACCCGTGCAAGCGGAGGTGACTGACTGCCCAGAGGAGGCGGTGCAGGAAGTCGAAGAGGTCGAGGAGCCTGACGAGCCTGTAGTAGCTGAAGACTGTGAGGAAGAAAGCGGCGAGAGTCCTAACGCGGAATCCTGTGAGTGTAAGCTGGAGGAATCCTGCTGCGGAAGTCTGGGCATCCTAGGCGTAGGAGTTGCCATTCTGGGGCTTGGGCTGCTGGCTGAAGCCGCCGTGGATTTCATTGAGAACCTACCGGAGCCTGAGCTGGAACCTGCGCCTGAGCCCGAACCAGAACCAGAGCCGCAGCCGGAACCGGAGCCAGGTCCACCGCCGGCACCAGAACCAGCCCCGGACAACGGAGTCACGCCACCACCGCCAGAGCTAAATAACGTTCCGGAGCCAGAAGCTCCACCGGAGAAGCTGGCGCATATGCAGGCAGCGGAAGCGCCGGCACCGGCACCAGTGCCGGAACCTGCACCGGTACCAGCCCCTGAACCGCCCCCTGAGCCAGCGTCTGGGCCGGCTCCCGGCGCGGGAGCCGCACCAGAAATGACACCGGAAACGGCACCGGAAGAAAGCTCAGATTCCCCATCCGTACAGGCGCGAAAGGCAGGGCAGTGGTAATGCCGCACAATGATTTCGATGAGTTCGCACGCGGATTCCGTGAGCGCACAGCCGCACGGCTGCTGGAGTTTGAGAAAGCGATGGCTAAGGCACAGGACGAGCTTGAGAAGTCCGCTCAGCGCGCGGCCCAAGCCCAAGCGCACACACATGCGCCGCACGCACCTACGCCGGGGCGAAACCCAGAGTCTAGGGGCGTGCCGCATAGTCAAGCTCAGGGACAGGGCCGGGGCCGGCCGCGCGGTCAGGTGCAGTCGGTGCTCAGGCGCAGCTGAATCAGCAGCGAGAAACAAGTCTGGTTCCTCGCAGCCACAGGTGATACCGTGAGGTGACTGCCTACTGCACGTATCAACCAGGGTGAGGAGAATGCCGCATGACAACAGTGCCTTGGCTTCATGACGTCCTGTGGGGCGTTCTTCCCATGCTGTACCTCTTGGTGGCTTTTGTTGTGCTTGGCATTGAGATTAAATTCGACAGAGAAATGTCCCATATAAAGCTGTGGACGGCCGCTCAGTTGCTTCTGCCGGGCATTGCACTTATTGCCTGGTATTTTCTTGAAGTCCCTAAGTTAAAACAACTAAAGCAGGACGACAACTGATCGTCCTGCCATAGTTAGGAAAAGCCGCGCTGTGAAGCGCTATTTCGTTGGAGCTTTATTTGCTGTACTCAAAGCCGGCGCGTTGAGCTAAGTCCTCGCCGGTGAAGCTCTCAACGCCCTTCGCGGAGGCGTCGGCATCCGCAAAGCCGTCATACTTGGATTCGCCAGCCAGGGTGGAAAGGAAGAAGCCGGTCACAAGGCCGCGGGCGGTCTCGACTGCGGAGCCCTGGAAGAAGCCGGAACCAAGTGCCAACTTGAAGAACTTATCCTCGCTGAAACCGGACTGCGTGCCCTTGGCAATCTCCCGGTAGGCCACCGGTCCGCCCCACGCGTTGGCCAGCTTTGCGGGGTTGCCGGCGCGGAAGATGTCATCCTGGCCCGCGCCGATAACGAGGCCGCGTGCTTTGACGGTGCGGGCAGCTTGAACGGCGGATGGTGAGGTATCAGCGGGGTAGAGGGCTGCGACGGCGCGGACCTTCGGGTTATCCACGGCAGCCAAGGTGGCTACGCCGCCGCCCATGCCGTGGCCGAAAACGCCCAGCTTGGAGGCGGACACCGAAATCTTGCCAGCGCCTAGCCTAACGCCCGCGGCAATCTGCAGGGCCGATTCGAGGTCAGCAGCCAGGTTCCGGTGCTTGGCAAACACACCAGTCTCCGTATCGGGAGCAACCACCACGATGCCCCAGCTGGCCAGGTGGCGCAGGGTGGCGTGGTAGTCCTTGATGCTCTTCGTCCAGTCGTGGGCAAACGCCACGGCGGGCAGGCCCTTGCCTTCAACAGGGGTGTAGACCTTGCCTTCTAGCCCTGCATAAGACAGGTCCCCAACGAGGACGCGGTGCGGGCCGCGCTTGGACAACGTACCGAGATGCTTCTTCAAATTCGCAGACACGCTTTACAGAATAGAGGAAAGCGTAGACAAAGAGGTGGACATGTACCAGATAGGTGGGGGAAGGTTTTAAGCACGATCCTTGCGGTTCGGCACGATAAATCATGCTGTAAAATTCCGTTCCATGTGTGGAATCGTTGGATACATTGGCCATAACACCGATGGTCGTGAGTACTTTGCCCTCGACGTTGTGCTGGAGGGCCTGCGCCGATTGGAGTATCGCGGCTATGACTCAGCAGGCGTCGCAATGTACGCCGATGGGGAGATCTCCTGGCGCAAAAAGGCTGGAAAGGTCGCTGCGCTGGAAGCTGAAATCGCTGCGCGCCCGCTGAAGGATTCCGTCTTGGGCATTGGGCACACCCGCTGGGCAACCCACGGTGGTCCAACCGATCTGAACGCCCACCCGCACGTCGTGGACGGCGGCAAGCTCGCCGTCGTGCACAACGGCATCATCGAGAACTTCGCCGAGCTTAAGAGCGAGCTGGAGGCCAAGGGCCATAACTTCGTGTCCGAGACCGACACCGAGGTAGCCGCCACCCTTCTGGCAGATGTGTTCCACAATGAGGCCGGCGGCGACCTCACCAAGGCTATGCAGCTGACCGGCAAGCGCCTGGAAGGCGCGTTCACCCTCTTGGCTATTCATGCCGAGCAGGCCGATCGCATCGTGGCTGCGCGCCGCGATTCGCCGCTGGTCATCGGCTTGGGTGAGGGGGAGAACTTCCTCGGCTCGGATGTCTCCGGCTTCATCGACTACACCAAGTCCGCCGTGGAGATGGACAACGACCAGGTCGTCACCATCACCGCGGATGACATCGAGATCACCGACTACGACGGCAACCCCGCCCAGGGCAAGCCTTTCGAGATCAAGTGGGATGCCGCCGCTGCCGAAAAGGGCGGCTTCAACTCCTTCATGGAGAAGGAAATCCACGACCAGCCAGCAGCAGTGCGCGATACGCTGCTCGGCCGCCTCGACGAGACCGGCAACCTGGTCCTCGATGAGATCCGCATTGAGGAGTCGGTGCTCAAGTCCATCGACAAGATCATCGTCATCGCCTGCGGCACCGCCGCTTATGCCGGCCACGTCGCGCGCTACGCCATCGAGCACTGGTGCCGCATCCCGTGTGAGGTGGAGCTGGCCCACGAGTTCCGCTACCGCGATCCCATTGTCAACGAGAAGACCCTGGTCGTGGCCCTGTCACAGTCGGGCGAGACCATGGATACCCTCATGGCAGTGCGCCACGCCCGCCAGCAGGGCGCCAAGGTGATTGCTATTTGCAACACCCAGGGTTCCTCCATTCCGCGCGAGTCCGACGCCGCCCTCTACACCCACGCCGGCCCGGAGATCGCCGTGGCCTCCACCAAGGCCTTCCTGGCGCAGATCACCGCGACCTACCTACTTGGCCTCTACCTGGCGCGCCTGCGCGGCAACATGTTCTCCGATGAGGTCAACTCCGTCCTGGATGATCTGCGTGCGATGCCGGATAAGGTCCAGGCAGTCATCGACAACGAAAAACAGGTCTACGATCTGGCCACTGCCATGGAGAACGCTAAGTCGGTGCTTTTCCTCGGCCGCCACGTCGGTTTCCCCGTCGCGCTGGAGGGCGCGCTCAAGCTCAAGGAGATCGCCTACCTGCACGCGGAGGGCTTCGCTGCCGGCGAGCTCAAGCACGGCCCGATCGCGCTTATCGAGGAGGGCCAGCCGGTCTTTGTCATCGTGCCTTCCCCGCGCGGTCGCGATTCCCTGCACGCCAAGGTCGTCTCCAACATCCAGGAGATTCGCGCCCGCGGCGCTATCACCATCGTCATCGCGGAAGAGGGCGACGAGGCGGTCGAGGCCTACGCCAACCACATCATCCGCATCCCGCAGGCACCGACTCTGATGCAGCCGCTGTTGGCTACCGTTCCGCTGCAGATTTTCGCCTGCGGTGTAGCCACCGCCAAGGGCTATGACGTAGACCAGCCGCGCAACCTGGCGAAGTCGGTGACCGTCGAATAGCGCTGAGCCCTCAAGTGGCACAATGGTGGGTATGTTAAAAACCACCGTTGACCTCAACGCTATTGCCCACAATGTTGCTCGCGTGAAGGAGGCGGTGGCCCCGGCCCGCCTCATGTGCGTGGTCAAGGCGGACGCGTACGGGCACGGTGCGCAGCGCTGCGCACCGGTCATGGCGAAGGCGGGGGCAGACGCCTTCGGGGTGGCCACGCTCGTCGAGGCCGTGGAGTTGCGAGGCGTCATCGAGGACCTTCCCATCGCCGCGTGGCTGTGGGAGCCAACGGAGGACCTCGCCCCAGCCCTTGCCGCTGGTATTCAGATCGGCATCCCATCTTTGATGCACGCACGAGCCCTCATCGAGGCTGCCGAAGCGCCCACCGAAGCCTTCGTGATGGTGGAAACGGGGATGCACCGGTCGGGCGTCGACAAGCATGCGTGGCAGGAGACCTTCCGCCTGCTTGCCGACGCCCCCCACATCACCGTCCTAGGCCTCATGTCCCACTTTGCCTGTGCGGACGAGCCGGAGCACCCGCACAATGATCATCAGGAGGCGGAATTCCGCCAGGCCCTAGCGCTTGCACGCGAGGTGGGGCTGGAGTGCCCGCTGAACCACCTGGCCAATTCGCCGGCGGCATTGACTCGCCCCTCAGCACGTTTTGAACAAGTGCGCGCCGGTGTGGCCCTGTACGGGCTTGAACCGGTGGCCGGGCTCGACCATGGGCTGGAACCAGCCATGACGTGGGAGGCTTCCGTTGTTGCTGTGAAGCCGATTTCGGCGGGGGAGTCCACATGCTATGGCCTGACCTGGACCGCGGATAGTGACCGCGAGCTCGCCACCGTCAGCGTGGGTTATGCCGACGGGCTGCCGCGCGCCTTTCAGGGGGCGCTGCAGGTAGGCATTGGTGGCGAGTTGTACCAGCAGGTGGGGCGGGTCTGCATGGACCAGATCGTCGTCGACCTCGGCGCGAACCCTCATGGCGTGCGCGCCGGGGACACTGCCGTTATCTTTGGGCGCGGCGGTATGAGCGCTACAGAATTGGCCGCGGCCGCTGGCACCATCAACTATGAAGTGGTGTGCCGCCCCACCGGGCGCACCACGCGCACCTATTGTGAAGGAGCTAACGATGCGCAGTGATTTTCCGCACGAAGGGCGCCGTGTGGCTGCTACCCCG
Organism: Corynebacterium sp. c25Ua_47; assembly: GCF_039907205.1. Taxonomy (NCBI): domain Bacteria; kingdom Bacillati; phylum Actinomycetota; class Actinomycetes; order Mycobacteriales; family Corynebacteriaceae; genus Corynebacterium; species Corynebacterium sp. c25Ua_47. Next base: position 128,653 of record NZ_JASBOH010000005.1, on the reverse strand, counting down.
GAGGATGCCCAGGCCTTTGGCGAAGAGCTAGGCGCGGCGCTGGAAGCAGGGGACTTGGTGATCCTCGACGGCCCCTTAGGTGCCGGGAAAACCACCTTTACGCAGGGCATTGCCCGCGGGATGCAGGTGAAGGGACGGGTGACGTCGCCGACCTTCGTCATCGCGCGCGAGCACCCTTCCCGCGTGGGCGGGCCGACGTTGGTGCACGTGGATGCCTACCGCTTGCTCGATCATTCGGATGATCCGTTGGGGGAGCTGGACAGTCTAGACTTGGACACCGAAATCGAGGACGCCGTGGTCGTTGCCGAGTGGGGTGGGGGCTTCATGGAGCGCCTGTCCGATGCGTACCTCGCCATCACAATCAACCGCGACTCGGACGATGACGTCCGCGTCTTTACATGGAAATGGGTGAACTAACGTGCTGGCTTTTCTTGCCGAACAGCCCCTGCTGACGCTCTTTCTGATCATGGCGGTGGGACTGGCCGTGGGCAAGATCAATGTCTTCGGCATTTCGCTCGGCGCCGCCGCGGCGATGTTCGTGGCCTTGGGCTTGTCCGCGGCGAACCCGGACATCGTGGTCCCCGCCTTTGTTTATCAGTTTGGCCTGGCCATCTTCGTCTACGTTATCGGCCTGAATTTTGGCCGCAGCTTCTTCGAAGATTTCCGCCGGCGCGGTTGGAAGATGTCCATGGTGGTCATCGTCTTCTTCTTCCTGCTCGCGGGGCTGGCAACCCTAGCGATGCGCCTCTTTGATCTGGACCCCGCGATCAGCGTGGGCACGCTGGCAGGTTCGCTGAGCTCGACGCCCGGTATGGCCGCGGTCGTCGAGGCCCTGGGCGGCGATAGCACCCCGGTGGTGGGCTATTCCTTGGCCTACCCTGGCTGCATTATCGGAACCATCCTGGTGGCGGCCATCGGCGCGAAGGCGCTGCGCGTGAATCACGTTGAGGACGCCCGCGCCGAGGGCATGATTGCGGAGCCGCTGGAGTGGCGGGCGGTGCGCCTGACCCGCGACTTTGACGCAACGGTAGGGGAGCTGCAGGAGGTGACTGGCGAGCGCGTCATCGCTACCCGCCACGTCAACAATCCCCACAACCACAACCTGGCCTACCCGGAGCTGCCACTGCGCGCCGGCATGGAGCTCTTGCTCAACGGCACGGCACCAGCGCTCGATAGTGCGATTTCCCAGCTGGGTGAGGAGATCCACCTCAACCTCCACGAGGAAGATGGCCTGGTCTACCGCCGCCTGACCGTGTCCAGCCCACGTGTTGCGGGCTATCAGCTCAAGGACTTGGACACTGTCAAGGAAGGCTTCCTCATCGCGCGCGTGCGCCGCGGTGACTCCGACGTCGTGCCGAACGAGGAAACCGTCCTGCACTACTCGGACCGTGTGCGCGTCATCACCGCGCCGGGCAGGCTTGACGACGTCCGCCGTTTCCTCGGCGACTCCGAAGCCAAACTCGGCAACGTCGATCTCTTCCCCTTTGCCCTCGGCCTCTTCATTGGTCTGCTCTTCGGTGCTATCCCGATTCCGCTGCCAGGCGGCACGACGCTGTCCTTCGGCTTCGGTGGCGGCCCCATCGTCGTCGGCCTCATCCTGGGCGCGCTGGGGCGCTCGGGCCCGATTAACTGGCAGCTTCCTTTCCACGCCAAGCAGACTATCTCCACGCTGGGCTTGACCTTGTTCCTGGCGGGCGTGGGAACGTCGGCTGGCGGCCAGTTCCGCGACGCCTTGTCGGATCCGACCTCCCTGAAGTATATGGGCGTGGGTATTGTGCTGTCGCTGGTCTCCGCCATCGGCATCGTCGCGGTATCCATGCTGGTGCTGCGCCTGAAGTTTGATGAGTCGATGGGCATCGCCGCAGGCATGACCACGAACCCGGCGATCATGGCCTACCTCAACCCCCAGACCGGCACCCAGCTGGCAGAGCGCGGCTATGCCACCGTGTACCCCACGGCGATGATCGGCAAGATCCTCATGTGTCAGGTCCTTGCCCTGTTGATCGTCTGATCCTTTTCTCGGCACCGGAAGGGCCGGTCAGGGTCGCTGCAGGGCGGTCACGTAGGATATCCCCGTACTGAACTCCCTAATATTAGGAGCACATCCCCATGAATAAAATCGGCCAATTCATCACGACCGTCGTCATCGGCGGCTTTGCCATCGTCCTTGGCTTGCTCATCGCGCTGTCCATGACCCGTTCGCCGGAGGAGCCTTCCTCGACGTTGGGTGAAACCTTGGACACGTACCCGAAGAACCTGAGCTTCTCCGCGCTCTTGGTCCCCGACGTCTACGGCCAGGATTGGATTGCCGGTCTCGTCGTCTGCCCGGGTGCTACGGAGCAGCAGCTTGGGGAAGGCGGCGTGGATGTCGCCGGTATCGACTTCGTCGACGGCAAGGTGGCGGAGGATGAGAACTACTTTGTCACCGTCAGCGTCAATCAGGAGTACCAGGTGGAGAAGCTGAACCGCTCCCAGGTGGACCTCTGCTCCGGCGTCCTCGAGCAGGTGGAGATGGCCAAGGCCCAGGGCCAGGACGCTCCGCCGCTGCGCGGCATCCAGCCGGGCGAGCCGCTGCAGTTCCTGCGCGGTGATGACCAGATGTTGCAGCAGGGTGCTGACAATGAGGACGCTCCTGCCTGGCAGTTCGTGGGCTAATGAAGGTCCTCGCACTCGATACCGCCACCACGGATCTGGTCACGGGCATCGTTGACACCGACACTGGCGACAGCATCGACCGCGTCATCAGCGGTACGCGCGCCCACAATGAGCAGCTCATCCCTACCATCGAGGAGCTGCTTGCCGACGCCTCCCTGACCTACCCAGATCTCTCCGCCATCGTCGTGGGCACGGGGCCCGGACCGTTTACCGGCCTGCGCGTGGGCATGGCCACCGCCTCCGCGTTGGGCGTGGCCCTCCACGTGCCGGTACACGGCGTGTGCACCTTGGATGCCATCGCGCATGGTCGAATGGGGGAGTGGCTGGTGGCCATCGACGCTCGCCGCAAAGAGGTCTACTGGGCCACCTATGACGAAGGGGAGCGCCGGAGTGGCCCGAACGTATCGAAGCCGGAAACCCTCGATCTGAGCGCCGCCGGACTTTCGAGTCCGGAGACCGCGCGCCTCGTGTTCCCAGAGTCCATCGCCCCGCGTTTGCCGGATGGTATCGCTGACCTTCCCCGCGAGTGGGCCACACCGCGCGCCGCGGGTTTGGTGGCCTGCGCTGACCTGTCCGCTGAACCCGCGCCACTCGTCCCGCTCTACCTTCGCCGTCCCGATGCCGTGGAGCCACAGACCAAGCCGCGCTCGGCCGCGCTCGTCGGCGGCATCGAGGACACTCCCGAATCATGAGGCTGCGCCCACTGACCCCCGCGGACGCGCCGCGCTGTGCTGAGCTGGAAAAGGTACTCTTCCCCGGCGAACACCCATGGCCGGCGCGTGCCTTCGAGCAGGAAATAGCGGCGGGCCACACCACCTACTGGGCGGTTGACGCAAGCGACGACCACAACGCCAACCGCGCGGAAGTTCTCGGTTACGCCGGCGTGGGGCGGATGGGGCCTGCCGCCTGGCCGGAGTACGAAATCCACACCATCGGCGTCGACCCCGCCGCCCAGCGCCGCGGCATCGCACGGCTGATGATGGACGCTATCGTCGAACTCGCCGATAGTCACGACGCGCCCATCTTCCTCGAAGTGCGTGTGGGCAACGATCCGGCCATTCGCCTCTACGAGGCCTATGATTTTGTCATCAACGGCCTGCGCCGCAACTACTATCAGCCCTCCGGCGCGGACGCCCACACCATGTACCGACCACGAAAGAGTGAGAGATGTTAATCCTCGGCATCGAGTCCTCCTGCGACGAAACCGGCGTGGGCATCATCGAGCTGTCTGAGAACGGACACATGGAGATCCGCGCCGACGTCGTCGCCTCCTCCATGGAACAGCACGCGCGCTTCGGCGGCGTGGTTCCGGAGATCGCCTCCCGCGCCCACCTCGAAGCCATGCCGCAGGTGATGAAGGCGGCGTTGGAGGAGGCGGGCATCGAGAAGCCCGATGCGGTGGCCGCCACCGTGGGGCCGGGCCTCGCCGGCGCACTCCTCGTCGGGGCGTCGGCAGCCAAAGCCTTCGCCTCCGCGTGGGGCGTGCCCTTCTACGGCGTCAACCACCTCGGCGGGCACGTCGCGGTGGCCAACCTGGAGGGCGAGGAGCTGCCGCACTCGGTGGCCCTGCTCGTCTCTGGCGGTCACACCCAGCTGCTTGAGGTCGAGGCCGTGGGCAAACCCATGAAGGAACTGGGCACCACGCTTGACGACGCCGCCGGCGAAGCCTACGACAAAGTCTCCCGCCTCCTGGGGTTGGGGTATCCGGGAGGGCCGGTCATCGATAAGCTGGCCGCCCAAGGAAAGCCCACCATCGACCTGCCGCGAGGTTTGTCCAAGGCCGAGGACCTGCGCGGGCCCAACCGCCACAATTTCTCCTTCTCGGGACTCAAGACGGCGGTAGCACGCCACGTGGAAAAGGCCGAGCGCGAGGGCACCACGGTCCAGGTTGAGGACCTGTGCGCTTCCTTCCAGGAGGCGGTGGCCGATGTGCTGACCGCCAAGGCCGTGCGCGCCTGCCAGGACACAGGCGCCAAGGTACTGCTGCTCGGCGGCGGCGTGGCGGCGAATTCGCGTCTGCGCGCGCTGGCAGCGAAGCGCTGCGAATCCGCGGGCATCGAGCTGCGTGTGCCGCGCTTCAAGCTGTGCACCGATAATGGCGTGATGATCGCGGCAGTGGCCGCCCAACTCATCCACGAAGGCGCCGAACCCTCCGGCCTGGCATGCGGGACCGATACACAGCTTGAGGTGGAAGTGCCGCTCGTGGCTGCTGCGCGCTAGCGGATGCGCAACCCCCGGGGTGCAGGTAGTGTGATGACCGATAATTGCCTCGCTCGCACATAAGGAGCTCACACCGCTATGACCACTGGATTCCTCGTTAACCCCGATCTGTCCCGCCGCACCATCGAGTTTGAGATCGAGCACGCAAATCAATTCCTCGGCGGCACCACCGAGGATCGTGTCTCTGTGGCCTTCCAGGATGATGGCCAGACCTACGCGGCGCTGTTTAACCCGAACGCCAAGGCTGAAGGCGCCGACCCGAACCCGGTGGCTTCCCTGGCGCGCAATGCAGCTGCGACCGGCAATTCCGCCTTCTTGCAGGACCCAATCCGTTCCATCTGCGGTCCGGTTATCTTCGTTGCTGCCGACGGTGACGACAAGAACATCGACGAGGTCGCCGAGGCCGTGGAGCACGGCATCCGCGCGGTGAAGAACTACCACGAGGACAACCCGGAGGAGTACCAGCTGTGGCGCGCGGCTGTGCTGAACTCCCACCGGCAGGTCTAATTCCAGCCCTTGTTTGTAGGGCCTCAGCGCTTTTCTAGCGCTCGGTGTGGCGCAGCCATGCCAATACGGCCTTCACCCGCCGGTTGGAGTCCTCGGGTCGAAACCCGAGCTTTATAAATACATTGGAGACGTGCTTGCTTACTGCTCCGGAGGTAAGGACGAGCGTGTCTTCAATGTCTTTATTGCTCAATCCTTGGGCCATAAGCCCCAGTACCTCCCGCTCGCGAGCGGTGAGCCGGGCTAGACCAGTGTGCCTTGCAGAAAGCAGCGCCGTGACCACCTCTGGGTCCACCACGGTGCCGCCGCGGGCGACATCGTCAAGCGTGCGCACGAATTCTTCAACATCAGAAACGCGCTCCTTGAGTAGGTACCCGAATCCGCCGTGCTCCAGGAGGCGGTCGAGATAGCTTGCCGCTACGTATTGGCTCAGCACCACCACGGGTTGGGTGGGGTCGGCTGCCCGCAGATCGTGCACGGCTTGAAGCCCGTCATCGGTCATCGTGGGCGGCATGCGCACATCGCTGATAATGAGGTCGAAGTCTTCCTGCACTGCGATGGCGCGCAGTGCTTCGGCATCTGTGACCGCCGTGACGCTATGACCGAGAGCACCGAGTAGTTGCTCCAGACCCGCGCGCAGGAGCGCGGAATCTTCTGCGAGTAGTAACTTCATTCCGCCTCCTTCAGCGGTAGTTTGACCAGCAGCTGGCCGCCGCCTTTACCCGTAGCATTGGTGCTATCAGCACCAAAGGTTACTGTGCCGCCGAGTGCAGCAGCACGCTCACGCAGCCCGGCGAGGCCCGTGCCCGAACCCACAGCTGCACTCTCACCGTCCGGCTCTTTGGCCGTGGGGCCCATGCCATTATCTACGATTTCTAGGCGCAGCATATCCCTAAAAGCGACCGTTACCACGGCTTCGGTGGCTGCGCCGTGTTTAGAGGCGTTTGTGAGCGCCTCGGCGACTGCATGATAGGCCAGTAGTGCTGTGGTCTCGTCTATCGAGCTCTCAGCGCCCTCTACGCGAAGTGTGGTCTCAAGCCCGGAATGGGCGAGTAACTCGTCGAGGGCGGGGATAAGCCCGTCGTCGAAAAGCACCTGCGGCGCAATGCCACGCACTGTCGCCCGCAATGAAGCCAGAGCCAAAGAGGCATTATGTTCTGCGTCAGTCAAGGCCTGTTGTGCCTGGGGCGGGGCTTGTAGTTTTGCCGCGGCCAAGTTGAGCTTGAGCGCGGTGAGGTACTGCTGCGGGCCATCGTGCAGTTCGCGTTCGATGCGGCGGCGCTCGCCGGAGAAGGCATCGATAAGCGTGGCACGCGAGGCCGCCATTTCCTCGGCCGAAGGACTCAATGCCAGTCGGGTCAGCGAGACCGACGCTGAGACCAAGAGGCGGTTGAGACCTACCAGTAACAACACAAGCAACAGAGCAGCCAGCCAGCAGGTTAAGAAAATAAGCGGTCGGTTGGAGGTGGACCACTCGCCAACGGAGAACTCGGCCTTAGGTACGAATGGCGCTATCGCTAGCACACCCGCTGTGAAACCCAGGGCCGTCCACGCGGTAAAGCATGCAGTCGAAATCAATAACTGCAACACGAGGTGATAGAACTGCTGCCAATCAAACCATCGATCTGCGCGCCGGGGTGGAATTTCCACGCCCATCCACTGCGCGCCCAACCGGCCGACAAGTTCCGCGGCGCGACCCACCAACGGGATCCACGGCAGCATCAGCACCGAAATCACCAAGGTTGGGATACACAGCATGCCGAGGAGGAGGCTCCACGCACAGGCTTTGAAGGTTCGCATAGTCTTCGACCCTATCCGCCATGCCGGTGGAAGGGCAGTGGAGCTAGCTCCACCATTTTTCGGGCAGCCCGCCCCATGTCATTGTTGTGCGTGGCCGAGTGGAATCAAAGGCATGTTAAAAGCAGAAAACCTTAGTAAGCGCTACGGCCGCCGCACCGTGCTCAATCGCGTCAATGTGTCTATCGCCCCAGGCGAATTCGTTGCCATCATGGGGCCATCGGGAAGCGGCAAAACCACGCTCCTGAACCTGTTATCCGGGCTCGATAAGCCCACTTCCGGCCGAGTCAACGCGCCGGGGCGCAAGCAGCGTGCATTTGTATTCCAAGACTACAACCTGCTGGAATCCCTCAACGCGCAACGCAATGCCACCTTGACGGCGCGCTTTTCCGGCCGGCGCCCTGCACGCGGCCGTGTGGCAGAGGTCTTCGATTCGCTCGGTCTCGCTGGATTGGAGAGCCGCCTGCCCGCACAGCTTTCTGGTGGGCAGCAGCAACGCGTGGCTGTCGCCCGGGCATTGCTGGCCCAAGCGCCCTATATCTTCGCTGACGAGCCCACGGGCGCGCTTGACGACGCCACCGCTTCCACCGTCCTTTCCCACCTTCACGCCGTTGCCCGCGATGGAGCCAGCGTGATCATGGTGACTCACTCGCACCTTGCCGCCGAGGCGGCCGACCGGGTCATTTCCTTGGAGGAGGTGGCCCATGCTGGTGTGGCTTAAGGACTTACAGTCCAATTGGCTATCGTGGCTGGCCGTAGCGCTGACCCTGGTGGTGTCTTCCACCTCGTGCACCCTAGCGCTAGCCATGCTGGTCGCTTCCCCCGGAGCCGAAGAAAACCCCGCTGGGCCTCTGGGCGGCACAGTGCTGGGCATGTCACTGTGCGTGGTAGTGCTGGTGACGCTCTCGCAGATGCGCCTTATCATCGCTGAGCGCGAGCCGGTCTACCGTTCCTGGCGCATGGTGGGCATGCCTGGGTGGATGATCCTGATTTTCATTCTGGGCCAAGTCGCGGTGGTCAGCGCGGCCGCCGGATTTCTTGGTGTGCTGCCGGCCCGTCCACTGCTCGCGCCGTGCGTGCGCGCCCTGCGCAGCGACGGCATCCCTTTGCCAGACATTGCGATTACAGGCCAGGTCGTTGGTATTGCGATAGTTGTCTGCATGTCCGCGGCCCTAGTCGGAGCGCTGCCTCCACTGCGCCGAGTCTTTCGGCCGCACGCCACCGCACACCCGGCGTGGCTCATGGTGAAATTCCTGCTCGCGTCCGTTGCTGTCGGCAGTACGGTCTATGGATGCCTACACATTGATGATCCCGGCGACCTCCTCTCGGCCGAGATGGGCTTGGTCATCCTTGTCGCGCTCTTTTTGCCCTGGCTTATGCCCGTCCTGGATCAATGGACCCGCGCGGCCGGCATCGCTGGGGCTAATGTGCGCATGCGCCGAAGCTTTTCCACCCCGCACATCGTGCCGTGGGTGCTCGTCGGCGGCTTTATCGTCGCCGTCGGCTCGGGCCTGCGCTTTGGGAACGACGCAGGCGCCGGAGGCACCCTGTCCTCGTGGCAGGCCTTCCTCGCCCTTTTGGGTCCAGTCTTCGCACCTAGCATCGTGGGCGCCGTGCTTACCTCGCTGCTTATGCACGGGCGCATCGCGGCCGATATTCGTGGCCTCACCTTGGCGGGCGCCGCCCCCTCGGCCTGGGCGCGCGTGCAAGTGGGGGAGGCGGCGTGCCTCACCCTGACTGCGGCCGGCGTGGTCTGGGCGCTGTGTTTGGCGACGCTCCTGCCCCTCCAGCACCTGCTCACCCCACAGGCTTCCTTCGGTCGAACGCTGGTAGAGGAGTTGTGGTGGCCGTCCTTCGCCGTAATATTCGGCGCAATGTTTATTGCCCTGGGCGTCGTCAAGCTGGCGTTGGCCGGCTTTGTACACACCCGAGCCGCGTCGTTCGCGGAGGGCGAACGGGTTATCGGCCCACAACGTTGAGGGCTAGCAGTCGCGCGGGTAGAGTGCTAGGCAGGTTGTTTTGACCCACAGTTGTTCACCCGCGACGACGGCTGTGCTGGACACCCACAACCGGCACGCGCGCGTCCACGTGGACGCGCACTAGGAACACTTTGGAGGAAATCATCATGGCAAACATTAAGCCGCTGGAGGACAAGGTCCTCGTCCAGATCGTTGAAGCTGAGACCACCACTGCATCCGGCCTGGTTATCCCGGACTCCGCGAAGGAGAAGCCGCAGGAGGCCACCGTCGTCGCTGTCGGCCCGGGCCGCACCAACGACAAGGGCGAGGTCGTCCCGGTTGGCGTCAACGAGGGCGACACCGTCATCTTCTCCAAGTACGGCGGCACCGAGCTGAAGTACGACGGCCAGGAGTACCTCCTGCTGTCCGCTCGCGACCTGCTCGCTGTCATCGAGAAGTAAAAGTAGGCGATTAACCCTATGTCAAAACTGATTGCATTTGACCAGGAGGCCCGCGAGGGCATCCAGCGCGGCGTAGACACGCTTGCCGACGCCGTCAAGGTCACCCTCGGACCGCGTGGCCGCAACGTCGTGCTGTCCAAGGCTTTTGGTGGCCCGACCGTCACCAACGACGGCGTCACCATCGCCCGCGACATTGACCTCGACGATCCTTTTGAGAACCTCGGCGCCCAGCTGGTGAAGTCCGTGGCCGTCAAGACCAACGACATCGCCGGTGACGGTACGACTACCGCCACCTTGCTGGCTCAGGCTCTCGTCTTCGAAGGCCTGCGCAACGTGGCAGCCGGCGCTAACCCCATCGAGCTGAACAAGGGCATCGAAGCGGCGGCTGAGAAGGTCGTCGAGGAGCTCAAGAAGCGCGCTACCCCGGTGAACTCCTCCGCGGAGGTCTCCCAGGTTGCCACCGTTTCCTCCCGCGATGCGGAGGTCGGCGAGATGGTTGCTGGCGCGATGGACAAGGTGGGTAAGGACGGCGTCGTGACCGTCGAGGAGTCCCAGACCATCGAGTCCACCGTGGACGTCACCGAGGGCATTTCCTTCGACAAGGGCTACCTCTCCCCGTACTTCGCGACGGAAGAGGAGACCTACAACGCCGTGCTTGACGACGCCGCAATTCTCCTCGTCCGCAACAAGATCTCCTCCCTGCCGGACTTCCTGCCGCTGCTGGAGAAGATCGCGGAGTCCTCGCGCCCGACCCTCATCATCGCTGAAGACATCGAGGGCGAGCCGCTGCAGGCGCTCGTGGTGAACTCCATCCGCAAGGTCCTCAAGGTCGCCGCCGTGAAGTCCCCGTACTTCGGCGAGCGCCGCAAGGGCTTCATGGATGACTTGGCTGTTGTAACCGGCGCTACCGTCGTCGACCCTGAGGTTGGCATCAACCTCAAGGAGGTCGGCCCGGAGGTGCTGGGTTCTGCCCGCCGCGTCACCGTGTCCAAGGAGGACACCGTGATTGTGGATGGTGCAGGTACCGCTGAGGCTGTCGAGGAGCGCCGCGAGCAGCTGCGCCGCGAGATCGAGCGCACCGATTCCACCTGGGATAAGGAGAAGCTCGAGGAGCGTCTGGCCAAGCTGTCCGGTGGCGTTGCCGTCATCCGCGTTGGCGCCGCTACCGAGACCGAGGTCAACGAGCGCAAGCTGCGCGTCGAGGACGCCATCAACGCCGCCCGCGCGGCCGTTGAAGAGGGAGTCATCGCTGGCGGTGGCTCCGCGCTGGTCCAGATCTCCCAGGAGCTCGAGGCTTTCGCTGAGGGCTTCGAGGGCGAGGCCAAGATCGGTGTGCTGGCCGTGGCTCGCGCGCTGACCCGCCCGGCCTACTGGATCGCCGAGAACGCCGGTCTAGATGGCTCCGTCGTCGTCGCCCGCGTTGCCGAGCAGGCCAACGGTGAAGGTTTCAACGCCGCCACCCTGGAGTACGGCAACCTGCTCGAGCAGGGCATCATCGACCCGGTGAAGGTCACCCACTCCGCCGTGGTCAATGCCGCCTCCGTGGCCCGCATGGTGCTCACCACCGAGGCTTCCGTCGTGGAGAAGCCCGCCGAGGAAGAGCCGGCTCAGGCCGGCCACGCGCACGCCCATTAAAAGCGCGGGGAAACAACGTTTCTCCGGGAATAGCAAAGAGCTACAAGAAAAGGCCCGTCGCCCAAGCCCCGTACGTGGGGAAGGGGCTGCGGGCCTTTGTCCTGCATTCACCGGTGACTCACCGGTGAGTAACTGTTCTACGGAGCTAGCCGTGCGATCCCTTGGGATGTGGGCACGGAGTCCGGGGGTTGCTTCGACGCGAAGACTGTCGGTACGAGCGGGAAATGATGCTATCTAAAGAAACCACGCGTCTGGCTCCGTTACGGCTACGAAGCGTGAAGCGAGGGGCTTATGCGCTGACGGTGGCGTGAGCGTCGCGCGAGCGCAGAGCTACGACGCGCTCAGATTCACTCATGCCACCCCACACGCCGTAGGGCTCGCCGGAGGCCAGGGCATGTTCGCGGCACATTTCGATGACTGGGCAGGTGTGGCAGATCGCCTTGGCGCGGCTTTCGCGCTGAGCGCGGGCGCGCCCGCGCTCGCCGTCCGGGTGGTAGAACACGTCAGAGTTTTCTCCACGGCATGCCCCGTGGAGCTGCCAATCCCAAAAGTCCGCATTCGGCCCGGGGAGCAGGAAGGACTGAGACACGTTCGATTCTCCTTAATCAAAGATAGAGCGCCCGGGTGCGTATCGTGCTGTGGGCAAGCCTTTGCACGGGGTGGCGCCCTGAGCACCGGGGCGAGGTGAGACGAGATAGAAGTGTGTCCCCCTTGGGTAAACGGCGCGTTACGCAATGCTGACATGTAGGTGTAGCAGGCCGAAAACTCTCACTTTTACCCTTGATGACCTGCACCTACATCTAAGATGAACGGTGTATGAACTTTTCTCATAGCTGCCAAAGAGTGGGGAATAGGCCCGTCGTTTCGGGTTTCAACCAAAGGTTGTGACATGATATTCGTGCAGAATATGAACTAATACACCAAGCAGAACAAGCAAGGATGGCAGTGGCTACTCAAGCTACAGACGCGAGCGGCTCCTCAGCGGCGTCGAAGCGCGACAGCGATAAGGAATTAGCGGACCTCGTTCCGCTCGCTGTCGACGGTAGCCGCCGCGCCCTACAGCGCATCATGCGCATTATTCACCCGCAGGTCCTGCGCTATTGCCGCGCCCGCATCGGCGGCCACCGCCAACCGACGGCAGAGGATGTGGCGCAGGAAATCTGCTTGGCGGTGGCGACGTCGATTGGCACGTACAAGGACAAGGGTCGCCCGTTTATGGCCTACGTGTATGGCATCGCTGCCCACAAGGTGACCGACGCCCACCGCGCCCTCAGCCGCGATCACACCCACCCCACGGACGACGTCCCGGAAGACGCCGCTGAGGACGCTACCCCCGAAGAATCCGCTCTGGTCGTGGACGGTAGTAACAGAGTGCGGGCCATGCTCGATACGTTAAGTGACAAGGCCCGGGACATTATCATTTTGCGTGTGTTTGTGGGGCTGTCGGCAGAGGAGACCGCAGAAATTGTGGAGTCCACCCCTGGCGCAGTCCGCGTGGCACAGCATCGTGCACTGGCGCAATTGCGCAAATCCCTCGACTCGCACGAGACACAATGAACCAGCAGTGGGGCTAGCACAAGCTAGCAGTGAGCCATCGGCACTTGGCACCGACAAGTTAAGAATTTCTCTATCAAGGAAGGGAGGACATCGTGGCAAAGAAGGACCAGCCTCAGCAGGGCGTCGCTGAGCAGCTGCAGCCTTTGGTTGATGATGATGCATTCCTCACCACTCTCTCCGAAGGAACGGATCCCTCCGATGGCGGTGATGAGCTGGCAGGGCTCCTGCTGGAGTTGCGCGGGGACGTCGAAAAGCAGATGCCCCCGGCCCCGCTCATTGAAGGCGCGGACGAAGAGCCGGAGGTTATTTCCCTGGATGCGGCACGTCGCCGTCGTCGGGGCAAGCCATTCATCCACGGCCTCATCGGCGCGGCCGCAGCTACGCTGCTGATCGCGGGTAGCGGAGCGGTGGTCGTCAACGCCGGCCCGGGATCGCCGCTTTATGGCGTGAATCAGTCGCTCTTCGGCACGAACAATGAGGATGTGTCCGTAGTGGAGCTCGCTGGAACGCTCGACGAAATGGAAAAGCGTTCCGCGCAGGGAGACATGGACGGCACCCGCCAGTTGCTCGAAGAAGCCCGGAAGATGGTGGACCAGGCCAAGCGGGAACGCGAGGCAGAAGCGCCGCGTACGACGAGGCAGCAGCCCCGCGCCACGGTGACGCAGACGCAGACCGTGGAAAAGCCCGTTCCGGTGGAAGAGGAGCAGCCGCCGCAGGAGCCGGCAACCGTCACGCAGACCCAGACTGCAGTGTCCACCGTTGTGGTCACCCAGACGGTGTCGGCCGGTAACCCGCTGAACCCTCCAGCGCCTACTTACCCGGAGCCGAGCCAGCCGGGTGGTGGCGAGCAGCCAACGCCTCCGCAGGGCGGTAACTCCGACGGGGATGGTACTGGGGATAACGGCCAACTCCCGCCGCCGCAGTTCCAGCAATAAAACGCACAGAACCTCTCCTTCCCACAGCGGGGAGGAGAGGTTCTTTCGTTGTATAAGGCGCGGTACTTAATCCGCGCCAACCGCGCGCGTTAGTAGCGCGAATCCATGCCGTCGAGGTAGCCCACCGCATAATCCCACGGGACGTAGCGCATGGGGTCCGGCTCCGCGCCCGGCTCGTGGACAGGGGCGAGCTGGCCTGCCAGCGTGGCCTGCATGTTGGAGGCCATGATGTCCCACTCGTAGAAGTGGTTTTCCTCGCAGTCCTCGCAGAAAAAGAAAATGCCGTCGATGCCGCGCGGGCTGAGAACGCGCGCGAACTCTTGGACCATGGCCAGATCGTGGATGACGGCGAGACGGTCCTCCTCGGACAGCGGCTCGACGTGGTCCTCCTCCTCGAGGAAGGAAGCTGGGTCGTTGGGATCGTCCGCGAAAGGATCGCGGGGCATGTTGGCGAAAAAGTTCACGTCTGCGAGCCTATTAACTCCGTGCGCGCATAGCAATTCTCTCTCGACACCGATTCGTCCACCCACGGCTACCACTACGGGGCGTCCACGCACTACAGTGAGGGCTACCGCATAAAACTATCTGGTCAGTTTAGGAGAGCCCCACCCTCATGAGCCACGTCCACACCGGCGGAGACAACCCCGACAAGATTGCACTCTACGGCCTTACTTTTGATGATGTCCTGCTGTTGCCGGCAGAATCCAACGTCGTTCCCTCCGAGGTGGATACCTCGGCGCAGTTCACCCGCAACATTCGCCTCGGCGTGCCGCTGGCTTCCGCCGCGATGGACACCGTGACCGAGGCCCGCATGGCCATCGGCATGGCCCGTCAAGGTGGCATTGGCGTCCTGCACCGCAACCTCTCTGCTGAGGATCAGGCGCAGCAGGTGGAAATTGTGAAGCGCTCCGAGTCCGGCATGGTGACCGACCCGGTCACCGCCACCCCGGACATGACTATCGACGAGGTGGACACGCTGTGCGCGCGGTTCCGGATTTCGGGTCTGCCGGTCGTCGATAAGCAGGGCACCCTCGTGGGCATCTGCACCAACCGTGACATGCGCTTCGAGCCGGATTTCTCCCGCAAGGTCTCCGAGATTATGACCCCGATGCCGCTGGTTGTGGCCAAGGAAGGCGTCAGCAAGGAGGAGGCGCTGGCGCTGCTGTCCGCCAACAAGGTGGAGAAGCTGCCCATCGTCAACGATGAGAACAAGCTCGTTGGCCTCATCACCGTCAAGGACTTTGTCAAGACTGAACAGTTCCCCAACGCCTCCAAGGATGCTTCCGGGCGCCTGCTCGTGGCCGCCGGCATTGGCACCGGTGAGGAGTCCTACCAGCGCGCAGGCCAGCTTGTCGACGCCGGCGTAGACGTCCTCGTCGTCGACTCCGCCCATGCCCACAACAACCGCGTGCTGGAGATGGTCTCCCGCGTGCAGAAGGACTTCGGCGACCGCATTGACGTCATCGGCGGCAACCTGGCCACCCGTGAAGCAGCCCGCGACATGATTGAGGCCGGCGCCGACGCCATCAAGGTCGGCATCGGACCTGGATCCATTTGCACCACGCGCGTCGTGGCGGGCGTAGGTGCCCCGCAGATCACCGCCATCATGGAGGCCGCCGCCGTGGCAGGCCCGGCGGGCGTGCCGGTTATCGGCGATGGCGGTATGCAGTACTCCGGTGACGTCGCCAAGGCCTTGGCAGCCGGCGCCGATGCCGTCATGCTGGGCTCCATGCTGGCCGGCACCACGGAGGCGCCGGGTGACATCGTCGTGGTCCAGGGCAAGCAGTACAAGCGCTACCGCGGCATGGGCTCCATGGGTGCTATGCAGGGCCGCGGCCTGTCAGGGGAGAAGCGTTCCTACTCCAAGGACCGCTACTTCCAGGCCGACGTCAAGAGTGAGGACAAGCTAGTGCCGGAGGGCGTCGAGGGACGCGTGCCATTCCGCGGTGATATCGATGCCATCGTCCACCAGATTGTGGGCGGCCTGCGCGCCTCGATGGGCTACACCGGCTCCGCCACCTTGGCTGAGCTCAAGACCAAGCAGTTTGTCCAGATCACCGCTGCGGGCCTCAAGGAGTCTCACCCGCACCACCTTCAGCAGATCGTCGAAGCTCCGAACTACCGCTAAGGACTAACAATGCGCGATTACGTAGAAATCGGCGTCGGCCGCGAGGCACGCCGCACCTATGACCTGAACCAGATCTCCCTGGTGCCGACTCGCCGCACCCGTTCCTCCAAGGATGTGGACACCTCGTGGCACATCGATGCCTACACTTTTGACGTGCCGTTCGTCTCGGCGCCGACCGATGCGCTGGCCACTCCCGAGTTCGTTATCGAGATGGGCAAGCAGGGCGGCCTCGGTGTTATCAACGCAGAGGGTTTGTGGGGCCGCCACGAGGATCTGGAGGGCGCGATTGCCCGCGTGACGGAGAACTTCGGCGACCTGTCGACGCTGCAGGAGCTGCACGCAGCACCGCTGAACGAGGAACTGCTGGCCGAGCGCATCGCGCAGGTGCGCGATTCCGGCGTCACCGTGGCCGTGCGCGTATCCCCGCAGCACGCCCGCGAGCTGGCGCCCGTGGTTATTAAGGCCGGCGCGGAGCTGCTGTTCATCCACGGCACTTTGATTTCCGCCGAGCACGTGCAGACTGGTGGCGAGCCGCTCAACTTGAAGGAGTTCATCGGCTCGCTGGATACCCCGGTGATTGCCGGTGGCGTGGCGGATTACACCACGGCGCTGCACCTGATGCGCGCGGGTGCTGCGGGCATTATCGTTGGCTCCGGAGTGAACACCAACCCGGAGACCGTCGGCATCGATATCCCCATGGCGACGACCATCGCGGATGTTGCGGCCGCACGCCGCGACTACCTGGATGAGACCGAGGGCCGCTACGTGCACGTGCTTGCCGACGGCGACATCTTCACCTCCGCCGACATCGCCAAGGCCATTGCCTGTGGCGCCGATGGTGTCGTTCTAGGGCCAGTCCTGGCCCGCGCGGCGGAGGCCGGCGGCAAGGGCTGGTACTGGCCGTCCACGGCCGGCCACCCGCGTTTCCCGCGCGGCCTCATCGAGCCGGTTGGCGTGGCCGATGCCCTCCTGGGCACCGGCACTTTTGGCGCCGATGCCTTTGACGCCGCTGCTTCTGGCAACGCAGCTTCTGGCACCGCCGAGGATGCCTCAGCGGGTGCGCCTTCCTTGGAGGTCGTGCTCCACGGCCCGTCCAACGAGCCGCTGGGTGAGCTCAACCTGGTCGGTGGGCTCAAGCGCGCTATGGCCAAGTGCGGCTACACGGATCTGAAGTCCTTCCAGAAGGTTGGTCTGGCCGTTCGCTAGTCCTGCAGGCGCAGCTGTCCATTGGGGCGCTGCGCCGCTCAGCCTGGCTCGGGACGGAGTTTTCTTCGCTGCCCCCGGCGGCTCGTGCGCTGGCTTAGCGTTCTGCTGGGTTGAGCACCGATGGTGCTTCAACGTTAGAGTTAGAGCCGCGATTGCGTGGCTTGTGAAACCACAGCAGCCGGGGCTTCTTCAGGCGGCGTGGGCGCAGTGCCACCTTGCGGAAAACCACGCGCCCTCGCGCCGGCGCCATGGTTTGGAGCACCGAGGCCACCACCACCAGCCCGATAGCCGCCAGCTTGAGCTGAGAAATATTCTGTGAAAGCAGGAGCCAGCCAAAGAGCGCGGCGAAAACGGGCTCCAAAGCGATCAGGATGGAAAAGACGTTGGGCGCAAGCTTGCGCAGCGCCAGGAACTCCAACGAATAGGGGATGAGCGAGGCCAGCACGCCCGTGCCCAGGGCAAACAGCAATAGGGTGGGGTCGCTGGCCAACGCCACCGCCCCGCGCCCACCCACTGGAAGGAGAACGAGGCCGCCGATGAGGAAAGCCATAGCCAAGCCGTCTGCACCGCTAAAGAGCGCGCCGGCCTTCTTGCTGGCCAAGATATAAGCAGCCCACATCGCGCCGGCGCACAGCAGGAAGAACACACCTCGCAGGTCGAGGGGGTCTCCGTTGAAGGAGTCCAGCCCCATCAGGCCCATGCCGATGAGGGCGAGGGCGACGCAGGTGGCGTCGCGAAGCGAGCGGGAGAGACACGCCGCCAGCAGCAGCGGGCCGAGGAACTCGATGGTCACGGCAGGCCCCAGCGCAACCAGCTCGATGCCGGAATAGAAGAAGCCATTCATCAGGCCCAGAGTGAGACCGAAAATGGTGGCAGAGATCCATTTCTCGCGGCTCCATGTGCGCACGCGCGGTCGCGCAATGGCGAGCAGAATCACGGCGGCGAAAAGCAGACGCAGCGAGGCAGTGCCCCACGGGCCGCCAATGGGGAAAAGCTGGATGGCGAGGCTCGCTCCCAACTGGAGCGAAATGCACGAGCCGATGACGCACAAAACTGCAAACGGATTGGTCATGCAGTCCATTGTGGGGCGGGAAGAACTGTTAGTCTATCTACAGTTTTTAACACGTACCTGTTAGGGATTCTGTCATGTTGGATCTGCACCGTCTGCGCATTCTCTACGAGCTGCAACGCCTCGGCACCGTCACCGCTGTGGCGGAATCGCTGCGCTATACGCACTCGGCTATCTCCCAACAACTGGCGCAGTGTGAAAAAGAAGTAGGCGTGGCGCTCTATGAAAAAGTCGGCCGACGAGTGCGGTTGACGGAGCAGGGAGAAATCCTTGCCTCCTACGCGGAGCGGATGCTCGCCTTGGCGGATGAGGCCGAGTCACAGGTCATCGCATCAACCAACGCGGTGCGTGGCACGATCAAGGTCACGACGTTTCAAACGATCATGTCCTCGCTGGTCCCGCGGGCGCTGACGGAGCTAGCCAGGGAGTACCCGGACCTGCGCGTGCAGATCATCCAGCGCGAAGCCGATGGCGCGATGGAGCTGCTGGCGCGCCGGGAGGTGGACCTCATCCTGGGTGAGGAGTACGAGTCGGACATGCCCGCCACGGATGAGCACACCCATCGGGAGCTGCTTCTCGACGACCCCCTCCGCCTCATCACCCCACTCACCGGCCCCTGGAGCGAGTTGCGATTGGAGGATTTTGCAGCGTTCGATGACGAAATCCCTTTTGCCATGGACCCGGAGGAGTTTTTGTTGGGGAGGTTCGTCCACCGGCTGTGCCGCAGGCATGGGTTTAACCCCAGTGTGCTCTATGAAACCCCGGACCCGTTCCTGCACGCGCACCTGGTGCGTACGGGCCACGCGGTGGCGGTGATCTCGGACCTTTTTCTCGAAGAGATCGAAGGCGTGCGTGTGGTTGCCTTGCCTGGTAATCCCACCCGCACGCTCTACACCGCGGTTCGCGCTGGGCGCGAGGGACACCCAGCCTTGCGGGCGTTTCGGGCAGCGTTGAGCAAGGCAGCTGCCACCGCGAAAGATTATGGGCCACTCCCTGCGGTCTAGGGTGCGGGTTCTTGCGTTAAACTGATGACCGTGACTAACCCAAATACAACCCCGCGTCCTGTCCTCGTGGTGGACTTTGGCGCCCAGTACGCGCAGCTCATCGCCCGGCGCGTGCGTGAGGCCAACATCTACTCCGAGGTTGTCCCCAATTCCGCCTCCGTGGAGGACATCAAGGCCAAGAACCCGGCCGCGCTGATCCTTTCCGGTGGCCCGTCTTCCGTATACGCGGACGGCGCCCCTGCGCTGAAGCCGGAGCTGCTCGAGCTCGGCATCCCGGTCTTTGGTATCTGCTACGGCTTCCAGTCCATGACCCAAGCCCTGGGCGGCACCGTGGCCTCCACTGGTGCCCGCGAGTACGGCCGCACGGACATGACCGTGTCCGGCGGCGTGCTGCACAAGGGCCTGGAGGACACCCACAAGGTGTGGATGTCGCACGGCGATTCGGTCACGGAAGCCCCGGAGGGCTTTGAGGTCACCGCCTCTTCCGAGGGCGCTCCCGTGGCAGCCTTCGAGTGCCTGTCCAAGCAGATGGCCGGCGTGCAATACCACCCGGAAGTTCTCCACTCGCCGCACGGCCAGGAGGTGCTCACGCGCTTCCTGACTGAGGTGGCAGGCTTGGAGCAGAACTGGACCGCGGAGAACATCGCGGAGCAGCTCATTAACGATGTGCGCGAGCAGATCGGCGAGGAAGGCCGCGCAATCTGCGGCCTGTCCGGTGGCGTGGATTCCGCCGTGGCCGCAGCCCTCGTGCAGCGCGCCATCGGTGATCGCTTGACCTGTGTCTTCGTCGACCACGGTCTGCTGCGCGCGGGCGAGCGTGAGCAGGTGGAGAAGGACTTCGTGGCGTCGACTGGCGCCAAGCTCATCACCGCTGATGAGCGCGAGGCTTTCCTTTCCAAGCTGGCTGGTGTGACCGAGCCGGAGGCCAAGCGTAAGGCCATCGGTGCGGAGTTCATCCGCTCCTTCGAGCGCGCCGTCGACCAGGCCCTGGACGGCCAGGATGCCGCCTTCCTGGTGCAGGGCACGCTGTACCCGGACGTGGTGGAGTCCGGTGGCGGTGACGGTACCGCGAACATTAAGTCCCACCACAACGTGGGCGGCCTGCCTGACGACGTCGAGTTCGAGCTCGTCGAGCCGCTCCGCCTGCTCTTCAAGGATGAGGTGCGCGCGGTTGGCCGTGAACTGGGCCTGCCGGAGGAAATCGTGGCGCGCCAGCCTTTCCCGGGCCCGGGCCTGGGTATCCGCATCATCGGCGAGGTCACCGAGGAGCGCCTCGAGACGCTGCGCCAGGCGGACCTCATCGCGCGTACCGAGCTGACCAACGCTGGCCTGGATGGCGAGATCTGGCAGTGCCCGGTGGTGCTGCTTGCCGACGTCCGCTCTGTCGGCGTGCAAGGCGACGGCCGCACCTATGGCCACCCGATCGTCCTGCGCCCGGTGTCCTCTGAGGACGCTATGACCGCGGACTGGACGCGCCTGCCCTATGACGTGCTGGAGAAGATTTCTACCCGTATCACCAACGAGGTCAAGGAAGTTAACCGAGTAGTGCTCGACGTGACGTCGAAGCCGCCGGGAACCATCGAGTGGGAGTAAGCGCAGCCGAAAGGCACTGGGACACGCACTGTAGCAGTGCAGTGGAGTATCTCAGTGAGATAGCGCAGTGCTAGAAAGCGGGTAGCGAAGCAAACTCCCAGACGCTGTGTAGCGCGGCCGCGCCTTGAATTAACAGGGCGCGGCCGCGTTCCCCGTTTTCGGTTCCCAGCACTCAGCTCCGCGGAATGGGGGCAGATGGCGCGGTGCCAGGCTCCTGCGTACCCTCCAGGGGGTGGTCGCGACAGGCACCAGTCTGCATG
Source organism: Corynebacterium sp. c25Ua_47 (assembly GCF_039907205.1). NCBI lineage: Bacteria > Bacillati > Actinomycetota > Actinomycetes > Mycobacteriales > Corynebacteriaceae > Corynebacterium > Corynebacterium sp. c25Ua_47. Next base: position 107,671 of record NZ_JASBOH010000005.1, on the reverse strand, counting down.
GCGTTAGCGTGCCCGTTGCCAGTATCGATGGCGTTAGTACGCACGGCACAAGGACGCATACCTCTATATCGCGCGCGCGAGTAGCCGCACGCCGAGCAAATTTTCTCAGCGAGCGGCTGGTTAAAGCGGCTGTGTGTCGTAGGGCGTCTCCGGCTGGTGGGGCTGTGGAGCGGCAGCCTGCGACCGGTTGGTTCGGCGGAGCGGTGACCCGCGAGCCGCTGAACCATTGAGCCGGCGGGGTGGCGCTTCCACCGTGAGATCAGGGCGAAGTCTACGGACTAAAAGCACTCATGAACTCGGTGGCGGGTCCGGAGGTTCGCCGGAGTTATGTGGTGGCGCGCCGGAGACAGGGGCTGGTGTCCCACGCGGCGTGGAGCGTGGGTCGGGCGGGCCGGATGTCGACGAACCTGACGATGCGCGAGCTGGCCCCGGAGCGGAGCGCGGCGGGTGGGCCGGGCTTTCAATGGGAATTGGCGGCCCCGCCCACGGCGGAAGGTAGTGCACGCGGCCATCGATGCGGTCGAGGTGCCCGCGGCCGGTGGGCTTTTCCGGATCATCGTCATTGACCGCATTGTGATACGCGCACAGCGGCACTAAGTTGGCCATGTTTGTCGGCCCGCCGTCCTGGAAACGGGTGAGGTGATGAATTTGCGAATCCTCCGCGGGCGCGTTGCAACCCGGCCACGCGCACGTCGGGTGCTCCGCAGACAGCGCGAGGCGCTGCTTAGTGTTGGCGAAACGGCTCGCCATGTACAGGTTCACGGGGCCGTGGTGGGGATGGACGAGGGTGATGAGTCCGACGTCGGCAAGCTTTTCGCGCACGAACTCCGCACCCGTCATCGTGGCCCCATTGGTCAGCTGCAGTTCAATCTCCTCGCCATCACCGTCGACGATGCGGTCGAGTTCATCCAAGCGCACGATGACGTTGGACTGCAGCTTCTGGCCGGAACCGCCTCCGCCGCGAAACACGGTATGCGCCGCGGTGAGCAAGTCCTTGTCGGTGGTCTTCAGCACGGCCAGCAGCTTCGAGATGTTGAGCGAGGAATCCGTAATGCTCAGCGTGTGGTTGCGGCCCGCGCGCCGCGTCACCCGCACGCCTGGGGCGGGGTCCTTGGGCGGGCGCCATTCTTTGAGCTTGGCCTTCGCCACCATGGGGATTTTCTCCCGCGGGGTGGCAGCTAGTAGCTGACGCAGCTCCCAGGCCCTGCGGGCCTTGAGCTTGGAGCAGTAGCGCTCGATATCGAGGAGCGTGAACACGTCGTGGCCCGTGCGGCGGGCCTTGCGCTGCCGGGAGCGGAACATCGTGTCTCCGAAATACACCGCGTGCAGCCCTAGGAGCTTCTCCGCGAAATCCGGCCGCGCGCCCATCTGCACCAGCTGCGCGCGCGTGATACCGGCGCATTGCTCGACGATGTCCAGCCCGCGCGCTAGTGCTTGAATGTAACCCCCCAGTTGCATAGCCCACAGCCTAAACCAGGTTGGGCAGCCTCGCTACTTGAGCGCAGAAATCGCAGCGCAGAGCTTATCGACGTCCCCCTCCTCCGTCGACCACGCCGTACAGAACCGCACCACGCGTAGGTTTTCGTGTTCTTCGAAGAACTGGCACACGAAGTCTTGCGAGAGCTTCTCTTCCTGCTCGCGGGTCAGCAGAGCGAACTGCTGATTGGTGGGGGAGTCAAAGAGCATGTCGATGCCTGCGGCGTGGAAGGCCTCGGCGATGCGCTGGGCCTGGGCGTTGGCGCGGGCGCAGATCTGCTCGTAGAGGGTCGTTGCTGCGTCGGCGGAGGCAGTAGGAGGGGCGCTGAAGAGGGCGGCGAATTGCGCACCGAGCAACCAGCCCTTGGCCAGCAGGCCACCGTTTTGCTTCATCGCATTGCGAAAGCGCGGCGCACCCGCGGGGAAGACGATGGCTTCGCCGAAGAGGGCGCCGCATTTGGTGCCGCCGATGGTGAAGACGTCGACAAGCGTGGCCAGGTCCGGCAGGGTGATATCCGCAGCGGACAGGCCGTAGCCGAGGCGGGCGCCGTCGACAAACAGGCCCAACTCGTACTCATCGCAGACCTCGCGCATGGCCACGAGTTCGGCGCGGGAATAGGCGGTGCCGAACTCGGTGGGCTGCGTGATGTAGACCAGTGCGGGCTCCGGCATGTGTTCCTCCACCCCGGAGGAACGGTACTCATCCATGTATGCGCGAACCTGCGCGGCGGTGATTTTTCCCAGCTGGTTTGGCAACGTGATGACCTTGTGCCCGGTGTGCTCGATGGCGCCCGTCTCATGGGTGGCGATGTGCCCGCTATCCGCCGCGATAACCCCCTCCCAGGGGCGCAGCCGGTGGGCGATGATGGTGGCGTTGGCCTGCGTGCCACCGACCATGAAATGCACCTCAGCGTTCGGCGCCTGGCAGGCAGTGCGGATGCGCTCAGCGGCCGTGGCGCACAGCTCGTCGGCGCCATAGCCGGCATAAGCCCCACCCGCCTCCGCAATGGCTTCGAGGACGCGGGGGTGGGCTGAGCGGTGGTAGTCGTTGCCGAAGTGAATCATGGTGGGCCAGTTTAGCCGGTGACGGTGAGCTCGCCGATGCCTTGGTCGATGCGGATATCTAGCAGCGCATCATCGTCATGGCGGTTGGTGCAGTTGCTTTCTCCTAAGCCACTGTCACAGGTGAGTGATACAGGGACGTCCTTCGGGAGGATGACCTCGACGCTGCCGATGCCGACGTCGATGGTGACATCGTGCTTTTCCTTGAGGTCTTCGATTTGGCTCAAGTCCACCGTTGAGGTGCCAATACCTAGGTCATAGTACTCCTGGAGCTCCTCCACGCTGGTGGGGGCAAAGTGCTGTTCACCGGCGTTAAAGCGGAAGCTGAAACCGGACTCGTCGTCGGCCTCGGTGACGAAGGTAACGCCAAGGAAGGCAATCGTCAGGGCAGCTCCCACAGCGCCGAGGGCAATTGCACCCTCGACCCACTGCGAACCGCGTTTCTTTGTCGGTTCCTCCCGCGGGCCCGGCTCCGGCAGGTCCCAGGCATCGGGCACCACGCCGAGTGGATCCCAGGACGGCGGGGTCGTACGCCCCGGTGGGAAGGGGTGGCCGTCTGCTGGGGTATAAGGGTTGAGGTTGACCGGTTCCTCGCGCACCGGCTGTTCGGCAGCCAACAGCCCGCTGGGCGGTAGCGGTTCGCGTTGGTGAAGGGCGTACCACGCCAGCGCCAACAGGCCGAAGGTCAGCGCAGCGGGCGGAAGGCCGGCGAGGAATTGTCCGCTGAGGAACAGCGGGCCGGAGCCAAACGTCAGAAGGACGCCGATAATCAGCACCCAGCCGAGCTCTTGTTCCTCCTTGACGCCATCCTTGCCCATGGCCGCATCGAGCGGGCAGTAGGGCGAACCGAAGCGCGGCATGAGCGCCCACGCGAGGAGGTAGGCGGCGATGCCGCCGCCGAAGGCGAGTGCTGCGACCACGAAGGCCACGCGCACAATCGTGGGGTCAAGCTGGTAGCGCACCGCGATGCCTTCGCAGACACCAGCGATGTGCGCGTCACCGCCCTGTTTCTTGGGAAGGCGGACGGGGCGGGTCGTCCACATCTGGTTGAGTGTGCTGTTCTTCGTCATGCTTTTATGGTGCCGCGTGGGGCCTCGCGGCGGTATCGGTAATCGCCCTGATTTTTTGACCTCAGGGTTGTCCCTGATGTGCCCGAGGGGTGGCGCGTGGGACTATGGCTAGTATGACTTCGCCCTATGTGCCCGCAGAAAACGCGGCGCCCTATCCCGTGATGTCGCGTCCCCAATCTGGCCGCGTGGTCGCCGGCGTGGCGGCGGGGCTGGCGCAGAATCTGGGGGTTTCGGCGCTCTCCGTGCGCATCGCCTTGACCGCGTTGACCCTGCTGGGTGGGGTGGGGGCGATGGCCTATGCCGGGCTGTGGATTTTCACGCCCGCGCTTGACGACGCCCCCTCCACCCGCCGCAGCCCCCTCTCCCTCGTGCTGGTGTTCCTGGCGCTGGCGGGTAGTGCGGTGGGTGTGTTGGGGGTTTCGGGGGCGTCGCTAAGCGTGGCGGTGCCATTGGCGGTGGTGGCCATCGGCGCGGTGCTGGCGTGGTTGGCGTATGACCGCGGACTGAACACGCCGGTGGGCCTGGTTGCTGTGGCGGCCGGTGCCGTCCTGGTCATCGGTGGCGTCGTGGTGGCGGCGGTGACGTGGGAGAGCGGATCGGGTTCGGCGATCCTGGCCACGGCGCTGACGCTGGTGGGCTTTGGCGCGCTGGTGGTGCCGCTGGTGCTGAAGCTCTGGCGCTCGCTATCTCAGGAACAGGCGGCGAAGGCGGTTTCGGAGGAGCGCGCCGAGATTGCCGCCCGCCTGCACGATTCGGTGCTGCAGACGCTGGCGCTGATTCAGAAGCGGGCGGGGGATTCGCGCGAGGTGACGCGTTTGGCGCGCGCCCAAGAACGCGAGCTGCGCGCCTGGCTTTTCGATGCCCCCTCCGCCGCCCCCACCACCTGTTTCGGTGCCCTCGAATCGGCGTGCGGGGAGGTGGAAGATCTCTTCGACATGCGGGTATCTGCTGTGACGGTGGGTGAGGACATGGAGCTGACGGAGTCCGCGAAGCTGCTTATCCAGGCCGCGCGTGAGGCCATGGTGAATGCCGGCAAGCATGCGGGTGTGGACGCGGTGGATGTTTATGCGGAGTTGTTGGCGGGCGAGCTGAGTATCTTTGTGCGCGACCGCGGGGTGGGTTTCGACGTGGAGGATATTCCCGCTGATAGGCACGGGATTCGTGACAGTATTCGCGCGCGCGTAGAAGGATCTGGTGGGCGCGTGCGGATTTCCTCGACCCCGGGGGAGGGCACCGAGGTGGAGCTCGCGGTAGCGTTATGAGCATGGTGAAGGTCTTTTTGGTTGATGATCACTCCGTCTTTCGCGCGGGCGTTCGCGCGGAGCTGGCGGCGTCCTCGGAGATTGAGATCGTGGGCGATGCCGGGACCGTTGCGGAGGCGCTGGAGGGCATTGCGCGTACCTCCCCGGACGTGGTGCTTCTCGACGTCCACATGCCCGACGGCGGTGGCCTCGCCGTTATTAACGCGACGGCTAATCAGCCGGCGCGGCCGGTGTTTTTGGCGCTGAGCGTGTCGGATGCGGCGGAGGACGTGATTGCGCTGATTCGGGCGGGCGCGCGCGGGTATGTGACGAAGAATATTTCCGGCCCGGATCTGGCCGAGGCGGTGGTGCAGGTGCACAGCGGGGATGCGTATTTCTCGCCGCGCCTGGCGGGTTTTGTCCTCGACGCTTTTGCTTCCGGTTCGCCCGCGCCGGAGCCGGAGGAGGGACAAGACCCGGCGGTGGATGCGCTCACGCGGCGCGAGCTAGAGGTCTTGCGGTTGCTTGCGCGCGGCTATACGTACCGCGAGATTGGCAAGCAGCTGTTTATTTCGGTGAAGACGGTGGAAACACACGCCTCCAATATTTTGCGCAAGACCCAGCAGTCCAACCGCCATCAGCTCACGCGCTGGGCCACCTCGCGCGACCTGGCTTAAACAGCCTGGCCTAGGCGGGTTGGGTTTAGGCAGGGGGTGCGTAGGCGAGCTTGCGGGAGCCGTCGACGTGGGGAAAGAGCAGGAAGGCCGCGCCTGAAACGAGCACCCACACCAGCGCGCTGCCCCAGGCAGGCAGCGCGAGGAGTGGGGAGAACATGACCATCAACCACAGCACCATAAGCGGGATGAGCTGTGCCGCGTTGGGCAGCATGGTGACGTTGTGGCGCTGGGCATAATCACGCAGGTCCGCGCGGTAGGGGTGTAGGAGTACGAGCGCGCAGGCCGCGAGGAGGAAGAGCAGGCTGAGCCCCAGCGCGAGACCGAAGTGGATGCGGCTGGTACCCACCGCCACGGCGGCACCAGCCAACAGTGAGGAACCGAGTCGCACCCACAGCGGAGTGGGGATTGGGGTGGTGTGCGCGCGGAGGGGATTCATGGCGCCTAACGCTACCAGCGCAATTGCGCGCGTCCGGAGAGAGGTTCATAATAGGAGCCATGAATCAAACAGGTGTTCGTGTGGTGGGAGGACCGCAGGCCGAGCAAATTGCGATCCTGCGCGCCCAGATTCAACGCCTGGAAACCCCGGATGTTGCCGCGCAGGTGCAGCCGGAGGTGGAGCTTCTCGGCGTCCCCGAAGGGCTATCTGAGCTGCTCCCGGGCGGTGGCCTTCCCCGCAAGCGGGCAACCGTCTGTGCGGAATGTGCCGCTCTCGTGGTGGAGCTGATATCCCATGTTAGCGCGGCGGGCGGACACGTTGCGGTGGTGGGCTGGCCCGATCTCTCACTCGCACAGGTGGTTGAGGATGGAGATATCTCCCGGGTCATCGCGGTGCCCGAACCGGGCGCGGAACCCTGGGCGGTAACTAGCGTGCTGTGTGAGGGGCTGGACCTGGTGGTGCACAAAGGCACAGGCGAGCTGAGCCCCACGCGGGCGCGCCCCGTGCTGGCGAAAGTGCGGGCAGGGCAGGCGGCCCTGCTCACCGTGGGAACCCGGCTGCCAGGAACGGCGATGGAGATAGGTGCGGAGGTCGTCGCGGTGCATGGCTTGGGCCGGGGCAGCGGGCGTATTTGGGGAGTTGATATAGGGGTGCGGGTGGCGTCGGCAAGCATGCGCCCGCGCCGTGGAGTGCTCACGTGTGGGCAGCGTCTGGACGCGCGCCCACGCCTGGAGGTCGTGTGAGGGTCGCGGCGCTGTGGTTCCCGGATTGGCCTATCCAGGCGCTGCAGGACGCCGACAGGATGGCGTGCGCTATCGCCGCCCAGCACCGCGTGGCGGTCTGCAACGCGGCAGCGCGCCGGGCGGGGGTGCGCCGCGGGATGCGGGTGCGCCAAGCCCAAGCTCTCCTACCGGAGCTGCGTGTGGAGGAGGTCAACCCGGACCGGGACGGGGTGGTGTTCGCGGAGATTGCCGCGGGGCTGGATGCGGTGGCCTCCTCGGTGGAGGTGCTGCGTCCGGGCTTGGTCATTGTGGATGCGGGCGCGGCCGGGCGTTTCCACGGCAGTGAGGCGAAGGCGGTAGAGATGCTTGTCGACGCCACCTCCAGATCCCGCCTCGACGCCACCGTCGGCGTCGCCGATGAGATCGCCACCGCGCTGATTGCCGCGCGCCACCACAACCTGGGCGCGGTAGTCCCGGCAGGCGGCTCGCGCGACTTTCTGGCTCAGCAGCCGGTGGGAGTATTGGCCGCGGAAGTGGCGCTGGGGTGTGCGGCGGACGTGGTGCATGCCTTGGAGCAGCTGGGCGTGCGCACGTTAGGGGAGCTGGCGAGTTTGCCGCTGCGCCAAGTCACCACCCGTTTCGGCGAGGCTGGACGGCGGTGCCACGCGGTGGCCGCGGCCGCACCGGATCGGCGCGTGGCGCCGGAGCTTGCACGCCCGGACCTGGGCGTGGAGCAGGGCTTCGAAGAACCCTTAGAGCGCGTAGACGCCGCGGCCTTTGCTGCGCGCCAGCTCGCGGCGCGCCTGCATGTGGTGCTCGATGAGGCCGGCGTGGTGTGTCTGCGGCTGCGCGTTGCTGCGGAGTTCGAGGGCGGCGAGCGTTTGGAGCGGATCTGGCGTACCCAGGAAGCGCTCAGCGAGGCCGCTACAGCAGACCGCGTGCGCTGGCAGCTCGATGGCTGGCTGAGTGCTGCGCGGGCGGGAAGTGCGCCGGGTGAGGGAGGGGGCGTCGTCAAGCTGGCGTTGGAGCCGGTGGAGGTCGCCCCGCCGGGGGATGGGCTCCTGTGGGGCGCAGGCGAATCCGCGGAGCAGGCCAAGCGCGTTATCGCGCGGGTGCAATCCCAGCTGGGGGTGGACCGCGTGCTGCAGCCCCGCCCAGCGGGCGGGCGTGGGGTGGCCGAGCGCATCGAGTACGTCCCCTATGGCGAGCAGCGCGATCCGCAGCCGGAGGGCACCTGGCCGGGGCGCATCCCGGCGCCGCTCCCGGCGAGCCTGGCGCACCCGGCCGCGCGGATTCGGCTTATCGACGTCTCCTCGAAGGAGGTCATCGTCACCGCCGAGGCCCTCCTTTCCGGGGAGCCGGCGGGTCTGGGATGGGGGTGCCACCGCTACCGGGTGACCGGTTGGGCCGGCCCGTGGCCCGTAGACACCGGGTGGTGGGAAGCAGGCGCGGCGCAGCGCTGCGCGCGTCTGCAAGTCGTCGGAGAAAACGAGAAAGGCCAGCGCGCCTGGCTCCTCGTGTGGGCAGGCGGGCGCTGGTCTGTGGAGGCAACCTATGCCTGAACGGCTTAATTCAAGATGTCGATGACCAGGCGCGTCGGCCCCGTGAGCACCTGAACCGAGTACGGGTGGCGTTCATTAAGCCCGATAACGAACTGCGAGCGAGCCTCGAAGGTACCGCCGCTGACCACCTGGGTTACCAGCCCGCCGGCGCCGTTTACGGTGCCGATATTCGGGTCTTCCATATCGAGCTGGAAGGGATAAGCAGTGCCGTCGATGCTGACGTCGAGCGCGGTGGAACCCTTGAAAGGAATCGGGTTGCCGGAGCCCTGCTGGGCGGGGGCATCGGTGTAATCAATGAACCAGCCCGGTGAACCGTTCCCGACGAATTCGAAGACCACGCGGTCAAAACCTTCATGCTTGCCCACGCGGACATCGGTCACCACCAGCTCCGAGGGAGCCGGTGGGCGGAGGGTTTTCATCTCCATGTTGGCGTCGCCCAGCGGAGTCAGCCCAGCCGGTGCGGCGGGGGAGGGGGCAGCAGGAGTGACTGTGGCAGTGGAGGTGGAGGCGCCGGACAAGGTAGCGTCGAGAGTCTTCGTGGGGCCGTCGGTACCGCCGTCCGAGGAGGAAGACGGAGCGCATCCCTGAAGCACGAGCGCACCCGAGACAACGAGTGCGGCCACGGGGGCGGCTGTGCGCAAGAGATTGTGTTTCGGCATAACTCCGAGGGTAGCGGTACCGCGAGACATTCTATGCATTGAAGTAAACATCGTAACCACATTGTTGTGAAAGGAGTGATACCAGTTAAGATGGCGCCATGACCTTCTGCTCCGATGTCCAGGTCGAGCCCCTGGCTGGTACCGCTAAACAAGAATCTGTTTATGTCCTTTTTGAGTGGCCTACGGCCTGGTCTCGCGACGTGCTGGATGGTCGTACTTTTGGCCCAGGCCTCACCGAGAAGCTCAAGGCCAAGCTCAAAGGCGTGGCGGGCCTGCAGCTCATTCGCCGCCCCGGGCGCGCCGGGCACGAGCGGGGGACGGGGCACTTCCGTTGTTTCGTCGTGTGGGCACGCGAGGGGTTAGTGCAGGATTACGTCCTGAACGGCCCGGAGGACATCCTCGATCTGGATCTGGAGCACCCCACCGGCACGTGCCTGCCGCTGGTGCTCGTGTGCACCCACGCCAAGCGCGATGCCTGCTGCGCAATCAAGGGCCGCCCGCTTGCTGCCTCCCTGGCATGCGAATTTGAGGAGACCGTGTGGGAAACCTCCCACACCAAGGGGCACCGCTTCGCGCCGTCGGTGCTGCTGATGCCGTGGGGCTATTCCTTTGGCCGCCTCAACGTGGAAGCTGGCCGCGAGCTCGTGGGCAAGGCGCTGCACGGCGAGTATTTCTACCCCGCCAACCGCGGTTCCGGCCTCACCACGCCCCAAGGGCAAGTGGCGGAGCTTGCGGTGGCACGCCAGCTTCTCGACGCCTCCGAGCCCCTCCACTACGGCGACCTCACCGTCGACGCAGCGGAAAACACCGCAACGGAAAACCCCGCCGCGCGAAATGGCGTCGTTGTGCGCCACCGTGATGGCCGTGCATGGGACGTAGAACTCGAAGAAAAAGAGGCCTCCGGCGTCGTCTCCTCCTGCGGAGACGAACCGAAGACCTCTCGTTTCTATGCCGCGCGCCGCGTCCGTATCCTACGCGCCGCGTCGCAGGACGCGGCGCGCGGTTAGCGGCGCATAATCTTGGCCGAGAGCCAGTTGCCAAAGAACTGCGCTGCCTGCACCAGCACAATGATGATGAGGGTAGCCACCACGGTGACCTCCCACTCGAAGGCGCGGTAGCCGTAGACGATGGCGAAGTCACCCAAGCCACCGCCGCCGACGTAGCCGGCCATCGCGGACATATCGACGATGCCGATGAACAGGAAGGTGTAGCCCAGCACCAGCGGGCCCAGCGCCTCCGGAATGATGACCGTGGTGATGATCTTCCACGGCGAAGCGCCCATCGCGCGGGCTGCTTCAATCACGCCTGGGTCCAGCGCCACGAGATTCTGCTCCACGATGCGCGCCACCGCGAAGGTAGCCGCAATCACCATGACGAACGTGGCCGGCTCACGGCCGATAGAGCTGCCCAGCACCGCCACCGTCAGCGGCTGGACAAAGGCCAGCAAGATGATGAAGGGAATCGGGCGAACAAAGTTCACCAGGATGTTGATGATGAAGTAGATGGGCTTGTTCTGCAGGATGCCGCCCGGGCGGGTGGTGTAGAGCAGGATGCCGAGAACCAAGCCGATGATGCCGGCGACCACCAGGGTGGTGGCGACCATGATGAGGGTGTCCTTGATGGCGTCGACAAGCGTGCTGCCCAGTCGGTCCCAATTGGCCTGCGCGAGGTAGGTGACGTTCATCGTTGGATCTCCTCAATATCGGTGGTGCGTTGCATGTGTGCGTAGAAATCTTCGATGGCCGCATCCGGGCCGTTGAGGCGCACGGTGATCTTGCCGAAGGAATGCTTCTGCAAGGTGGTGATGCCGCCGTGGACCACGGCGATGGACACGCCTTGGTCCGCGAGCTTGCCGGCGGCGTCGAAGAAGCCCGACTTTTCCGTCAAGTTGATGGTGAACAGGCGGCCCTCGTGGGCCAGCAGGTCATCGGCCTCAACGACGTCCGGGGTGTTGCGCAGCGAGGTGGCCACGAACTTCTCCGCCACCTTGGTCTGCGGATTGGAAAAGACCTCATAGACGCTGCCGGCCTCGATGACGTGGCCGTTTTCCATGACGGCTACCTTGTCGGCGATGGAGCGAACGACGTCCATCTCGTGGGTGATGACCACGATGGTGATGCCGAGGTCGCGGTTGACCTTGCGTAGCAGGTCGAGCACCTCGTGGGTGGTGGTGGGGTCGAGCGCCGAGGTGGCCTCGTCCGCCAGCAGCAGGGAAGGGTTATTAGCCAGGGCGCGGGCGATGCCGACGCGCTGCTTCTGGCCGCCGGAGAGCTGCTCCGGGTAGTTATCGCCCTTGTCCGCCAGGCCGACGAATTCCAGCAGTTCCTGGACGCGCTTTTTACGCTCCTGCTTCTCGACGCCCTGCAGCTTCAGCGGGTACTCAATATTGCCCGCCGCGGTGCGCGAGGACATGAGGTTGAACTGCTGGAAGATCATGCCGATGTTGCGGCGGATGCCGCGCAGCTTGGATTCGGGGAGGGGGACGACATCGGTGCCGTCGAGAAGCAGCTGCCCCGAGGTCGGCTTATCCAGACCGTTGATCATGCGCACCAGCGTGGACTTACCCGCGCCGGAGAAACCGATGATGCCGATGATTTCGCCAGGCTCGACGGTCAGGGAGACATTATCGAGTGCGGTGGTGGTGGTTTTCTTGTTTTTAAAGACTTTGGTGATGTTGCGGAATTCAATCCGGGTGCCCCGGTGGGCGCCAGTTTGTTCAGTCACGTGGGTTTCCTTTGTACGTGTCCGTGTGATGAGTGAGGAGGGAGTAACGGGCAAAATCCCCCGGGTCACGCAATCAAGCGTGAGCGCGGGGGACATGTGGATTACGCGGGGCTTAGACCTGCTCTTCGAGGCGGTCCAGGATTTCCTGGAGCTCTTCCTGGGAGCGGTCGACGGCCACGGCGGTGTCGCCGGAGGACTTCAGGACGGCCTCGGTGACCTTCGGGTCCTTCCACAGCTTGGCCAGCTCGTGAAGGGCCTCGTTGTCGGCGTCGTCGGCGCGCACGGCCCAGACGTTGATGTAGGGCTCAGCCTCGGCGGAGTCTGGGTCGTCCTGAGCGACGGCGGACTTCGGGTCAATGCCGGCGCGCTCGAGGAAGGAGTTGTTGATGACAGCCGGCTTGCCCTCGCCGTAGGCGGCCGGGGTCTGGGCAGCATCTACCGGGGTGACCTTAACCTTGGACTTGTCCTCATCGATGTCTAGCGGGGTGGGGGTCAGCGGGCTGTTCTCCTTGAGAGTGACCAGGCCTTCCTGAACCAGCAGGCCGATGGCGCGGCCCTGGTTAGTGGAGTCGTTCGGGATGGCGACTTCCTGGCCCTCGATGCCAGCGAGATCCTTGTGGTCCTTCCAGTAGATGGCCAGCGGGTAGATCTCGGTGGAGGCCAGCGGGACCAGATCGGTGCCGTTGCCCTTGTTGTACTCAGCCAGGAACTTCAGGTGCTGGAACTTGTTGGTGCTCAGCTGGCCCTGGTCCAGAGCCTGGTTCGGAGTGTTGTAGTCGGCGAAGTTCTCCAGCTTGACGTCGTAGCCGGCTTCCTTGGCCAGGTCCTGGAAGACGGCCCACTCTTCCATGTTGGCGTCAGTGGTGCCGATGGTGATGGTGGAGTCCTTGGTGATGGCCTCGCCGGAATCCTTGGACTCAGCGGAGTCCGAGGAGCAAGCAACCAGGCCGGTTGCGGCGATGACGGCTGCCGAGGTGGCAGCAAGTACGCGACGGATGCTCATGGTGGGTTCCTAGTGTCCCTTCTTGGTTTGTGCGGCAAGTCGTGTCACCGCAGGATTTGTGCGCTGCACGAAAAACTAGCAACGATTGAACCGCTTTGTCTATTCGGAGAATTGTTCAACGAAAACCTTGACTGGAACCTGTGTTCGAATATAGTGTGTGGGGCTATGAGATTCAATGGGGGTGAGGCGCTGCCGTGGTCCCGGGTGGAGAGGATTCTCTCTGGTCGCCCGGGGCCCGTCCCGGTCTCGGTGGACCACCTACCGCAGGCCACGGACGTGCCGAAGGTGGGGCATTCCGCCGTGCCTTTCGCGGAGCTACATGCGGTGAGCTCCTATAGCTTTCTGTGTGGCGCTTCCGAGCCGGAGGGGCTTGTGGCGCGCGCCGTCGAGCTGGGCCTGCGGGGGATTGCGCTGGTAGATCGGGATGGATTCTATGGTCTTATGAAGTTTGCGGAGGCCGCCGCCAACGTTGGCCTGCCTGCGGTCTTCGGGGCGGAGCTCAGCCTCGACCCAGCCCCGCTGACCGTCCTGGCGCGCACCCCGGAGGGCTATAGGCGTCTATCTCGGCTTATCTCCCGCGCTCACATGGAGGCGGGGGAGAAGGGGGCTGTATCCTATCCTTCTTTGGCGGAGATTGGTGCGCAGCTGCAGGACGAGTGCCTCTTCCTGGTGGGCTGGGAATGGGTAGAGCATTTCGATCTTTTGGTCGAGGGAATAAAAATAGACAGCATGGTTCTGGAGTATGCATGTACCCAGCTCCCGGAGGACGCGGACCACCACCTACTGTTGGATTCCTTGCCGGTTTCGCGCGCCATTGCCACTGCGCGCCCGGCTGCCGCCACGCGTGAACACGCGCGGTTGGCTGGAGCCAAACAAGCCCTGTCCAGACGCCTCGCGCTTGCCGACGCCTCCCCCAGCTCCCACCCCATGGGCTCGTCCTGGCTGCGCTCCGGGGAACAAATGGCGCGCCTGCTGCCTGAGCGCCCCGAGCTCATTGCCGAAACCGTCCGCGTCCTCGAGGACTGCAGCTTCACGTGGGAGGCGCTGGCCCCGAACCTGCCTGATTTCGACGTGCCGGAAGGCTATACCGAGATGTCCTGGCTGGAGCACCTTACCTTTGAGCGCGCTGCCGAACGTTATGCCACGCGCCCAGAGGAGATTCGGGAGCGGGCGTGGGAGCAGATGCGGTATGAGCTGGGTGTCGTCAAGCAGCTGGGCTTTCCCGGCTACTTCCTCATCGTGTGTGACCTCGTGGACTTTTGTAAACGGGAGAACATCCTGTGCCAGGGGCGCGGCTCGGCGGCGAATTCGGCGGTGTGCTTCGCGCTAGGGATTACGAACGCGGAGCCGATTTCCGCGGGACTGCTCTTTGAGCGCTTCCTCTCCCCGGACCGTGATGGCCCGCCGGATATCGACATCGATATTGAATCCGGCCGGCGCGAGGAAGTCATCCAGTACGTCTACGCCAAGCACGGCCGCGAGAAGGCGGCGCAGGTGGCCAACGTGATTACGTACCGCCGCAAAGGGGCGTTGCGGGATGCCGCCCGCGCGTTGGGCTACCCGCAGGGCTCGGCCGATGCCTGGTCGAAGGGCATTGCGCTCGCGCCTTCGGACGTTGAATGCTTGGCCGAGCAGTTTCTGGGTCAGCCGCGCCACCTGGGCATTCACTCCGGCGGCATGGTGCTGTGCGACCGGCCGATTGCGGATGTTGTGCCCGTGGAGTGGGCGCGCATGGAGAATCGTTCGGTGCTGCAATGGGATAAGGATGATTGCGCCGCGGCCGGGCTGGTGAAGTTCGACCTGCTGGGCCTGGGCATGCTCGAAGCGCTGCACCACATGATGGACTTGGTGGAGGAGAGCACCGGCCGGGTGGTCAACCTGTGGGAGCTGGACCTGGCTGACCCGGAAGTCTATGACATGCTCTGCCGCGCGGATGCAGTGGGCGTGTTCCAGGTGGAATCACGCGCGCAGCTGAGCACGCTGCCGAGGCTCAAGCCGCGGGTCTTCTTCGATCTCGTGGTGGAGGTCGCGCTCATCCGGCCGGGCCCCATCCAGGGCGGCTCGGTGCACCCCTACCTGCGCCGCCGCGATGGCAAGGAGCCGGTGACCTATGACCACCCGGTGCTGGAGAAGTCCCTGGGCAAGACACTGGGGATTCCGCTCTTTCAGGAGCAGCTCATGCAGATTGCGGTTGATGCCGCCGGGTTCAGCGGCGCGGAGGCGGATGACCTGCGGCGCGCGATGGGCTCGAAGCGCTCGCCGGCCAAGATGGCAGCGCTCAAGCAGCGCTTTTATGAGGGCTTGGAGGAAACCAACGGGATCGTCGGGGAGGTGGCGGATAAGTTGTGGGCCAAGATTGTGGCCTTCGCTGCTTATGGCTTCCCGGAGTCCCACTCGCAGTCTTTTGCTTCCTTGGTGTACTTTTCGGCGTGGTTTAAGCGCTATTACCCGGCGCAGTTTTGCGTGGGCCTGCTGCGCGCGCAGCCGATGGGTTTCTACTCGCCGCAGTCGCTTATTCAGGATGCCCGCCGCCACGGGGTGGAGGTGCTGCCGGTCAGCGTCAACGAGTCGGGCCGCGAGGCGCGCGTGGTGGTGGGCTCGGACGGTCAGGCGCGTATCCGCTTGGGGCTTAACCTCATCAAGGGGTTGGGTGATAAGGCCGCCGATCGCATTGAAGCGGCCGCGCCGTTTGGCGACGTCCCCGATCTCTCCCGCCGCGCCGACCTCACCGTCGATCACGTGGAGGCCCTCGCCGTGGCGGGGGCCTTGGACGTCTTTGGGGTGGATCGCCGCCAGGCGCTGTGGCAGGCGGGCGTGGCCGCAACAGAACGGGCGGGGATGTTGCCAGGGCTTTCGGCGATTGAAGCGCCGTCTTTGCCGGGGATGAGCGCCTTTGAGCTCATGGCGGCGGATGTGGCGAGCACCGGCGTGACTCACAACCAGCAGCCGATGGAGCAGGTCCGCGGGGAATTGCAGGCCCGCGGCATCCTATCCGCGGCGGATTTGCCGGCAGTGGAGGATGGCACCCGCGTGCGCATCGCCGGGGTGGTCACGCACCGCCAGCGCCCGCAGACAGCGGGCGGGGTGGTCTTTTTTGGTTTGGAGGATGAGACCAGGTTGATGAACGTGATGGTCACGCCAGGCCTGTGGGCCCGGGATAAAGTCACCGCGCGAACAGCGCCCGCGCTCATCGTGCGCGGCATCGTGCAGAACGCCTCCGGCGCGGTCACCGTTGCCGCGGACCAGCTGGAGCCGCTGGCCTTCGGTGAGGCGCTCTCGCGCGGCTCGCGGGATTTCCGCTAAGCGGCTTATTCCTTAGAGATGAGCTCGTCGCGGTTCATCTTTCCGGCCAGGGAACGTGCCACGGAGAAGGGCACCCACACCATGAGTAGCAGGATGATTTTGAGGTAGAGCTGGGAGACGAATACGCCGTCCATGATGGGCATGGTTCGGGCACCCCAGGCGATAAGGCCAGTCACCGGAAGCAGGATGACGAGTGCTGCGAGGGAGAATTTGAGGCCGTCGTCGCGGGCTTCAAGGTGCTGCTGCATCTGATACTCATCCAGTTCTGTCCTGGGCAGGTCTGCGGCACCAATCGTTGTGCGGAGGCGAGCGGTCATCAACGCGCACAGCAAAGTTCCAAGGGCGGCCACCATGAGTGAGGTAAAGGCGCTCCAGAACTGCAGGGGGATGGATGCAATGATGAGGGCGGTGGACAGGTCGGTCAGGGTGATGTAGCGCTTGCGGGTCTTAACGGAATCGGGAATAGAGGCGGACATGTGTGGTTTAGTCCTTTCGGTAGATTTCGGAGGACATGGGGGTGAATTCGGTCCGGGAGAACACGGCTTCCACGGGTAGATTGAAAACTTCGCAGATGTTGAAGGCGAGGTCCAAGCTGGGGGAGTGGTCGCCGCGCTCGAGAGCGCCGATGGTTTGGGGGTTGACCCCGATGGCGTCGGCAAGCTGTGCGCGCGTCATGTCCCGTTCAACGCGGAGCACGCGGACCCGGTTAAATAGTGGGCGGGTTGGCTTTTTCTTTGGGGACATGCACCACAGTGTTGTATAAACCCAACGACTTGTCAAGGGTTCATGTTAGTGTGTTGGCATGAACCCCGTATCCCCGTCACTCACTAAAGCCCGCTACATTTCGCGCTTGAGCTGGGACGTCATCCTCGCCGCCCTGGCGGCCGCGGCGGCGTATTTCTGGTGGGATTGGCTCTATTGGGTCGCCGGAGCGCTCGTTGCGTGGGCGCTCTATCAGCTCTGGCTCATCCCCGCGCAGGTCAAAAACCTAGGTTGGCAGGAAACCGCCGACGAATTGCTCGTCACCCGCGGGAAAATCTGGCACACCTTCACCGTCGTGCCCTATGGCCGCATCCAATTCGTCGACGTCACCGCCGGCCCCGTCGAGCGGGCGATGGGGCTCAAGAAGGTGAAGCTGCACACGGCGTCGCCCAGCAGCGACGCCACCATCCCCGGCCTCCTTGCTGCCGACGCCGACGCCCTGCGCGAGCGCCTCGCCGTCAAGGCACGTGAGAGGATGAGTGGGCTGTGAAGGACCGCGCGCTTATCGACGTCGACGGCTACACCCGCGTCCACCGCCTCACCCCGCTGCTGCGCTTTTGGTCGCTGATCCTGGCGCTGGTGGCCATTTTCGCGGTGAATATCAACGCCTCCATGATTTCGGATGTGGTGTCTTACCTACAGGGCGGCAACCTCGGCGAGGTTGGCCGTGGCACACTGCTAGGCGTTGGCGGTTTCGTGCTGTTGTGTGCGGTGATTTGGCTGGTCTCCGGAATCTGGTGGCGCAAGCTGGGATATAAGCTCACGGAGGATGAAATCGCTCTGCGGCACGGGGCTATCTCGACGTCTTTTCGTTCCGCGCGCTATGAGCGCATCCAGGCAGTGGACGTGGTGGAATCCATCATTGCTCGCCTATTAGGCCTAGCGGCGGTGCGCGTGGAAACCGCCGGCGGTACGTCCTCGGTGATCAAAATTGAGTACCTGTCCAAGGCGAAAGCGGAAGAGCTGCGCGCTGAGCTGTTGCGACGCACGAACGGTGGACCGGCGGAGGAGCCAGGACGGCCGGCAGAGGAAGCCCCTGCCGCTGTGATCCCGGCCATTCCCATCCTGCGCACGATTGCCGCCGAGGCTCTGCGCCTACCCACGCTGATTACCGCGCTGGTCCTCGGCGGCTTGCTCTTCATCCCCGGTATGTGGACCGCGCTGCTGCCCATCATTGTGGGTTTCGTGGGGCGCGTGTGGGGGCTGGTAGATTCCTCCTGGAAATTCACCGCGCTTCACGACGTCCCCGCCAACGCCCTCAACGTCTCCTATGGCCTTGCCGACCGCCGCCGCCAGACCATCCGCATCAGTCGCATCCACGGCGTGCGGGTGAGCCAGCCTTTCCTGTGGCGGCGCTTCGGCTGGTACGAAGTAAACGTGTCGGTGGCCGGCTACGGCGCTAAGGGCAGTGGCAAGCAATCTGGTTCTACGCGCATCCTGCCGGTGGGCACCCGCGAGCAGGCGCTGGAGCTTTTAGAGCTCATCTCCGATCTGGATCGTGCGCAGATTGAGGATTTCGCGCGCCCCGAAGGGCACACCCAGCCCACTTATACCTCCCCGCGCCGGGCGACGTGGATCAGCCCCCTCGACCGCAAGCAGCAGTCGGTGACGCTCGTGGATTCCCCGCTTCCCGTGACCATCGTGCACCGCGGCCGCATTAACCGCCGCGTCATGGTGATTGGAACCCCGCACATCCAGGAGCTCACGCTGAAAGTGGGGCCGTTGGGGCACCTTGCGGGCGTGCGGACCGTGCGCTTCGACCTCGTGGCTGGCCCCGTGAAGATGGCTGGTCAAGACCTCACGCCTGCCGACGCCTCCGAGCTCCTCACCCGCCTGCGCTCCCGCCGCCTGCCTGCCATGGAGTCAGCGCTAAGTCCCATGGACTCATCCGTCAACATCTCACAGGTTGAGCCGCGGCAGAACCCACGTGAAGACTCCCGTGACAGCGCGGTTAGGGGCAGCGACGAAGCTTAAGCAGAACCGGCCCACGCGTGCTGCTGGGGCCGGCACACGCCGAGGCCGCCGAACAGGACCCGCATCCGCCCGCGGGGCAGGAGCCGAGTGGCTCCATATCGAGTACCCCGCTGGCGGTGAGGTGATCCAGGATGAGGTCCACCGTGCCGGGCTCCAGCCCGGTCTGTGCCGCGATGGCCGCCCGCGAGCGCACGCCGGATTCGATGGCTTCCTGCACGGCCTGGATGGGGGAGGCGGGCATTAGATAAACACCTTCAGAATCTGGAAGGCCGCTACAGCCAGCACCCACGCTGTGGCCAGCTGGACGCCGAAGCCGAAGAGCGTCCAGCGCCAGCCAATCTCTCGCCGCTGCGCGGCAATCGTGGCCACGCAGGGCGTGTAGGCCAGCAGGAAGAGCATGTAGGCCCACACCGCGGCGAGGGGGTGGCCGCCAGAAGCCTGCTCGAAGTCCGTGCGCACGTGATCGCTCAGCGCGCTATGGGATTGTTCCTCCGCGGAGGCGTCGGTGACATCCTCGACCGCGTAGGTCTGCGCCCACGTCGAAATCAGCGCCTCCTTGGCCACGAAACCAGTGACTAGCGGACCCGCCAAGGACCACGAGTCGAAGCCGGCCGGGGCAAAGGCTGGAGCGATGGCGTGCGCGACCGCCCCGTAGGCCGAATCCTCCGGCGCCGGCGGTTCTCCCCAGGAGGAGTCCTGGACCGCCGCACCCACCGGGATGGCCATGAGCAGCCACACCACGACCACGGTGCTCACGATGATGCCACCGGCCGTCTGCAAGAAGCCCTTCAAGCGCGTCCACATCACGCTCAGTGCTAGGCGCACGGTGGGCAGCTGGTACGTCGGCAAATCAATAACCAGTGCCTCTTCCGGAACCGCGCGCCACAGAGTCTTGCGCAGCACCAAACCCACGAGCACGAGCAGCGCGATGGAAATGACGTACATGATGAACACCACGCTGCCGGCATGATCTGGGAAAAACGTGGCCGAAAGCATGACGAAGACCACCAAGCGCGCCGAGCACGAGGTAAACGGAATGAGCAGCGCGGTCATGATGCGATGCCGCGGGCTGCCCAGCACGCGCGTGGCCGAGATCGCCGGCACGTTGCAGCCAAAGCCCACGACAATGGGGATGAAAGCCTTGCCCGGCAGACCGATGGCCCGCATGAGACGGTCCGTGACCACCGCGGCACGCGCCATGTAGCCGGAATCCTCCAACACCGCCAAGCACAAGAACATCAGCGCCATGAGCGGGGCGAAGGTGAGGACCATGCCGACGCCGCCGATGAGGCCGTCGACAAGCAGGCCCGTGATGAGAGGGTGGCCTAAGCCGATGGCTTCTAGCCCCGCCCGCGCCCAGTCACTCAAGGGGCCCGAGACCAGTGCCTCCAGGCCATCCTGGAGGGGAGCGGCCACCGTGGTGGTGATCTGGAAGACCACCCACATCACGGCCAGAAACAGCAGCGGCCCCACTACCGGGTGAAGGGCCACCGCATCGAGGCGGTGGGAGAGGGGCGTGGCGTGCTCGACCTCGCTCACCGAGGCCTTCGCCGCCGCATCCAACTCCGCGAAGCGGGCCTCCAAACCTGCGTCCTCGCGCAGCTGCACGGGCTCAGCCGCCAGAGAATCAACAACAACCTCTCGCAGCTTCTCGACGCCCTCCCGCTTACGCCCATCAACCACCACCACCGGGATGGAGGTGGATTCAGCGAGCGCAACGGGATCCACTGTTTGGCCCTGGTTGAGGGCCACGTCGGTCTTCGTCAGCGCGATGATGAGGCGGTAGGGCTGCTCCGCTAACTGGAGCGCGACGTTGAGGCCGCGCGCCACGGCGCTGGCATCGACGACCACGACGACGGCGTCGGGGCGCTCATCATCTGGGCAATCGATGAGCATGGCGCGGGTCAGCGCCTCATCGGGGCTGAGCGGGTCGAGTGAGTAGGTGCCGGGAAAATCGATGAGATCGGCGGTTGCGTCACCGATCTTCCACGCACCGCGGCTGACCTCAACCGTGGTTCCCGGCCAGTTGCCGGTCTGCGCCTTCGCGCCGGTCAGGGCGTTAAAGAGAGTGGACTTGCCAGAGTTGGGGGAGCCAACGAGCGCGATGATGGGCGCGCCAGCAGGGGCTACCGCGCCGCCCGGATCGCCGTGACAGCTGGGTTTCGTGGTGGACATGGCTTAGACCTCGATGGCCTGTAGCGTCGCTTTATCGATGGCATAGCGGCAGCTGCCCACCGAGACAACACGCGCGCCACCGGCCACGCGCGGGCCCATCGTTAGCGTGGCGCCGGGGCGGATACCCAGCTCGCCGAGGCGCACCGCCAGTGCGGCGTCGCAGGTGCAGGAGATACACTCGTCTCTCAGGGTGATGGTGCACCCCGTGGGGATAGCGTCGGCGGTTTGCCGTGAGCACTCAGATAACTTCACGGTGAGCCCTCTTCCTTAAATAAGCACTACCGAATAAGCATTACCTTTATAGGTTACCCTTAGTAAACATAGGTCCGTCTAGGTTTTGAGGGCTATCTCTTAGGTGATCCTCACCACGCGGCGCAGGTACGCCGCGTATCAAGCGAGTGGATTGGTCCAGCTGCTGACCTGGCGCAGCCTCTGGCGATTCTTCAGCCGCGATTGGCCTAGCTTGCGGGACATGCGGTCCAGAATCTGGATGGCCTCCGTGATGTGCGGCCCCTTGTTGAGCATCACGCACTCCGCGCGCAGCGCATAGCCAGCGTCCGTGATTTCCGCGCGGGAGGGAAGCCCGGTCTTGGCTAGGGTCTCCAGAACCTGCGTGGCCATGATGACCGGGATGTGGGCCGCCTCCGCGACCTTCATGATGCGCCCCGGCACCTGGACCATCTCCTCGAATCCCAACTCCACGGCCAAGTCACCGCGCGCAATCATGATGCCGAACTTGGCGTGCCGCATCCCCTCCAGCAACACACTTCCCAGCTGTTCATAGGCGGGAACCGTTTCAATCTTGAGCACGATGCCCAGGTCACGCACGCGCTGCGACATCTCCTCGGACTCCTGCTCGGCGGCAATCGCCTCGAGCGTGTCGTAGAGGAAAGCCACATCAGCCGGCGTGCGGATGAAAGAAACCGCCGCGATATCGCAGTGCGTGGCCACAAAACGAAGTGCTTCGATGTCTTCCTCGGTGAGGCTGGGCAGCGGGACGTCGGTATCCGGCAGGTTGATTCCCTTATAGGCGGCCAGGTTGGTGCCGGTCGGTCCCGCATGCTCCACGGTGACGACGGCCTCGTGCGCCGCACCATTCTCCCGCACCTCGCGGACGCGGCCGGCGATGGCGCCATCATCGAAAATCACCCGGTGCCCCACTTCGAGCGCACCGACCACCTCCGGCAGCGTGCACCCAATCGTGGTCACCTCGCCCTCGACGATGCGCGCCGGCTCCTGCGAAGTGCTCAGCACCAACTCCTCGCCGCGGTGCAGGCGAATCTTCTGCTCCAGTGCCGGAACCCCATGCACCTGCGTGACGTCCCCGCCGTGGCTCAACACCGTTCCCTCGGCGAGGTAGCAGTTGCGATCACCGTGCAGCACCGCCACGCCTGCTTCCGCGCTCTCCACGGTGAACACACGCGAGCGCCCGCGCGCTTCCGTGAAGCGCACCTCGCTGCCGGGGTGCAGGCGCGCCAACCACTCGTCATCCACCTCCAGCGCTACCGCCGGGCGGGCCGCGCTTGGCGACGCCTCCCCCGCCACCCCGTGGGCGCGGGTAGAGGAGGGGGCGTCGTGAAGCACGAGCGTTGCTGGGCTCAGCAGCTCGCCCGCAGCGGTGCGCTCGCCGCGCACGCGAATGACCTGCGGACCCGGCTCGATGCTGCCGGTGCGGACCTTGGGGCCAGCAATATCGCAGGAAATCAGAATCTCGCGCCCCACCTCTTCAGCGGCGCGGTGGACGTGCTCCACCATCTTTGTCCACGCCGCCTGGTCATCGTGCGCACAGTTGATGCGGGCTAACTCCATGCCCGCGCGGGCGAAACCGAGGACCAGTTCATAATCCTCCGCAGCCTCAGCAGGAAGAGTCACCATGATGCGCGCGTGCGTGTCCTCCTGGGTAGGGCCGAGGAGGGCTTCGGTGTTGGCGTCGAGGATATCGTCCGCGTCCGCATAAGCCGTGGCGATGGGCTGCACGGAGTAGGTTGGCGCGTGGCCATCGAAGGCGTCGAGCACGTTGCGCGCGGCGTGGAGGCGCTCAAGCACTGCGGGCTCCGGGTGGCTGAGGCTCGTGGCGCCCAACGCCGTGAGGCCTTCCTGGAGTTCGACGGCGTCTTGGGAGCGCAATTCCATGTAGCGCACGAGGTTGACCGCGCCGGGGCGGTGGATGGGATCCACGCGCGCGATCTGCGTGGCGTGGGCGGCAGACGAAGCTTCGACGCGGGTGATGAGGGAATCAAGCAGTGGGCGCAGGCTAGGCAAGGTGTCTCCTTCGGTGTGAAAGTTCACCCATATTGTGCCGCGACTTGTTAGACCGCGCCACGGAAGCCGAGCTGCCGCCAGGCCTCATACACGGCTGTCGACGCCGCGTTAGATAAATTCATCGAGCGTCGCGCCGGCATCATGGGGATGCGTACGCGCTCCGTTACCCGCGGGTGAAAGGCGTGTTCCCCCGGCAGGCCCGTGGGTTCGGTGCCGAAAAGCAGGACATCGCCCTCCTGGTATTCCACGTCGGTGAACCACTTGTCCGTGTGGGTGGTGAAAGCGAAAACGCGCGCGCCGGGCAAGCTGTCCATGCAGGCGTCGAAATCCTTGTGGATCGTGAGGTCCGCTAAGTCGTGGTAGTCCAAGCCTGCGCGCTTGAGGTGTTTGTCCTCGAAGTTGAAGCCGAGCGGCTCGATGAGGTGCAGGCTCGCGCCCGTGACGGCGGCGGTGCGGATGGCGTTGCCGGTGTTGGTAGGGATCACGGGGTTGTCGAAGACGATGTGCAAGCTGCTCATAGGCATCAGTCTAGGATGGTGTGCATGAGCGCTACCAAACTAGATGGCAACTTGTACCGCGACGAGATTTTTGAGGACCTGGCCCAGCGCGTGGCCGCCCTCAAGGAGAAGGGGATTACCCCGGGCCTGGCTACGGTCTTGGTGGGCGATGATCCGGGTTCGCATTCCTACGTGAAGATGAAGCACCGTGATTGCGAGAAGCTCGGTATCAACTCGATTCGCAAGGACCTGCCGGGAGATATCTCCCAGGAGGAGCTGGAGCGCGTCATCGAGGAACTCAACAATGATGACGCCTGCACTGGCTACATCGTGCAGCTGCCGCTGCCGAAGCACCTGGATGAAAACCGCGTGCTCGAGCTCATCGATCCGGCCAAGGACGCTGATGGCCTGCACCCGATCAACCTGGGCAAGCTGGTGCTCAACGAGGAAGCCCCGCTGCCCTGCACTCCGAATGGCTGCATCCACCTGCTGCGCCGCTTTGGGGTAGAGCTCGATGGCGCCAAGGTCGTGGTTATTGGCCGCGGCGTGACCGTGGGCCGCCCGATTGGTCTGATGCTCACCCGCCGCAGCGAAAACTCCACGGTGACGCTGTGCCACACTGGCACCAAGGACCTCGCTGCGGAGACCCGTGAGGCCGATGTCATTATCGCGGCAGCCGGCAAGGCACACATGCTCACCGCCGACATGGTCAAGGAAGGTGCTGCGGTTCTCGACGTCGGCGTGTCCCGCGTTGACGGCAAACTCGCCGGCGACGTGGCCGAGGACGTCTGGGAGAAGGCCGGCTACGTCTCCCCGAACCCGGGCGGCGTGGGCCCGCTGACGCGCGCGTTCCTGGTGAGCAACATTGTCGAGCGCGCCGAAAAGCTTGCCGCTCACTAACGGCGCAACACGAACGCCCAAGTAATGAGCATGTCCCCACAATCAGAAGGAAGCCCGCAGCACCGAGCACAACGAATGCCCCGGCGCCCAGCTCAGGGCCCTGTTCAAGGCCAGCCTCGAAGCCAGAATGGAAGCCAGACTGAAAGCCAAGCCCGCGGGAAAACCACGCCACCGGTGTCCCTGTCGAACCCGCACGATGCGCACCTGAAGCCCTCGGCGCTGCCGCCGGCTCTCCAGTGGCTGGCCATCGGCCTGTTCGTCGTGGCGGTTGTGGTGTCGGGTTTCTATGCCGTGTTCGAGCACTGGCGCCGCGCCACGCTGCTGTTGGGCGGGGCGCTGGTGTGGCTTACATTGGTGCGCTTGACCTGCGACTCCTCCCGTGTCGGCGTGCTTGCGGTACGCTCCCGGCGCTTCGATGCCTGGTTTACCGGAATCTTGGGCGCGGCGATGGCGTTCTTGGCCTTCTCCATCGACGCGCTGGGCTCCTAGATGTAGTATTCGTCGCCGACGTACGCAGGGCCCACGTCGAGGCCATTCGGCGCGGAGAGCAGCAGGAAGTTGCGCAGGATGCGGTTCATCTGCCGGGTCTCCGTCAGGAAGGCGTCGTGGCCCACGGGGGAGACAATCTTGGCCATCGCCAGCAGGTGGTTGACGTTGCGGGAGATGTGCTCCTGCTGGTGATAGGGGTAGAGGATATCCGTGTCCACGCCCACGACCATCGTCGGCACCTGGGAGGCGGCCAGTGCTTTGATGAGCCCGCCGCGCCCGCGGCCGACGTCATGCCGGTTCAACGCCTCCGTGAGCACCACATAGGAACCCGCATCGAAGCGCTCGGTGAGTTTCGCCCCCTGGTAATCCAGGTAGGAGTTCACCGCGAAACGCTGGTTCAGCTGGCGGTGCGGACCCAAGGGATTCTCGCCTTGCTGTGCGGTAGCGCCGAAGCGCTCGTCGATCTCCTGCTCGCCGCGATACGTCAAATGCGCGATGCGGCGCGCCGCTGCCAGACCATCCCGCGGAGTCTTGTCCGTGAGGTAGTAATTTCCGCCATGCCAAAACGGGTCGCGCTCGATGGCAGAAATCTGCGCGGATTGGATGCCAATCTGCCAGCCCGAAGCCCGGGCAGACACCGCAATCACACACACCGCGGACACGCTTTCCGGGTGCAGCAAGCTCCACTCCAAAGTTCGCGCGCCGCCCATCGAACCGCCGAGCACCGCGTGCACACGCGAAATGCCCAGTTCCTTCAAGCAGTCGTGCTCGGCCTCCACCAAGTCCCGAATCGACAGCGCCGGGAAGCGCCCGCCCCACGGCTTTCCATCCGGGTGCAGCGACTTCGGCCCCGTCGAGCCATTGCAGCCGCCCAGCGCATTAGTCGCGATAACGCACCAGCGCGTGGTGTCCAGAGCCTTGCCAGGCCCCACCAGGTCGGACCACCAGTCCGCCACATTGGAATCACCGGTCAGCGCATGCTCAACCACGAGGACGTTGTTGACGCCGTCTGGGTCGCCGGCAAAAGCGCCCCAGCGTTGGTAGGCCACGTGGGCGTCGGCAAGCACGGCGCCTGCTTCCGTGGTGAAATCACCGATGGGGACGACGGCGAGCTCGCCTTCGGGCGCGAGTTCCGGGATGGCGCTAACCAATGGCCGCGAACCCACGCTCGAGGTCGGCGATGATGTCGTTGACATCCTCGATGCCCACCGACAGGCGCACCGTGGCCTGCGTAATGCCCGCGGCCTTAAGCGCGGCCTCATCGGACTGCGAGTGTGTCGTGGTCGCCGGGTGCACCACCAGGGAGCGGGTATCGCCGATGTTGGCCAGGTTCGAGTGCAGCTTCAGCGCATCGATAAAGGCCCACGCCTCCTCGCGGCCGCCGTCGATGTCGAAGGAGAGCACGGAGCCGGTGTAGGCGTAACCGAGCTTCTCCTTGGTGGCCTTGTACGGCGAGGAGTCCAAGCCGGCGTAATTGACGGTGGTGACCTTGGCGTGGGACTCCAGGTACTCTGCCACGGCCTGGGCGTTGGCATTGTGCTTCTCGACGCGCAACTGCAACGTCTCGATGCCATTCAGCGTCAGCCAGGCGTTGAAGGGGGAGATGGCGGCACCGGTATCGCGCAGCAGGCCCGCACGCGCCTTGATGGCGAAGGCCGGTGCGCCCAGGTCGGCGTACTTGAGGCCATGGTAAGCCTCGTCCGGGGTGACGAAGTAGGGGAAGACGGGCTCGCCGTCACGCTCGATGGTCCAGTCGAAGGAGCCGCCGTCGATGATGGCACCACCGATGGCGGAGCCATTGCCGGTATAGAACTTGGTGGTGGAAACCACGACGATGTCCGCGCCCAGCTCCAGCGGGCGGGCGAGCGCGCCGGTGGCGATGGTGTTATCCACGATGAGCGGGACCTGGTTCTTGTGAGCTACCTCGGCGATGGCAGGGATGTCGAGAACATCGGCGACTGGGTTGCCGAAGGTCTCGCCGTAAAAAGCCTTCGTGTTTGGCTGGACGGCGTCCTGCCAGGAGGCCGGGTCATCCGGGTTCTCGACGAGGGTGACGTCAATGCCGAGGCGCTTCAAGGTCACGGTAAAGAGCGTGGAGGTGCCGCCGTAGAGGCGCGGGGAGGTCACGATATGGTCGCCGGCGGAGGCCAGGTTCAGGATGGCCGCGGTTTCGGCGGCCTGGCCGGAGGCGAAAGCTACGGCGGCGACGCCGCCCTCGAGGGAAGCGAGGCGCTCCTCGAGTGCGTCCTGGGTGGGGTTGGTCAGGCGGGTATAAATCGGGCCGGCATCCGAGAGGTTGAAGCGGTTGGCGGCGTGCTCGGCGTCGTTGAAGACATACGAGGTGGTTTGGTAAATCGGAACGTTGCGTGCGTTGGTGGAGCCGTCCAGGTTCTGTCCGGCGTGGAGGGCGCGGGTCGCGAACGACCACTCGTTGACTTCGGAATTATCGTATTTGGTGCTCATGCCACAAAGGCTAGACCAAGCGGTTCAGTGCCGTTAGTGGCTTTGTGGAAACCGCAGGCAAGACCGAGAATAAAAATAGACCGAGCGGTTGGTTCGGCTTAAACGTCGATGCTTTCACCAACCCGCAGGCGCCGATAGCCGCTCACGCCGGCGCGTTGGAGCATGCCGTCGGTGATTTGCTTGCCGGCGTCGGAAAGCACGGCGTCATGGATGGGAACCGTAAGTCGCGCGCCGATGCGCATGGCGTAATCTGCGGCATCCGCCCCGCGCACCCACGGCCCGGCGATGGGGAGCAGGAGGACGTCTACCGTGCGTCCTTCCGAGGTGACCCACTGGTCGCCGGGGTGCAGCACTCCATTGAAGAAATAGCCCAGGTTCTCCGGACGTGGGATGTTGGGGTGGATTTCCTCGTGGAGCCCGCCCACCGCGCGGATTTTCAGGCCCAGGACTTCGAACTCCTCGCCTGTGTGGACTGCGGTGCCGGAGCCGATGGCGTCGACGGCCTCGCGCGTTCCCCACACTGGCAGGCCGCTCGCGCGCACGGCATCGACGTCGAGGTGGTCACCGTGCGCGTGCGTGAGCAGCACCGCTTCGGCGCCTTCCAGGCAGCTGAGGTCTGAAAGGGGGCCGGGGTCGATGACGATGCGCCCCTGGGGAGCCTCGACAGCCACGGCGGATTGTCCATGTAGAGATAGCTTCATGATCCCCACGCTAGCCAAAAGTAAAGGAATACAGCGAGAGCCCTTCGCTTACTTCCAGCTCGATTGTTTCGGTGTGATTGTCAAGTTCCCGGACGAGATCCACCGTGCCGTCCTGGGTGATGTCGAAGGTGCGGACCGAACCATCCGCGCGGTGCACGCGAACCGTTCCGCTCCCTGATGTTACGAGCTGTACCCAGGCGGCGCGATAATTCAGTCGCAGGCGCGCGTGAGGTCCGGCGGTAATGGGCTGGCCGGCCAGCGTCCACGTCCCGCCCAGCGAATACTGACCTAACGGCGGCTCGCTCGTGGTGAACTGGTGCGTGCCGTCGTGGTAATCGGGGTTGGTGAAATACTGTGCGCGTGCGGTGCCGAGGTAGGTCTCCGGCGAGCGCGGAGCGCTGTGAGTATCGGCGGCTTCAATGGGCTCAGGCAGTTCTATGCTGGGGTCGCGCTCGAGGAGAAGCTCGCGAATGAGGCGCTCGGTCTCGGCGTAGTCGCCTTCGCCGTGGTGGGATTGGCGCAACATGCCGTGCTTGTCGACGAGATAGTGCGCCGGCCAGTACCGATTCCCAAAGTTCTTCCACGTGGCGAAGTCATTATCCTGTGCCACCGGGTACTCGATTCCCTGCTCGCGGGCAGCGCGGCGCACGTTGTCGACCTCGTGCTCGAAGGCGTACTCCGGTGCATGGATGCCGATGATGTCGAAGCCGTAGTCCTTGTAGTGCGCATAGAGCTTAGTCAGGTGCGTGTTGTTGCGCTGGCAGTTGATGCAGGCATAGGCCCAAAAATCGATGAGCGTGACCTTGCCGGAGGTCCGCGGATCGACGGGCGCATCCGTGTTGAACCAGCCGGTCAGCCCCGCGAACGCGGGCACGGGGGTTCCTTCGGCTGTGAGGGTGGCCTGTTCAACGGGCGTGGCGTCGGCGTTGATGCTGGGGAGTTTGTGCTGCAGCCACGCGGGCGCGCCGAGTGAGATGGCGCCGGCCATAGCGATCACCACAATTCCCGCGGTGATGCGCACCTCGCGCTGGTGGGAGCGGAAAGCATCGACGCGTTTGCCCACCTCGTTGCCACCTAAAGCGAAAGCCAGCAGCGGGATCGCCACGCCGAGGGCGAAGGAGAGGCAGAGGAGGAGGATGTGGGCGTCGACAGTCCCGGTGGCGCCCGCCACGGAGATTGCGGCCAGTACTGGGCCCGCGCAGGGAACGAAGACAGCCCCCATGGCTAGGCCAACGACGAAGCCGCCCTTGTCGCGGGCTGTGGCTTGCAAGCCGCCAGCTTTCGGGAGCTTCTGGAAAGGCCACTCGAGGGCTTCCTGCACGCGAGGGAACACCATTCCCAGGCCCACGAGAACGAGCAGCGCGATTCCCACTTTCCACAGGACGTCGGCGGGCAGGCCCAAGGCATTGAGCAGCGTTGTGGCGAAAAGAGTGACGAGGCTAAAACTCGTCACCAGCCCGCCGACGACCTGCCATGGCCGCCACCGTGAGCCGCCGCTGACTGCGAGGACCAGCGGCAAGACCGGCAAGATGCAGGGCGAGATGCCGGTGATAAGGCCACCGGTAAACCCGATGAATAGCGTAGATAACATCCTGTGCTCCTTCGTTTGGTGTGCGGAGTGGGTATGCAACTAGTTCGGAACACGAGTGAAAAGCGGATTGCTTTTAAATCATCCAATCCGCTTCAGGGGGTTGCTCCGAATGGTGAGATACAGGGCCCGGAAACACCGGACCCGCAGACCTAAAGAAGGAGCACCGAAATGAAGAAGCTTGTTACCGCCGCCGCTGCACTTGCCATTGCCGCCAGTGGGCTGGTTGCCTGCAACGACAAGAAGGAAGAGGTGGACATGAAGCCCAGCTCCGAGATGATGGCCCCGAGCTCGGACGCCATGGAGTCGGATTCCATGATGACAGAGGAAATGAAGAGCGATGAGATGATGGCGCCAAGCGAAGAAATGACCAAGTAAAAGTGCCATGTCCGCCCCGCTGCTGGAGGTAAGCTCTACACCCGTGTCTGCGATGTCACCTGATGAACATGCGCGGCTGAACGACCTGCTCGTTCAGACCGCTGCGGCAGACAAGCATGCCTTCAGCGCGCTATACGACGCCCTCGCGCCCACCGTGTACAGCGTGTGCCTGAGCGTTCTGCGCAATCCTGCCTTAGCCGAAGAGGTTGCCCAAGATGTCTTCGTTGAGGTGTGGACTTCCGCTGCGAAATTTGACCCGCAGCGGGGAAACGCGCGGTCGTGGGTGGGCAGGTTGGCGCATGGGAGGGCCGTCGATAAGCTGCGTAGCCACGTTGCTGCAGTGCAACGTGATGACCGCGACGCGCTGTTGGACCAGGCTACCTACACCGAGCCTCTTGAAGATGAGGCCCTAGGACATGTCGAAGCGCAGCGCCTGCGCTGGGCCATCGACGAGATTGGGGAGCCGCATTCCACCGCGGTAGCCCTCGCATTTTTCAATGGCTTGACGCATGCTGAACTGGCAGAATCAACGGGAGTACCGCTGGGTACGGCGAAGACGCGCGTGCGCGACGGCGTTAAGAAGCTAAAAGCGATTCTCGGAAAGGAGGGAAGATGAGCAATACGCATGAGTTTTCTGATGAGACTTTCGACGACTTCCTCGATTCCCTCCCAGACGTGCATCCGCCAGCGCGAATGAAAGATGCTGTCTTTGCGGAAATTGACGGTGGCGAAGCTGCTGAGGTCATCGAGCTTCCACGCCGCCGCTGGCGGGCCTTCGTAGCGGTGCCGGCTGCCGCCGCAGTGCTCGTCGCAGGCGTGGTAGCCGCGCCGCAGCTCTTGCAGTTGGGTCAGCAAGATGCACCGGATAGCGCGCAAGTAGAGGCTGAATCGCCGGGCGAGAAATCCATGCACGACATCATGGGCGCAGAGGACCTTATGCAGGGCAATGCGGATGCCTCGGGAGCGCAACTGGATATCGTTTCCTCCGCCTCGATGGCGAAATCCGGCGCGATGGTCGATGGCCAGCCGCAACTGGCCGACGGCATGGGCGCCCAGGTGTGGGCAGTCAGTGCAGATGGTGAGATGGCCTCAGCCGGGGTTATCGGTCAGGCCCCACACGATGGGGTGTGGATGCCCTTCGACGGTGCCGCGGTCAAAGTCATGGTTACCGAGGAACCCGCGGGTGGCAGCGAGCAACCCACCGGTCGTACCCTCGCCACCGTGACCTTGGCCAGCGCTAGCTAGCCCGGTATGCGATAGGGCAGCTACGCGCCAGGCTAGCTACGTGTCAGCTAGTTAAGGCCTGCTTGACCAGATCCAGCGCGGCGGCGAGTTCGACATCGCTCAAATGCCCAAAGCCCAAGACCACGCCTTCCTCGGCGGCCACGCCGCCCCAATAATCGCGCAGCGGGGTGAGCGTTAGCCCTAGGGAAGCCGCGCGGTCGACCACGGCGTTATCGCACAGCAACACCGCATGGAGCCCGCCGTGGATGGGCAGAAGGGTAGCGGGGGCGTCTTCCAGCGCGGCTTGGACGAGGTCGCGGCGGCGCTTGTAGGCGCGGCGCATCCGTCCGGTATGCCGCCGCAGCGCACCGCTGGCCAGATAGTTCGCCAACGCCGCCTGGGGGATTGCGCCGACAGGCTGGCCGAAGACCTCCCGCACCCGATCCACCGCCGAGCGCAAGCTCGGCGGCACGACCAGATAGCCGCAGGCAATCGATGGCGAAATCACCGAAGAAAACGTGCCCAGCAACACCGTGTGTTCCGGGGCGAGCGCGGTCAGCGCGGGCAAAGGCTGGCCGACGTAGCGCAGCTCGGAATCGAAGTCATCCTCGATGATGAGCACGTCGTTGCTGCGTGCCCACTCGACGAGTTCCGCGCGCCGGGCCGCCGGCAGCGAACCACCATAAGGGTGCTGGTGGGAGGGGGTGACGATGAGAACGTCGAGGTCAACGGTGGGGACGGTGACGCCGTGGGCGTCGGTGGGGACGTCGACAAGCGTGTGGCCCAAAGCTTGGGGAACGCGGCGCAGGCTGGGGTAGCCGGGGGACTCCACGCCCACGCGCAAGTGGCCGCCCAGCGCGCGCAGCAGCACCGAGAGGCCGTCGCGGGCGCCGGCGGTGATGACGACGTAGGCCGGGTCGACGGTGAGCCCGCGCATGTGGCGCAGGTGCGCGGCCACCTCGCGGGGAAGATCGCCGGAAGGATTCACCGCGGCCTTGCGCCACGCCGCCCTCCATTCGGGGGTGATGATTCCGGCCGTATCGGGCAAGCCGGGGGTCAACTCCACGCGCGGTGGGGCAGAGCTGGGCCGCGGCGCGGGGTGAGGCTGTGGGGTGCGCCCATGGGGCAGGTGCGGGTTGATGACTGTGCCCGAGCCAACCGACGCGGTGAGGTAGCCCTCGGCGGTGAGCTGCTCGTAGGCGGTAACCACGCTGCCTCGGGAAATGCCCAGATCGCGCGCCAGTGAACGCGTCGACGGCACCTGCTCGCCGGGCAGCAAAATGCCCGCCGCGACTTGGGTGCGGAGGGCTTCGGCAATCTGCACCGGCAACGCGCGCGTATCAGATGGATCGAGGCGGAAAGACACGACCCCATCATAAGTGGTCTAATTCGACACTCGGAAAATGGCTCTTGTCTTGGACCAATTTTCTGGGCCACTATGTGAGCCATGACTGAACAGAAGATTGAACAGGGACGCGCCACGACGCGCGTCAAGCGTGGACTGGCTGACATGCTCAAGGGCGGCGTCATCATGGATGTAGTCACCCCGGAGCAGGCCCGAATTGCTGAGGACGCAGGTGCGTCCGCCGTCATGGCGCTGGAGCGCGTGCCGGCCGATATTCGCGCTCAGGGTGGCGTGGCCCGCATGTCTGACCCGGACCTCATTGAGGGCATCGTCAACGCTGTGGACATTCCGGTGATGGCGAAGGCCCGCATCGGCCACTTCGTGGAGGCGCAGATTCTCGGCGAGCTGGGCGTAGATTCCATCGACGAGTCCGAGGTGCTCAGCCCGGCCGACTACGTCAACCACATCAACAAGTGGGACTTTGACGTGCCTTTCGTCTGTGGCGCCACCAACCTGGGCGAGGCCCTGCGCCGCATCACCGAGGGTGCGGCCATGATTCGCTCCAAGGGTGAGGCCGGCACTGGCGACGTCTCCGAGGCCGTCAAGCACCTGCGCACTATCAAGGGTGAAATCGCGCGCCTCCAGAACCTGGATCGCGATGAGCTCTACGTCGCAGCCAAGGAGTTGCAGGCGCCGTATGACCTGGTTGCTGAGGTTGCGGAGACCGGCAAGCTGCCGGTCGTGCTGTTCGTCGCTGGTGGCGTGGCCACGCCTGCCGACGCCGCCCTCGTCCGCCAGATGGGCGCCGAAGGCGTCTTCGTTGGCTCCGGAATCTTCAAGTCCGGCGAGCCTGCGAAGCGCGCGGAGGCCATCGTTAAGGCGGCCACCCTCTACGACCAGCCGGCCGAGCTGGCCAAGATCAGCCGCGGCCTGGGTGAGGCCATGGTGGGCATCAACGTCAACGATATCCCCGCCCCGCACCGCCTGGCTGAGCGCGGTTGGTAAACGCGGTGCGACCACTCGTCGGCGTGCTTGCCCTGCAGGGTGGTGTGGAGGAACATCTCTCCGTGTTGGAGAGTCTCGGCGCTGAAACACGCCGGGTGCGCCTGCCGCAGGATCTCGACGGGCTGGGCGGAATCATTCTGCCCGGTGGAGAGTCGAGCACCATCGATAAGCTGGCGCGCTCCTTCGGCGTCGCGGAGCCGTTGCGCCGAGCCGTCGAGGGCGGGCTGCCGGTTCTTGCCACCTGCGCGGGGCTCATCTACAGCGCTCGCGACCTGGAGAACCCCGCGCCGGGCCAGCAGACGCTGGGGCTTATCGACGTCACCGTGCGCCGCAACGCCTTCGGGAACCAACGCTTCTCCGAGGAGCGCGTCGTTCCCGTCGCGATGCAAAGTCAGCGACCCGATGTAGAGACCTCCGAGGCCGGGACGCGGCGCACCGAGTCCCGAGACGCCGCGGCGCATGACGACACCGAGGCTCATGACACAGGGGCCCGAAGCATCACGCTAGACATTGAGGCGAGCTTCATCCGCGCGCCCATCGTTACCCGCGTGGGTGAAGGCGTCGAGGTCATCGCCACGGTGCCTGCCCCTGCGCGTGGTACTGCGGCTGGTGGCGCGGCAAGGGCTAGTGGCGCGGCAAGCAGCAGTGAAGTTCTCAGTGCGGGTGCGAGCGCTAAATCTGGTGTGGCGTGCGCAGCTAGTGCCGGGCATGACGGGGAGCTAACTCGTCTTACTGCGGGACACGAAGTGATCGTCGGTGTGAGGCAGGGACACGTCACAGCGCTGAGCTTCCATCCGGAAGAAAACGGCGACTCGCGCCTCCACGCCGCGTGGCTCGCGTCCTTTGCCCATTAACTCTTTCTGTCCGCACCCCTTTCTGCCCGCGAGCTCTTCCGGCAAATAACTATCACCCAATAGTGCTCTGGGCTACATTGAGATGTGCCAGCCGAACACATCACTCCCAGAAAGGCTCCTCGCCGTGAGCACACCCGCCCCAGAACAAGTCCGCGAAGACATCCGCTTCCTCGGCCGGGTGCTCGGCCGAGTTATCGCGCAGCAGGAGGGCGAGGACGTCTTTGAGCTCGTCGAATCCACCCGCCGCATGGCCTTCGACATCGCCCACGGCGATGCCAAGCCGGAAGACCTCGTCGCTATCTTCCGCGACCTCGACATCACCAAAGTCAACCTCGTGGCGCGAGCGTTCAGCTATTTCGCGCTCATCGCGAATCTAGCGGAGGACTTGGATGACGAGTCCGTCGAGGCGCCGGTTTCCCTGCGCAAGACATTCGCCAAGCTCAAAGAAGAAGGCGTCGCGCCCGCCGATGCCGCCTCCGTCATCCGAGGCGCTCACGTCGCCCCCGTTCTCACCGCGCACCCCACCGAAACCCGCCGCCGCACCGTCTTCGATACCCAGACCCGCATCAAGAATCTCCTCAAGGAAGCTCACCGCGGCGGCGACATGGCGGCGATCGAGAAGGAAATGTACCTGCGCATGACTCTGTTGTGGCAGACCGCGCTGATTCGTATTGCCCGCCCTACCCTCGAAGACGAGATTGACGTCGGCTTGCGCTACTACAAGCTTTCACTGCTCGACCAGGTTCCCGCCCTCAACCGCGCCATTCGCCACGCCATGCGTGAGACCTTTGGCCAGCAGCTTCCCGATTCCCCCGTCGTCCGCCCCGGCTCCTGGATTGGTGGCGACCATGACGGCAACCCCTTTGTTAACGAGCACACCTTGACCTACGCCACCCGCAAGGCCGCGGCGACGGTGCTGCAGTACTACGCCGACGAGCTCGGCGAGTTGGAGCGCGAGCTCTCCCTGTCGGATCGATATTCCTCCAGTTCCAAGGAACTGGGCGCGCTTGCCGACGCCGCCCACAACGACGAAAAATCCCGCGTCGACGAGCCCTATCGCCGGGCCATCTTCGGCATCCGGAAGAAGGTGCTGGCGAGGTTGGAAGGGGAGGCGTCGCCAAGCGCCTATGCGTCTCCGGAGGAGCTCAAGCGGGACCTGGATGTGATCGACCGCTCGCTGCGCCAGTTCAACGATGACATCATCGCCGATGACCGCCTTGCCCGATTGCGCTCGGCGGTGACCACGTTTGGATTCCACCTCTCGACGCTGGATATGCGCCAGAATTCGGAATCCTTTGAGAACGTCCTCACCGAGATTTTCGCCGCAGCCAGCATTACCTCGGACTATCGCGGGCTGGGGGAGGAGGAGAAGGTCGCGCTGCTGGTGCGGGAGTTGCAGACAAATCGTCCGCTGCTCTTCCCGGGCACTGAAAAGGAATTCACCGAGGATACAGCCAAGGAGCTGGGGATTTTCCGTGCGGCGGCCCGCGCTGTGCGGGACTTTGGACCGAAGTCGGTGTCGCACTGCATTATCTCTATGACGGGAACGGTCTCCGATATTTTGGAGCCGATGGTGCTGCTCAAGGAGGTGGGGCTGAACCAGGTAGATGTGGTGCCGCTGTTTGAGACCATCGAGGATTTGAAAGCGGGTGCTGGCATCCTGGAGAAGCTCTGGCAGGTGCCCGTGTACCGCGAGCATCTGCGCTCGCGCGGGGATGTGCAAGAGGTTATGTTGGGGTATTCGGACTCCAACAAGGACGGCGGGTATCTGCAGGCGAATTGGGCGCTGTACGACGCCGAATTGGCCCTAGTTGAGCTGTGTGAGCGCCACGGCGTGGAGCTGCGTTTGGCGCATGGCCGTGGTGGTGCGGTGGGCCGCGGCGGCGGCCCGACCTATGATGCGATTCTGGCGCAGCCGAAGGGCGCGGTCTCGGGTTCGGTGCGTATTACTGAGCAGGGCGAGGTGATTTCTGCGAAGTATGGAGCTCCGGAGACCGCGCGCCGTCATTTGGAGGCTTTCGTTTCCGGTGCGTTGGAGGCATCGTTGTTGGATACCGAGCCGATTGCGGATCCCGAGCGGGCCTACGACATCATGCGGGAGCTGGCGGACTTGAGCGGTACGGCGTACTGCCAGCTGGTTGATGACCCCGGGTTTATCGCCTACTTCACCCAGTCCACTCCGCTGCACGAAATCGGCGAGCTTAACCTGGGCTCGCGCCCGACCTCGCGTAAGCAGACCACCGCGATTACGGATTTGCGAGCGATTCCCTGGGTGCTGTCGTGGTCACAGTCCCGCACCAACATTCCGGGCTGGTTCGGCGTGGGCAGTGCGGTGACAGCGTGGGTTAAGCAATCCTCCAGTGGTGAATGTGGAGTAGGACTGGCCAGCGTAGAAGAAGTAAATGCCACTGCGGATGGAGCAGAAACCGGAAAGGCCGGAGTAAAAAGCGGCGATGGAGAAGTGGAGAAGCGCTGGGAGGAGCTGCGTGAGCTGTACCGTACGTGGCCTTTCTTCCGCTCCGTGTTCGCCAACATGGCGCAGGTCATGGCCAAGGCGGAGATGCAGCTGGCACGCCTCTATGCCAACCTGGTTGATGACAAAGAAACTGCGGACCGTATCTTCAGCCTGATTTCCGCGGAGTTTGAGCGCACCCGCGAGGTCTACCTCAAGGTCACCGGCAACGCGGAGTTAGTCAGTGAGAACCAGCGCCAGGCGCGGTCGCTCAAGCGGCGCTACCCGTACCTGCTTCCGCTCAACGCCATCCAGTTGGAGCTGCTGCGTCGCTACCGCCGCGGCGACGATCAGTTCCTGGTGTCCAAGACCATCCAGGTCACGATGAATGGTCTCGCCACAGCGCTGCGTAACGCCGGCTAAACCGGCACGCTGAAGGCCCCGCGAGGAGGGGATTTCCTGCGGGGTTCGAGCACTACATGGCAGTGGCGGAATGCCTTCGCGGAAGGTTTAGTTGAAGTGTTAGTTGAAGGCGCTGGTGAAGACCGGAGCGGCGTCATAAGGTGGAATCCATGCCGTCCGCCCGCCGATGCGATCCATGCGGCCACGTGAGGGCGGGGCATCGGGGTCATCGTCGTTGACGCCGTTATGGTACGGACACAGCGGCACCAGGTTGAGGATGTTGGTGGGCCCGCCGCGGGCCCAGGCTTTGATGTGGTGGATTTGGCACTTCTCAAAGGGAACTTTGCAGCCCTCCCACGCACAGCACGGGTTCTCCGCAGCTAGGGCGAGGCGTTGTTTGGCCGTGGCGAAGCGCTGGAAACGAAACACATCGAGTGGGCCATGCTCGCGGCTGACCGCCACAATAACTCCCTTGTCCAGCAGAGCGCGCTCCACTAGCTGCGAGCCGGTCATCGTCGCGCCACTTGTTGTGCGGACGATGAATTCTTCGCCATCCTTGTCGGTATTGCCCTTGAGCAGCTCTGCGTAGTCATCGAGCTGCAGGACCGCCATGGTGGCAACCTCAGTTTTGACGCCACCGCCCTCCAGATTCTCCAAGAAACTCTCGCCGGGGCGTTCCTGGTCGATGCCTTCAAAGACACCGGTCAGCTGCAGCGAGTCCGCAGTTACCGTGAGGGTGGCCAGGCCATTGCCGTGCTGGGTGAGCTTGGCACGCTCGGCATACGTGCGGGGCTTGCGCATCTGACGCAGTCTCTTGCGCGCTACCTTTTCCACCAGCTCCGCGCTGGTCTGGCACAGCTCTACCCGCAAATCCCACGCTTTGTTATGGTCCCGGACTTTGGCAACGAAGTGCTCGATAAGCTGCAAGGTCACCAGCCCGTGCCCGCGCCGGCGGGCGGCTTCAACCGCCGTGCGCTGCTTCTTCGTCGAAGAGGTGTGCCCGAAGTAGGTGTGGTGGAGGGAGAGGAACACGGTGGCGTCGGCAGACGTGGCTCCGAAAGACACTAAGTCAGATTCAGACAGGCCCGCGCACTCGGCCACCAGGTCAATGGCGCGGCCGAGGGCGGCGAAGAACGTCTGAACTCTCATGAACCTCAGAGTAAAAGCGCCGCACCCTGCCAACAAGGGCGAGCTCCCGCCCGCCACGAAATCTGTGGATAACTTCTCGGGGGTGCTAAGCCAAGTTGTTCACTATATCGAGGAACTCTTCGGCATACGCCAGCTGCTTGGACAGCTTCTCGTAGCGCGTACGTGCCTCCAGTTGGACGCGAGCGACAGTCTCGCGCGCAGCCGGCGTGGAAGAATTAGCGGCCTCAAGAAATGAGCGCATATCTTCCAGCGAAAACCCCAGCGGCTTCATGCGGCGGACTAGCAAAATGCGGTGCAGATCCTCTTCGCTGTACAGACGGAAGCCTCCGGGGCTGCGGTGAGAGGGAGAGACTAGCCCGACGGAGTCGTAGTGGCGCAATGTGGGTAGTGAAATGCCGGTGCGCTCGGCTATCTCGCCGATTTTGTAGCCAGATTCAGCCATGGCTTTCCTCCTTAGGGACCATGTTTTGTCGCGCGCCTATGCAGCGGTTAAAGTTATGCAAGTCCAAAACCCTAAAGCTACTTGAGGGTTAAGCTCGGGGGATACGAACGACAGGATTGCTATGACTGAAACTACCACGGTCACTGAAGCGCCCATGGGTGTTGTGGCCTCCTTCCGCTATGCCTTTTCCTCAGCTACGCGACTGCGCATCGAGGTGTTGGCCGGACTAGCCGTTGCCTTGGCGCTGATTCCGGAGGCGATTGCGTTTTCCATCCTCGCCGGGGTGAGCCCGGCGGTGGGTTTGTTCTCTTCCGTGATTATGGCTGTGGTGATTGCCTTTACTGGCGGCCGCCCGGCAATGATTTCCGCAGCAACTGGTGCTATCGCCCTTGTAGTGGCACCGGTGGCACAAGACCACGGCCTGGATTATCTCGTGGCCACAGTCATGCTGGGCGGGGTGCTTCAGATTGTGCTCGCGCTGTTGGGCGTGCCCAAGCTGCAACGCTTTATCCCACGCTCCGTGATGCTGGGGTTTGTCAATGCGCTGGGTATTCTCATATTTACAGCACAGTTGGAGCACCTTATCGATGTGCCGTGGATGGTCTATGTTCTCGTCGTCGTGGGGCTCGGCATCATGGTGGGCTTTCCCAAGATTACTGCTGCGGTGCCAGCTCCACTGGTGACGATTGTTGTGTTGACAGCTGCGGTGGTTCTGGCGGGCCTTAATGTTCCGCGCGTGCGCGATATGGGCGATCTACCGACTTCGCTGCCGGCGCTGTTCTGGCCGAACGTGCCGCTAAATCTGGAGACCGTCAAGATTATTGCGCCGTATGCGCTGGCAGTGGCCGTGGTGGGGTTGATGGAATCGCTGATGACTGCCAAGCTTGTCGACGACATCACGGATACCCACTCCAACAAAACCCGTGAAAGCTGGGGACAAGGCGTGTCGAACATCGCTACCGGACTGTTCGGGGGAATGGGAGGCTGCGCGATGATTGGCCAGACCATGATCAATGTCCGCGAGTCCGGGGCGCGCACACGCTTGTCCACGCTGGTTGCCGGTTCTTTCCTACTAGTTCTCATCTTGGCGTTGGGGGACATTGTTGGCCAGATCCCAATGGCAGCGCTGGTAGCCATCATGATCATGGTTTCGGTAGGCACCGTGGACTGGCACTCAGTGCACCCGCGCACGCTAAAATTTATGCCGCTGTCGGAAACCGTGGTGATGCTGGTGACCATGGCTGGCACGTTGGTGACGCATAACCTGGCGGTCGGCGTAGTGCTCGGTGTGCTGGCAGCGATGGTGAGCTTTGCCCGCCGCGTGGCTCATTTGGTGCGAGTGGATGCTTCCGAGCTTGTCGACGGTGTACGGTCCTACCAGCTGCACGGACAGCTTTTCTGGGCGTCGTCGAATGACTTGGTGTACCAATTTGATTACACCGATGAGGCTGAGCACATTGTCATCGACCTCACCGGTGCCGAGGTGTGGGATGCTTCCACGGTTGCTACCTTGGACGGCATTACTAGCAAGTTCCACGAAAAGGGCAAGACCGTGGACATCGTCGGCTTAAACGGCCCGAGCCGGCATCGCTTGGAGCAGCTCACCGGACGCCTTGATGGTGGGCACTAGTGCCATCGGGGAACTAGGCACCGGCGAGGCCGCGGCGCTTGAGCAGCGGCGCAACGTCCTTGTCGCGGCCGCGGAACTCGCGGTAAGCCTCCGTGAAGTCGCGGGATGCGCCCTTCGACAGGATCACGTCGCGGAACTTTTGGCCAGCCGCGCGCAGGTCGGTCTGCTCCTTGAACCACTCGAAACCATCGGCATCGAGTGCCTCGGCCCAGAGATAGGAGTAGTAGCCCGCGGAGTAGCCACCGGCAAAGATGTGGTTGAAGTACGTCGAGCGGTAGCGCGGGGCGATGAGCTCGTTGTCCAGCCCGGCCGCGCGTAGGGCCTCGGCTTCAAACTCGGCGACGGCCTCCGGGGTGGCCTCTAGCTTGGCGGCGTCGGCAGCACTCAGGGAATGCCACGCGAGGTCGATGATCGACGCTCCCAGATACTCTGAGGTGGCGAAACCTTGGCCGAATTCGGAGGCGGCGGTGATGGCGTCGAGAAGTTCGTCTGGAATAGGTTCGCCCGTCTCGACGTGGCGGGCGTACTCCTTGACCAAGTTCTTATCGAGCGCCCAGTTCTCGTTGATCTGCGAGGGGAACTCCACCCAGTCGCGCGGGACGTTGGTGCCGGCGAAGGTGGGGTAGCGGACGTCGGAAAGCAGGCCGTGCAGGGCGTGGCCGAATTCGTGGAAGACGGTGCGGACCTCGTCCATGCTCAGCAGCGGCTGGGAGCCGTCGGCGGGCTTGGTGATGCCCATGACGTTGACGATGACCGGCTTGCGCTCCAGCAGACGGGACTGGCCCACGAACTCGCTCATCCATGCGCCGCCGCGCTTGGTGGGACGCCCGAAGTAGTCGGTAAGAAGAAGACCGATCCCCTTACTCTCGTGATTGCCGTCCCGCACCTCCCAGACGCGAACCCCCTCCGCGTAGCCCTCGAGGTCATCGCGCGGGGTGACGGTGATGCCGTAGAGGCGCTCGGCGGCGGCAAAGACGCCCTTCTCCAGGACCTGGTCGAGTGGGAAGTACTTGCGCAGCTCCTCCTCATCGAGGGAGAAGTCGCGGGCGCGGACCTTGGATTCCCAATAAGGCCAGTCCGCGGAGCTGAAACCCTGGCCGTTGAGCGTTGCTTCCTCCGTGAGGAGCTTCTGCTCGCCTTCGGCGTTGGCCGCGGCGGCGGGGGCGAGGTCGAAGAGCATGGTGCGGGCGGCGTCGGCAGTCGCGGCGGTTTCCTCGGCGATGACGTAGTCGGCATGCGTGGCAAAGCCCAGCAGCTCGGCTCGCTCGGCGCGCAGCTGCACGGCCTCGAT
Organism: Corynebacterium sp. c25Ua_47; assembly: GCF_039907205.1. Taxonomy (NCBI): domain Bacteria; kingdom Bacillati; phylum Actinomycetota; class Actinomycetes; order Mycobacteriales; family Corynebacteriaceae; genus Corynebacterium; species Corynebacterium sp. c25Ua_47. Next base: position 65,753 of record NZ_JASBOH010000005.1, on the reverse strand, counting down.
GAGCCCCGGGATGTTGTTCTCGGAGCCCCTGCTTGCCGACGCCGCATACAGCCTCCCCCTCGCATCCTCCCGCGCCAGACGGCTCAGCTCCGACTGCACGGTCGGCAGCTCCAGCGGGATGACGAAGCCCTCGCGGCCTAATGCTTCGGCATCGGCCTTGGCGGAGGCGATGCGCTCGGCGGGCAGGCCCTCGAGTTCTTCCTCGGTGAAGGAGACCGCGCGCTCGCGGGTAGACGCCATGAGGTTGCGGCCAAATTCTTCAGAGAGCGCGGAGAGGCGCTGGTTGATCTCGGACAGGCGGGCCTTGCCGGCAGCGTCGAGGTCCGCGCCCTTGCGGGCAAAGGTGCGCAGGAGGTGGTCGTGGAGGCGCTGGCCTTCCGCGTCGTCGGCAGGCGGCGTGGCCTCCTTGATGCGCGCGTAGAGCACCTCGTTCTGGTAGATCGCGTCATAGTGCGCGGACAGGCGCGGGTAGATGTCGGCGGCGATCTCCTCCATTTCATCGGTGACATCCGTGCCGGAGAGGTTGCCGAAGACGGCCATGACGCGGTCGAGGTCCTGGCCGGAGCGCTCGAGCGCCTCCACGGTGTTTTCCCACGTAGGCGTGGTGGGGTTGTCGGTGATGGAGGCGATTTCGGCGTCGTGAAGCGCGAGTGCTTCGTCGAAGGCGGGGCGGTAGTGCTCGACCTTGATCTCCGCAAACGGCGGGAGCTGGTAGGGCAGCGTGGAAGGTGTCAGTAGTGGGTTAGTCATAAGAAACTACCGTACCTAATAAGCTCCGCCCTATGTGATGGCTTTCACTAAATTATCCGACCGGGATTGGCGTGCGTTCCCTGCGCGGGGCGGTGGCACGGTTCACAAGGATGACATCGAGAATCAGGAACGCTGCCAAAGTGATTCCTAAGAGCGGCAGGAAGACGCCCACGGTGGCGGCGAAAAGCGCGCCCAACCCTGTGGTGGCCCAGGAGAAGTGGGCAGTCGGGAGGAAGCGTGGGCGACGTTTCCACCACATGTAGTACCCCAGTACTACGAGAGCGGCGGTGGCGAGACCCAGTGCGAGCAGTGCAATCTGCAGTGGAAGGCCGAACATGATGCCCATGTGCAGGTATATGCCCCAGCTGCTGAGCTTGCTAAACAGCGGCAGGCTGGAGAAAGGCTGGCGGTCGATGACGTCGCCGGTAGTGCCATCTACCGAAATTGCATCGGAGGTGGTGCGCCATTCCACCCAGCGTTCGCTGACCTGCCAGGCGGAGTTGGCGTCCTCCGGTGGGTACAGGCGCAGCGGTCCGGTCAGCCCCTCGGCGCGGCCGGTGGCAAGGACACGTTCGGCCTCGGCAGCCACGTTCGCGCTTGACGACGCCCCTCCAACCCCATGACCTTCATGTCCTTCATGGCCGGTGTGCTCATGCGTTTCAGCGGTGGTGCCGGGGAGGGCAGTCTCGATGGGGGTGGCCTTCCAGTTCATGCGCTCGACGAGGGAATCGACGTTGTCGCCGGCCAGACCGGACCAGGTGATGCCGGTGGCAGAGAGGCCAAGCAGACCGATGAAGATCCAGGCGCCAACAGTGGAATGCAGGCGGGTGGCCTTCCAGCGGGCAGAGCGCTTGGGCTGCTGCTGCGCTGCGTTCGAGGTTGCCTTGTTCTTCGGACGGCGGCGAATCCACCACATATAAAGTCCGCCGCAGGCCATGACCCACAACCAGGAAGCGGCCAGCTCCGAGTAGAGCTCACCGACCTTGCCCAAGCGGAAGCTTTCGTGCAGGGAGGAAATCCAGCGGCGCAGCGGCATCTCACCCAGGCCCGAGTAGGTGGGGTAGTCCCCGATGACCTCGGCGTTGGCAGGATTGATGAAGACGGTGCGCTGGAGGCTTTCGTCGATGCTGTCATCGGAAACCAGCACGCGCGTGGAATCCGTCGGTGTTGTGGCTGGCCAGACCTGCGTGACCGGCATGTCAGGGTGTTTGTGCTGCGCGGCCTGGATTTGTTCCTCCAAGCTCACGGGGTGCTCGACCGCCGGAACGGACATGACGTCGTGGTACACCACCTTCTCCAGGGTGGGTGCCATGGCATAGAGGCAGCCAGTCAATGCCGCAACGAGAATGAAGGGGCCGACGAACATACCGCCATAAAAGTGAATGCGCTGAATGAAAGATCGCAGAGCCGTCCGACTCATAGGTAGTGCTCTTTTCAGGGTCTTTGGTGAAGGCCCCTGCTGAACGTTCGCGGGGCGTTCAGGAGGGGCGATGGACAGGCGCTGATATCAACTGCACTACTAGTCGGAGGTGATGGCTTCTCGGTTCCCAAGTAGTGAAAAACTTTTTAACTAACTGGGTTCCTCGGTGTTCAAAGGATGAAAACGCGCGAAGTAAGGCGCGAGAAGCAAGAAACAGTCAAGAAAAAGTCTTCGCAGCTCAACGGGCACAAATGGCGTCGCGGAGTGTTGTTTTAGGCCTGATTGTGGTTAATGAAGCAAGAAAGCGATCCCTATTCGCTCCAGAACGGAACATAACGCAATGACCGCGGGCCTGCGCTGGGATCGTAAGGGTGGATGAGGCCTTCCTCGACGGTGGCAGCAAGCAGGCGTGTGGCTTGAGCGGCTTGTGAGTTCTTCAGCCCGAAGCGCTGACGGATCGACGAATTGTTGACGGGAAGGTTCTCAAGGAAGCGAAGGCAAGCGTGTTGATAGACGGCTTGGGTCTTTTCTTCCATGGTCATCAGCGCAAAGGGGCGGTAGGCGCTGAGGGAGACGGTGGTACTTCCGTTGGCGCGAATGAGAGCAGGTGGGAAATGCTCCGCTTCGAGTGAAGAAACGATCTTGTCCCAGCCGCTTCCTCGCTGTTCGACGAAGTGTGCCAGGCGTAAAGCCTCGCCAAGATAGGTATTGCGTGTGGTGGAAGCCGAGTCAATGAACCTTTGGGGATCGATGAGAGGGGTACCAGGGTTGGTTACTTCGACTCGATCGCTGAAAATCTCTACGGTCAAGAATCGGCCACGTTGCTCGAGATCCTGGTGCATGAGCGCATTTGCTAGGACCTCGCGGAAGGCCACCGTTGGTAGCAGTGGAGTTACCACGCGCTTGCCGCTGGAATCAATATGTTCGCCGCCTGGGCGAATGGTGTTGAAGAGCGTGACTATGTGGGTGAAGGAAGAGGCGTATCCTTCAGGGAATTCCCATTCACGTTCTACTTCGGTGCGCGAGGTGCCTTTGAAATGCATGACGCGGGGAGCACGCTCGCGCAGCTCCGGAAAGTCCTGAAGGGAACGTGCGTACATGAGCGCGGACCATGCCGGAATATGCCAGCCTTGCTCGTGTGAGTAGGAGATGGCCTTAGCGGTTCGTAGCGTATCGATCAGAGCATCGCCGGTCGTGCGAGGGAGCTCTGGTCGGTTGAGGAAGAAGGCTTCGGGATCAAGAAGTTCGGTGATTGATTCGGGCTCAAGGTTCTCAGCAACTACAGTGTTTTCAAATTCGAACTGGTTGAGTTTCTGCCAGAGCTGACGTTCCTCATTGGGAAAATCCATGAGGTTCTTTACGTAGCTGCCCTTGCGAAAATAACGCTTTTCATCGAAAGAATACGGGGAAGACCAGGAAGCTGGTATACGCAGAAGTACAACAAGGTGCCCATCAACCGTTACCTCGTCGAATGTCACATCAGGTGCTGGGCTAATGACGCGGTTGAGCCAGGGGAGTAGGTCTTCGTTGCCTTTCCCCTTTGCGCGTTGCCAGTCAAACGACGTCCCAACGACAGCGTGGTCATCGTTTACTCCCCATATGAGGTATCCTGCTGGCTCATCGTGCAGACGCGCCGAGTTGCCTAAAGCGCAGGCATACTTTGCAATCTCCGCGCCAGAGGACAGCTTGTTTACCTTGAACTCGAGCCACGGTAGCTCAGCCGGAAGCGCTGTAAACCGTTTCACGCGGGCTACAAGTTGTTCCTCAGGCGCAGAATTGATGGGAGTCATGAGTAAAAGTATGCGCGAGAAGCAAGAAACAGTCAAGAAAAAGTCTTCGCAGCTCAACGGGTAAAAATAGCGTCGCGGAGTGCTGGTTTGGGCCTGTTTGCGGCTAATGAAGCAAGAAAAGAGGCTCGACCCACTCGTCGTGGATCGAGCCTCTGTGGTGGCCTAGCCTGAGCCCGCCCAAGCCTGAGCCGGTGGGGGCTAGAGGAGAAGCGCCGAACTACTTCTTCAGGCCATCAATGATCTCGTTGAAGGCAGCAACCGGGCGCATGGTCTCGTTGAGCTTCTCCTCGTTCGGGGCGTAGTAGCCGCCGAGGTCGACGGGGGAGCCCTGGACGTCGAGAAGCGCCTGCTCAATCTCGCCTGCCTTGGCCTCGAGGGCCTCAGCAACCGGCTTGAAGGCCTCGGCCAGCTCGGCGTCGTCAGACTGTGCAGCCAGCTCCTTGGCCCAGTTGAGGGTCAGGAAGAAGTGGGAGCCGCGGTTGTCGTTCTCGCCGACCTTGCGGGACGGGGACTTGCCCTCATCCAGCAGGGTCTCGGTGGCCTTGTCCAGAGCAGCAGCCAGCACGCCAGCCTTGGCGTTGCCGTTGGTGTTGTGCTCGTGGCGGAAGGACTCAGCCAGAGCCAGGAACTCACCGAGGGAATCCCAACGCAGGTGGTTCTCCTCTTGAACCTGCTGGACGTGCTTCGGGGCGGAGCCGCCGGCACCAGTCTCGAACAGGCCGCCGCCAGCCATGAGCGGAACCACGGACAGCATCTTGGCGGAGGTGCCCAGCTCGAGGATGGGGAAGAGGTCGGTGTTGTAGTCACGCAGCACGTTACCGGTGACGGAGATGGTGTCCTCGCCCTTGCGGATGCGCTCGACGGAGATCTTGGTCGCGGTGACCGGGTCCTCGATGGAGATGTCGAGGCCCTCGGTGTCGTGATCCTGCAGGTACTTCTTGACCAGCTCGATGAGGTTGGCGTCGTGGCCGCGCTCCGGGTCGAGCCAGAAGATAGCCTTCATGCCGGACAGGCGAGCACGGTTGACAGCCAGCTTGACCCAGTCCTGGATCGGGGCGTCCTTGGTCTGGCAGGCGCGCCAGATGTCGCCGGCCTCGACGTCGTGGGAGATGAGGGCCTCGCCCTTGGAGTTGCGGACCTCGACGGTGCCCGCAGCCGGGACCTTGAAGGTCTTGTTGTGGGAGCCGTACTCCTCAGCCTTCTGTGCCATGAGGCCGACGTTCGGGACGGTACCCATGGTGGTCGGGTCGTAAGCGCCGTTGGCCTTGCAATCCTCGATCACGGCCTGGTAGACGCCGGCGTAGGAGGAATCTGGGATGACGGCGAGGGTGTCCTGCTCCTCGTCGTTCTTGTTCCACATGTGGCCGGAGGTGCGGATCATGGCCGGCATGGAGGCGTCGATAATGACGTCAGACGGAACGTGCAGGTTGGTAATACCCTTGTGGGAGTTGACCATGGCGAGGTCAGGACCGTCGACAAGCGCGGCGTCGAAGGCAGCCTTGATCTCAGCACCATTCTCCAGCTTGTCCAGGCCCTCGTAGATAGCACCCAGGCCGTTCTCGCCGTTGAGGCCAGCGGCCTCGAGCTCTTCGCCGTACTTCTCAAAGACGTCAGCGAAGAAAGCGCGCACGACGTGGCCGAAGATGATGGGGTCAGAAACCTTCATCATGGTGGCCTTGAGGTGAGCGGAGAAGAGAACGCCCTCCTCCTTGGCACGAGCAACCTGCGCCTTGAGGAACTCATCGAGTGCCTTGGCGGACATGAAGGTGCCGTCGATAACCTCGCCCTTGAGCACCGGCAGCTTCTCCAGCAGGGTCTGCTCACCCTCGGCGGTCTTCAGAACGATGGAGAGGGTATCCTCCTCCGGCATGATGACGGACTTCTCGTTGTGGCGGAAGTCGTTAGCGTCCATGGTGGCCACGTTGGTCTTGGAATCAGCGGACCACGCGCCCATCTTGTGCGGGTTCTTCTTAGCAAAGTTCTTGACCGCAATCGGGGCGCGGCGGTCGGAGTTGCCCTCACGCAGAACCGGGTTGACGGCGGAGCCCTTGACTGCGTCGTACTTCTCCTGAGCCTCTTCGTACTCCGGGAGGTCGTAGCCGTCTGCCTGCAGCTCAGCAATAGCCTTCTTCAGCTGCACCAGGGAAGCGGAGATGTTCGGCAGCTTAATGATGTTAGCTTCCGGGGTCTTGGCCAGCTCGCCGAGCTCAGCCAGGGCATCGGAGACCTTCTTGTCACCAAGGCGCTCCGGGAACTGGGCCAGGATGCGGCCGGCCAGGGAAATGTCGCGGGTTTCCACCTCGATGCCTGCGGTGGACGCGAAGGCCTCCACGACGGGCTTGAAGGAGTAGGTCGCCAGCAACGGCGCCTCGTCGGTACGGGTCCAGATAATCTTTGCCATGGTTCTCCTAAAGAAGTTGAAAACTGTTCAACCTCACAGGATACCTGTCTTATTTTCTCGCGGTGCCGGTCCCCCTGTGACTCGCACCACCAGCGGGGGAAGTCTGTGTACTTGGCACAACCTTTCCGGCTGGACTTACGAGCTCGGGAGGGGAAGTACTAAGGTCTGCCCACGTGAAACCGATGAATACCCGTATCCAACGCCGCCCCGTCCCACGCCAGACGGAAATCTCCGCGACGCGCCGCACCATCGTCATGATTGCCATGGCGCTGGGTGCTTTCGCCATCGGTACCACGGAGTTCACCTCCATGGGCCTGCTGCCGCTCATCGCGGATGATTTCGGGATTACGGAAGACACGGCGTCGGTAGTCATCTCCGTCTACGCGCTCGGTGTCGTCGTGGGCGCCCCAGTCATCGCCGCACTTACAGGCAAGCTCCCACGCCGCCGCCTCATCATCCTGCTCATCGCCTTCTTGCTCGTGGGTAACCTGCTGACAGCCCTGGCCCCGAACTACGGCGTCCTGCTGGTGGCGCGCTTCATCGCGGGTCTGCCGCATGGCGCATACTTTTCCGTAGCTAATCTGGCTGCGGCATCGATGGCGCCACCGGGCAAACAAGGGTTTGCCATGTCGATGGTGGGCATGGGTCTGTCCATCGCCACCGTGATCGGTGTGCCCGCGGCCCAGGCCCTAGGCCAAGGATTGGGCTGGCATGCGGCGTACTTTGTGGTCGTGGCCATTGCGGGGCTCACGATGGTCCTGCTCTTTTTCCTCTTCCCGCACATGACGCGCATGCCGGAAACGGATATGTTCACCGAGCTCGGCGCGCTGAAAAACAGCCAGGTCCTGCTCACCGTATTCCTCGGCACCGTCGGCTTCGGTGGCATGTTTGCCGTCTACACCTACATCACGTGGACCATGACGGAGGTCGCCGGCATGGACCCGAGCCACACGTGGATTGTGCTCATGGCCTATGGCATCGGTATGACTGTCGGCAACGTCGCCGGCGGTGCGCTGGCGGACCGAAACCTGGAATTCGGCATCATCTTTGCTCTCATCTGCATGGTCGGTGTGTCCGTGGCCTTCTACTTCCTGGCCCACAACGCATGGGCGGGCACGATTGCCTTTGGTGTCTTGGCCTTCTTCGGTTCCATTCTCGTGCCCTCCCTGCAGCTGCGCCTGGTCAACGTGGCGGGGGATGCGCAGACCCTCGCGGCGGCGTTGAATCAGTCCGCCCTCAACATCGCCAATGCGGCGGGCGCGGCCATCGGCGGTGCGGTCGTGGGCGCTGGGTATTCCTATAATTCCACCGCGCTGGCAGGTGCAGGCCTGGCGGTGGCCGGCTGCATCACCTGGGTCGTCACCATGTGGGACAAGCGCCGCCGGGGCCCTTCCGTGAAGATTATTGAACAGAGTTAGACTGACCGGCATGAGTTTCACCATCGCCTCCGTCAACGTCAACGGCATCCGCGCGGCCTGCAAACAGCGCAATGAGAACAACCCGGGGATGAACGCGTGGTTGGATACCACCTCCGCCGATGTCGTCCTCATGCAGGAGGTGCGAGCCAACCCCGAGCAGACCCAGAAGGCCCTGGCCCCGGCTCTGGAGGCCGGATGGAACCTGGTGCAGGCCGAATCCGCCGCCAAGGGCCGCGCGGGCGTGGGCATCTTATCGAAGCATGCGCTTGGCGACGTCTCCGTGGGCTTCGGCTCCTTCGCCGAATCCGGCCGCTTCATTGCTGCCACCGTGGAAGGCGTGCGCGTGGCCTCTTTGTATCTGCCCTCCGGCGATGTGGATTCGCCGAAGCAGGATGAGAAGTACCTCTTCTTGGATGAATTCTCTGAAGTTTTAGATGAGATGGCTGCGGCCTACCCGGAGGCCGTTATCGGCGGCGACTGGAATATTTGCCACCGCGCCCAGGACTTGAAGAACAACAAGCCCAACGAGAAGAAGTCCGGCCACCTGCCGGAGGAGCGCGCTTTCATGGATCGCGTCTTTGGCTCCTTCCCGGATGCGCAGCCGCAGGAGAAGAAGGGGCTCGGGGATTGGCTCGGCGTGGTGGATTATGAGACCAAGACCGCCTGGGAGGCGGCCGCGGACCCGCAGTGGTTTGACGTCGCCAGGCGCCTGCACCCGGAGGCTGAGGGGCCCTATACCTGGTGGACCTACCGCGGCCAGGCTTTCAATAACGACGCTGGGTGGCGCATCGATTATCAAGCGGCCACGAAGTCTATGCTGGAGCGCGCGCAGCGCACGTGGGTGGAGAAGGCGCCGACGGTGGAGGAGCGCTGGTCCGATCACTCTCCTCTTCTGGTGAAGTACAAGTAGCCGAATTCAAGTAGTGGTACGATAATCCCGTCTTAACGTCCTTTTCTATTTCGCAGGAGATGCTCATGACCCGCGCAATCATCTACTTTGTCCTCGGCGCTATTCTGCTTGCCCTGGGTATCTGGTGGTGGACCATCGTCGGACCGTCCTTTGCCTTCCTTGGCCCGATCGTCCTCCAGGGCGTTGGCGGCGCGTTCATGGTGGCCGGTTTCGCCGTCATGATGGACGTCATTAGCCCGACCTCCCGCAAGATTTAATCGACGCACCGCCTCCCCGCGGGAGGCGGCAGAGTAGAGTAGTCAACCATGACTGACTCCACTTCTGCATCGACCTCCGCTTCTCGAGTCCTTTCTGGCATCCAGCCCACGGCGGACTCCTACCACCTCGGTAACTACCTCGGTGCGCTCAAGCAGTGGATTGACCTGCAAGACTCGCACGAGGCCTTTTACTTCATCCCGGACCTGCACGCCATCACGGTGGAGCAGAACCCGGAGGAGCTGCGCCACCGCACCGTGGCGGGCGCCGCGCAGCTCATCGCATTGGGCATCGATCCGGCGAAATCGACCCTCTTCGTACAATCCCACGTCCCCGCGCACGCGGAGCTGACGTGGGTTTTGCAGTGCCTGACCGGCTTCGGCGAGGCCTCCCGCATGACCCAGTTCAAGGACAAGTCCCTCAAGCAAGGCCAGGACCGCACGTCCGTGGGACTGTTTACCTACCCCGTTCTGATGGCCGCGGACATCCTCCTGTATTCCCCGCACTACGTGCCGGTGGGGGAGGACCAGCGCCAGCACCTCGAGCTCACCCGCAACTTGGCGGAGCGCTTCAACAACAAGTACGGCGAGGTCTTCCGCGTGCCGGAGGCCTTCATTCCGGAGGGCTCGGCCAAGATTTATGACCTGCAGGAGCCGACGTCCAAGATGTCGAAGTCGGGGGCAAACCCGAAGGGCATCGTGAACCTGCTCGATGCTCCCAAGACCTCCGCTAAGCGCATTAAGTCCGCGGTGACCGATGACCTCGGCGTGGTGGCCTTCGACCGCGAGAAGCAGCCCGGCGTGTCCAACCTGCTGGCTATCCAGTCTGCGCTGACCGGTGAGAGCATCCCGAACCTCGTGGACAAGTACGCGGGCCAGGGCTATGGCCACCTGAAGGTGGACACAGCAGAAGCGCTGGAGGCCTTCACCACTCCGCTGAAGGCACGCTACGACGAGCTCATGGAAGACCGCGGCGAGCTCGAGCGCATCTTGGCCCAGGGCGCCGAGCGCGCCACGGAGATCGCCTCCCCGCTCGTGGACAAGGTCTACGAGGCGGTGGGCTTCCTCCCCGCGCGCCGCGGCTGAGTTGGTTAGCATGATGAAGACTGTGTAGAGGACTCTGTAACTTATTTCTGTAATTCATAAAAAAGGGGAAAGCCTGTGGCGCCAACGACTCAACCCGATGAGAAGAAGACCGATGACTACGGCATCGAGCGTGCTAATGCCGATGAGCCGGGCGCGGTAGATAAAGTCCGCGAGAAGTCCGGTTTTATCGACCACATCATGAAGATGCTGGACCGCTACGGTAGCCAAGGCGGAAACCAGTTCGCGGCCGGCATTACGTATTTCTCGGTTCTGGCTATCTTCCCCATCTTCATGCTCACGGTGGCAGCCATCGCCACAGTGTTGGCCAATCGCCCCGATCTCATGCAGCAACTGGAGGAGCAGATCGCGAACTCCGTGTCTGGTGATCTGGGGGATTCGATTACGCAGATTCTGCATACCGCGATTGAACAGCGTGGCGCGATGTACGGCATCGGTGGCCTGACTACCCTGTGGTCCGGGCTGGGCTGGATGAACAACCTGCGGATTGGTATTTCGGCGATGTGGATGCAGGATCCGACTGACGCCCCGGGCAACTTTGTGACCAAGAAGCTCAGCGACCTGCTGGGCCTTATTGGCCTGCTCGTGGCCATGGTTATCGCCTTCGGTGTGACGGCGGCGGGTTCCTCGGGCCTGACCCAGAAGATCTTCGAGTGGGTTGGCATCGAGTCCTTCCCCGGCATGGGCGCAGTGCTGGTTGTTGCCGGCATCGTGATCGGTCTTATCGCCAACTTCCTCGTCTTCTGGTGGATGGTGGCCTTCCTGCCGCGCACCAAGGTGCCCACCAAGTCGGGACTGATGGGCGCGGCCATTGGTGCGGTGCTCTTTGAGGTAATCAAGCAGCTGTCCACCGTCATCATGTCCTCCGCGGCGGGCAACCCGGCAGGCGCCGTGTTCGGCCCCGTAATCGTCCTCATGGTGGTCATGTACTTGGTCTGGCGCGTCGTGCTGTACGTCTCCGCGTGGACGGCCACTACGGAAGAATCCCTCGAGCTGCTGGTACCGCCCGTCCCAGACCAGGCTGTCATCCGCGTCCGCAACGAGATCCGCCAGGGCCCGAACCCGGGCGTGACCTTGGGCGCCGGTGCCGCCCTGGGCGCAGCCGCAGCTGGTGCCTGGGCCCTGCTGCGCCGAAAGTAGGCCGATGCTACCAGCGTCTTTTGCCCCGAACCTGTACGAGCACTTCAGACTCGATTCGCGCGCGACCTCACGAGAACTGGGCGTGCAGCTGGCGGCTGCCGACGCTCACCTCGAAGGCCTCGGCTACCTCCCCGAAGCCCCAGAGCGCGAGGAGCTTGCCGTTGCCTCCCGCATTCTGTGCGAGCCCGCTTCCCGCGCAAGCTATGACCAAAAGGTCGAGTCCGGCGCCCAGCTCACGTGGGCGCAGCTGGAGGATTACGCGACTACCGGCCGGTGGGGTGAGAGCGCGCACGCCCCAACGTCAACTCCGCCCCGCGATGATGCGCGGCGCGCCTCTCCCGGCAACCGCGTGCTCATGGCCATCATTGACTACTTCCTCGCGGCCCTCGTGGTGTCCTTCATCGTCGGCTTTGGCTTTACCAACCCGGATGATAATTCGGTGTGGATCGTCAGCATCTCCAGCATTTTCACGGTGGCTTACTACATCTGTTTCGAGGTCCTCGCTGGCGCAACACCCGCGAAGCTCATCGGCGGGTACACCGTGTGTGATGTCACGACGCACGAGAAGCTCACCTGGCAGCAGAGCATTAGGCGCAACTGGTGGCGCGTGGCCTCCCTCGTGCCGCTCATCGGGCCGCTGATCGCCTTCTTCGGTGCCCTCTACGTGGTGACCACGATTGGGGCCAAGAACAATCTACGCGGCCAGCACGACATCATGGCTAACGCCGAAGTAGTGAAAAAGTAGCAACCACTACGACGAGGAGCGCGACGAGCCCCGCCACCATCCAGCCAATCCAGCCCTGCGAGCCTTCGAAGGACGAAGACTCCGCAGCCACCTCCGCGGTGGCGGGCGCAGCCGGGGTGGTGGGAGCCGGGCTCGTAACCGCAGACTCCGCGGGCTCTTCCTTTCCAGCTGCGAAGTCATCTAAGTGCCCGACGCCATCGCCAGAGCGGACGTCGGAGGCTTCGTCGAGAAGCATCTGCGCCTGCTCCCAGGCGCGGAACCCATGCTCGACGGTCGTATCGAGGAGAACCGCCTGGAGGCGGCGCCCATCGCGGTTGATCGCGCCGACGAAGGTATGGTGTGCGTCCTCGGTATAGCCCGTCTTGCCGCCGATGCCATCCGGGTCGTTGAGGAACAGCCCATTGTCGTTCCACAGCTCATAGCCAGGCATGTCACCCCAGCCGGGAAACTCCACGTGCTCGGTGTCGACGATGCGCGCGAAGGTGTCGTTGGCAAAAGCCGTGCGGTAAATCAGCGAGATATCCGCCGCGGACGTCGACATACCTGCCGCGTCCAAGCCCGAGTAGCTCGCCGCTACCGTCGAGCGCGTGCCAATCTCCTGTGCCTTCGCATTGACCTTTGCCAATGCTTCATCGTCCCCGCCAATGGCCTGGGCGAGGGCGTGCGCGGCGTCGTTGCCGGAAGCCATGAGAAGGCCCTGCAGAAGCTGCTCTACGGTGTAGACTCCATCAGGGCCGAGGCCTACGGCGGAGCCCTCGATGGAGGCGTCGTCAAGCGTGGCGGTGATGCGCTGGTCGAGGGGGAGTTCCTCGATGACCACGAGCGCCAGCAGCGCCTTGATGATGGAGGCGGGGCGGTAGCGCCCATTGGGGTCCTTCATGGCGATGATTTCGCCGGTGTCCAGGTCACTGACCATCCACGCCGAGGCCACGACGTCCTTATTGACCCGAAAACCGCGCGGGGCGGTCACGCCGCACGCAGCGCCTGCAACAGCGGGAAGGGGAGTGGGCGCGACTTGGCCGGGGGAGAGACGCTCGGAGGTGGTGGATGGTTCCTCGGGAACGAGGGAGTGCGGGCAGGAGTCGGTATCCGGCGCGGTGGTGCGCGTGGGCGACGTTGACTCTTCCTCCTCTGCGAACGCCGGCGGGGTGGCGGCTAGGGCGAGGGCAGTGAGGATCGCGGGGACATGTTTCATAGCGTGCTTAATCCTAGACCCCGTCCTAGGATGATCCTCATGCATGACGCACCTCTGATTAGCCCCGAAAATAAAGACTCCGGCGCCGAGATTTTCGTCGGCCTGCCCAAGGTGACGCTCTTCGCGCCGTTGCCCACGGATGCTTCCACCCCAGAGGAGCTCCGCGCGGCCACGCACGCTGTTGTGCAGGCGCTTGCCGACGACCACGTGGTCTACGCCGAGCTCCGCCTGCGCCCCAGCGTCTTCCCCTTCGACGCGGCCGAGGCCCTCGCCGCCGTGCAGGAAGGACTCGACGTTCCCGGAATTGATGCTCGCCTCATCGTTGAGGGCGATGCCAATAGCTGGGATGTAGGCGAAGGCGTTGCCGGTGCTGCGCTGACAAAGTTGTCTGCGGCTGAGAAGCTCCGCGCAGATTTCATCCCGTGGGAGCGGGACGTTGCCTCCTATGAGGATGCCGTGGCGGCTGTGCAGGCGGGTGCGACACGCCTTGTGCACGCCACTGATCTCGTCGATGACTTCAGCGCTGATCTCGACGGCGTTCGCCCTGGCAAGGCATCCGCGTGGGTGCGGGATCGCCACATCGCGCTGACCTTCGCGCCGTTGGAGGAAATGCCGATAGAGGAGCTGGCTGATCACCCTCTGCCGCTGCTGCAACAGCTCGGATTTACCTGCTCGGTGGCGGGCGAGAAACTCAGCGACGTCTTCTTGGCCCTGAGCGAGACCTTTGGCTATGGGTTGGAGGAGTTCTTCGATCTCACTATCAAGGCGATTGAGAACTCTTTTGCCAGTGAAGAAGACCGCCAGCGCCTCATCGAGCAGGAAATTCTGCCCGCCTATGAGGAACTGGCGGATCCGGAATTCGCGGAGGACGCTTCCGAGACAGAAGAAGAAGCGGAAGAAGAGACTGAGTCCTCCGACTAGAAACTAAAAGCGGGAGAAGCGCTTCGTCAGCATCTCCTCTAGGCCCTTCCAGGACTCCGCGTGCTCGGTGTAGGGCTTGGAGGGAACGTAGCCTGCGTGCTCGGTGGAGCCGAGCATGTAGCCCAGGTAGTCCTGGAATCGCGGGTTCTGCAGCATGTAGGAGTTGATGGAGTCATCCCCGGACCAGTCGGCGGCATCAGCGCAGACCTCGTAGCAGCGACCCATCTGATCCGTATCGACCGCCTCCGGGCCCTTTTCAATGTCACGCACGATGCCGTTGAAGTTGTACTGGTTATCCGGGTGGACCGTGACTTCCAGCTCACCAGCGTTCGCCGCGGCAACGACCTCTTCCCAGGTGGAGACCTTGGCCAAGTCGTGGTCGTCATTTTCCATGATCCAGCGCACGAGCACCTTGGAGCTGGGGAAGGTGAAGATCTCGCCCCACTTGCCCAGGAACACTGGCTTGCCGTCGAGGTAGGTGCGCAGGGTGTAGACAGTCCTTTGGTCGGCGGTGATCTTTACCGGGTCGATGCCTGCGGCTGCCCACGGGGAGCTGTCATAAGGATCTGCCGATTGTGCGGCGGCCTTGCGCTCTTCTTCGGCCTTTTTGCGTGCTTCCTCCGCCGCTTCGGTGGCGGAGGAAATGCGGGTGGCGGCGCTCGTGGTTGCATCCTGGGTGAAATCAGAAGAAGGAACGACCTTGACCACCTTGTCGAGGTCTTCGATCACTGCGCGCCAGTTGCTGTGGATAACGCGGCCCACGCCGGACCACTCGCTCATGCCCTGGTCGCCGGCGTAGTGATCGGCACCGCGGGCAGGGTTGCGCAGGATGGAGTGCGAAGCGAAAAAGATGACGGTGTGCTCGGCGCCGCTGACCTCTGCCAGCGAGTGCGCAATCTCCAAGCAGCGCGCGACCGTGGAGACGTTCTCGTGGCTCGGGCGGCCAGCGAGGTACTTCGGCATCCCGACGAGGTCGTACACGTGCTTCTTCTCAGGAACCACGCGGTCCGCCGCTTGGGAGTTGAACACTTCCCACTTGGGGTGATCGAGCAAGTCATGCTTCGTCCCCGACTCAAGGAAGCACAGCATTTCGGCTTCCGTTTTAAAGAGCAGGACAGACTCGTCATCACCGAGAAAGGCCTGCCACTCGGAGCCGTTCTGGCGCCACTTTGGCGCCCATAGGGTATAAAAATCGCCCTCGGAAAGGGAGAGTTGGATAGGGACAATAGCGCGGGTGTTCATGGGGAAACAGTCTACCCTGTGGGCCTCCAGAAGCCTTTGAAAGCCATCCCCATGTTGTTGGTGCGCAATGGATTGGTTTGCACGGGGCTTCCGGCCTCCACCATCTGCCCGTCGCCGGAGTACATCGCCACGTGCCCATCCCACACGATGAGGTCACCGGGTTGCAGCTCCTCCGCGCTGACCTGTCGGCCCACGGTCTGGCTTTCAGCGGTGCGCGGCAGTTCCACGCCGGCCTGGCGCCAGGCCCATTGGGTGAGTCCTGAGCAGTCGAAACTACCGTTGCCGGTTCCTCCCCACCCATAAGGAGTCCCCACCTGGGATAGCGCTGCTTGTGCTGCGGCCTGTCCCTGCGTGGTTGCCCCGTTCTCCGCCGCCGGAGCGACGAGCGCGTGGCGCGCCATGTTTTCTTCTTGGGGGCCACGCACCGAAGGCTGGACCGCGCGCTGGCCGATGGGAACGAGGGGAGCCGCCGCCTGCAGAAGTTCGCCGGCTAAGTGCTTCAAGCGCTGCAGTGCCTTGCCGACGTACTCCATAGCGAGAGCCTGCAAAGCTGAGCGTGCCGCGGCCTGTGCCGCCGGGTTCGGAATGAGCAACCCCAGAGCTATAGGTAAACCGCGCTGGAGTAGCTCGAAGCCCAGTCCGATGAGTTCCCTGACGGCCGCTGAAATCAGCCCGCGCGCGGAAGCCAGAGCGGAGCGGGCCGTGGAGAGATCCTCAGTGGCTTGGCGGGCGGTGTCCAACAGCGCTCGCGGATCACCGTGCGCTATCTCCGCGAGGGGTCCCGCGGCAGTGAGATCGGGCACAGTGGGCAGGGAGACGTCGGGAAGCTGCGCCGGCTGCATCCGCGCAATCTGAGCTATCGCTGATTCCAACATCACAGACCTCCACACGCGCTCGCGAGGCCACTATCGGTCTCCTCGGCTTCCCGCGCCATGCGGAAGCTGGACTCTGCCACCGCTCCGGCATCGGCCCTGACCTGGGCAAGGCGTGCTGTGAGATTCTCCATGGCGGCGTTGAACGCACTGCTAAAGCCGTCCACGACCGGCTCTATCGGTAGCTCGGGAGAAGGAGCGGGGGAGTCCTGAGAGACAGCGGCAAGTTCGTGGGCTAAGCGGCGAGTGTGTTCAGTATCAATGGTGAAAGTATCGAAGCTAGTCATGCCTTATTAGACTTCACCGCCCGCTGATCGGTTCCCGACCAATTCTTATACAGTGAAGGACATGGATATCCACGTAGTAGACCACCCCCTCGCCACATCCCGGCTGACCCTCATGCGCGATGCCCGCAGCGACAATGCCGCCTTCCGCGCTGCCTTGCGAGATCTGGGCACCATGCTTGTTTATGAGGCGGCGCGCGACCTGCCCGTTGAACACTTTGAGTGCGTCACACCCGTCGCCATGGCCGACGGTACTCGCCTGCAGGATCCTCCGATCATCGTGCCCATTATCCGCGCTGGCCTGGGCATGATTGATCCGGCACTGTCCATGATCCCGGATGCCCAGGTGGGCTTCATTGGCATGGCGCGCGATGAAGAAACCCACGAGCCGGTGCCTTACCTGGAAGCCCTGCCGGAGGATCTCAGCGGTCGGAGTGTCTTCGTGGTTGATCCAATGCTGGCCACGGGTGGTTCCCTCCTGCACTCCCTGAAGCTCCTGGCAGATCGCGGCGCTACCGACATCACGGCAATCTGCATGGTCTCCGCGCAGCCGGGCGTTGATGCACTGGCCAACTCGGGGCTGCCAGTCCGCTTGGTCACCGCAGCGATTGATCCCTCCCTCAACGAGGACGCCTACATCGTCCCGGGCCTTGGCGATGCCGGCGATCGCCTTTACGGTCCCCGCAATATCGACCTGTAGCGAAACCATCGGGCGGGGCAGACCGCTCAGTATATCTGGCGCGTGACCTGCCCGACTAACTGAACCGCATGGTCTAGTTGTAGACTCTTCCCAATAGGAAACCACGGAGGAGGAAGCAGTGATCTCGGACTACGTCAGTGAGTGGTTCAGCAACCACCGCGCGGAGGTCATCGCGTGGCGCCGCCATATCCACCGCCACCCGGAGACCTCCAATAACGAGGTGGAAACTACCCGCTTCCTGTCCCGCACCCTGCGCGAGTACGGCTTGGAGCCGCAGCTTTTCCCCGAAACCGGCCTCATGGTGGACATTGGTCCCGATACGGAACTCGGGCGTCTAGCCTTCCGCGCCGACATCGACGCGCTTCCCGTCACTGAGGTCACCGGCCTCGAATACACCTCCGAGGTGCCCGGCGTCATGCATGCGTGTGGGCACGACATGCACACCACCATCGCCCTTGCTACGGCCTGCGCCTTGGCGGACCTCAACCGCGAGCATCCGCTGGATTTCGGTGTTCGCGTTATCTTCCAGCCCGCTGAAGAGGTGTGGGTGGGCGGTGCCACCGACGTTATCGAGTGGGGCGCGCTCGAAGGTGTGAACTCCATCTTCGCCGTCCACGTGGAACCGAAGCTGCGCGTCGGGCGCATCGGCGTCCGCGCCGGGGCGATCACCTCGGCCACCGATGTCGTGGAAATCAACGTCTCCGGCCCGGGCGGGCACACCTCGCGCCCGCACTTGTCGGCAGACGTCGTCTATGCCCTGGGCAAGCTGCTGACGGACCTGCCGGGCTTGCTCTCGCGCCGCGTCGATCCGCGCACCGGCACCGTTTTGGTGTTTGGCCAGGTGAATTCGGGTTATGCCCCGAACGCGATACCCGAGACCGGTTCTGTATCCGGCACGATGCGCACGGCGGACATTGGCATTTGGCGCGACATGCAGCAGCTCTTCTCCGAGCTCGTCGAGCAGGTGCTAGCGCCCTTGGGCGTGGAACATGAGTTGGTCTATCACCGTGGGGTTCCGCCCGTGCTTAACGACGACGTCTCTACCGCCCTCCTCGCCAGCGCTGCCCAGGCAATCGACCCGCAAGCCGTGGTCCAGGCGCCGCAGTCCTCGGGCGGCGAGGATTTCTCCTGGTACCTAGAGAAGGTTCCCGGCTCCATGGCCCGTTTGGGCTGCTGGTCTGGTGAAGGAGAGCAGCATGATCTCCACATGGGGGATTTGGCGCCTGATGAGCGGGCCATCGGCGTGGGAGTCAAACTCTTTGGTTCCGTAGCAGAACAGTTCGCCAACGTGGAGGATTAAGCGCCTAAGCACTACACTGTGACAAGGATTTCCCAGAGTTCTTATAGGCAGAATTTTAAAAAAGGAGCGACAGTGTCACAGGAAGCCCCCCGCATCGTAATTATCGGCGGTGGCCCCGCAGGCTACGAGGCTGCGACCGCCGGCGCCAAGTACGGCGCGCACATTACGTTGGTTGAGGAACAGGGCCCGGGTGGCTCCTCCGTTCTCTTGGACTGCGTGCCCTCGAAGTCCTTCATCGCTGGCGCCAACATTCGTACCGACTTCCGCCGCGCGGACGATATGGGCCTGAACCACCAGCTCGGCTCGCTGCAGCTGAGCCTGGAGGCCCTCAACGGCCGTGTGCAGGCGCTGGCTGCTAACCAGTCCCGTGACGTCCGTGCGGGCCTAGAGAAGATCGGCGTCAAGGTCATCGATGGGCGCGCTGCCTTCTCCGAGGATCAGCACGGTGTGAAGGGGGCAGCGCACAAGATCGATGTCACCCACACTGATGGCACCACTGAGACCCTCGACGCGGACCTCGTCCTCGTTGCTACCGGTGCCACCCCGCGCATCCTGCCGGGCGCGCAGCCGGACGGCGAGCGCATCCTCACCTGGCAGCAGGTCTATGACCTCAAGGAGGAGCCGGAGCACCTCATCGTGGTGGGCTCCGGTGTGACCGGTGCGGAGTTCGTTTCTGCTTTCGCGGAGATGGGAGTGCGCGTGACCATGGTGGCGTCCCGCGACCGCATTCTGCCGCACGATGACGCCGACGCTGCCGACGTCCTCGAGACCGTCCTGGCTGAGCGCGGCGTGGAGCTGGAGAAGAACTGCCGCGTGGAGACCGTCTCCCGCACAGAAGATGGCAACGTCGTGGTCAAGACTCAGGATGGCCGCGAGATCCACGGTTCCCACGTCATCATGTCCATTGGTTCCATCCCGAACACCAAAAACCTCGGCTTGGAGCACGTTGGTGTGGCCACCACGCCGTCCGGCCACATTGAGGTTGACCGTGTCTCCCGCACCAACGTCGCCGGCATCTATGCCGCCGGTGATTGCTCCGATCTGTTCCCGCTGGCTTCCGTTGCGGCAATGCAGGGCCGCATCGCCATGTACCACTCCCTGGGTGAGGGTGTGTCCCCGCTGCGCTTGAAGACCGTGGCAACCGCCGTGTTTACCCGCCCAGAGATCGCTGCCGTGGGCTTCACCCAGGCAGAGATTGAGGCCGGTGAGGTCGCTGCCCGCACCGTCATGATGCCGCTGAACACCAACCCACGTGCCAAGATGCGCTCCCTGCAGCATGGCTTCGTTAAGCTCTTCTGCCGCGCTACCTCCGGCCGTGTCATCGGCGGCGTCATCGTCGCTCCGACTGCGTCCGAGCTCATCCTGCCCATCGCCGTGGCGGTGACCAACCAGCTCACGGTGAACCAGCTGGCGGATTCCTTCGCGGTCTACCCGTCGCTGTCTGGCACGATCACGGAGGCGGCCCGCCGCCTTGTCGCCCACGACGACCTTGAATAGCGACCGCGAGTAAATCAGACCCGGCTCTGGTTTAGCTTCGGCTCGGATTTATAAGCCCAGTGTGCTCACGGCATGCTGGGCTTCTTCCATGGTGAACTTCTCGCCGTACTCGCTGGTGAGCTGATCGAGCAGCGCCGGGCCGGACATCGGCATCATCTCCTGGTAGTTTTCCGCTGCCTCGACGGCTTCGGCCATCCAATCAGCATTTACCGTGTCGACGGCGTACTGCGCCTGTTCCGGTGTGAACTTCTCTCCGTACTCGGAGGTCAGCTGGTCATAGAGCTTGGCCTTGGAAAAAGCGGCGAAGTCCACGTAGTGTTCGGCGGACTCGAGAGCCTCGGCGTTCCAGTCCACATCGAGCTGATCCATGGCGTATTGCGCCGCCTCCGGGGAGAATTGCGAGCCGTATTCGCTCGTGAGCTGGTCATAGAGCTTAGCCTCGGAGAAGGCAGAAAAGTCCACATAGCGCTTCGCCGCGCGCAGAGCATTCTTGTGCTCTGTGGGCACGGCGCTGTCATCGCTGCCAGTATCGCCTGCGGCGGACTCCACGTCAGCTGCGGCGTTGTTGATATCGACGGCCGTGATGCTTGTGCTTGGCTCCGATGCGGCGGTGTTGGTCGGGTCATCGCCGTCAGAACCCGCATTGAGTGCGGCGCTGCCGAGCACCAATACCGCGATTGCACCCGCGCCCCACTTGAGGCAGCCGCCTTTCTTCTTTTTCTTCGGCGCTGCCTGCTCTGGGGTTGGCTCCGGGGAGAACTGGGGAGCTGCATAAGGGTTGGACATGAGAGAACCTCCTGCATAGGTGAGTGAAGAGAACTCGGCGTGGTGCCGAACACGTCCTATAGTGGCAAGCCCACCGGACATCGCCGCAAGAGATTCGAAAGCCTAGGCGAAAATGAGAGAACTACGAGGTGGCGTATGCCGTCACCGGCGTGGCATTGAGGTCGAGGCTGACGGGCCGGCCTGCCTGCGGGAAGGCGCGCTGCGGGCACGCCGGGCGCGGGCAGGCGGCGCAGCCGGGGCCGATGGGGGTCGCCTCGGAAGGGGAGAGGTTGAGCG
This sequence comes from Corynebacterium sp. c25Ua_47, assembly GCF_039907205.1. NCBI lineage: Bacteria > Bacillati > Actinomycetota > Actinomycetes > Mycobacteriales > Corynebacteriaceae > Corynebacterium > Corynebacterium sp. c25Ua_47. The sequence continues at coordinate 44,748 of NZ_JASBOH010000005.1, read as the reverse complement.
CGTCCGCGTAGACCACGCGATCCGCTTGTGCGATATCGCAGCCTAAACCCACGACGAATTCCTTGCGCGGCGTGCCCCAAGCCTGAGCTTGTCCTTGGACGAAGCGCGCGATCCATAAGTAGGTGTGGTCATCGGGCATCGAGGCCACCTGGCGCGTGATGCGGTTGGGCGTTTCAAACGCGCGGTGCACCACCCACAATGGGCAGGAGCCGCCGCTGCGGGCGAAGTGGAAAGCGGTGGAGGACTGGCGCTTGGAGATATTGCCCGCGCGGTCGGTGCGGATGAAGGAGAAGGGAACACCTTGGTGGCCGGGTCGCTGTAACGTCGCCAAGCGCTGCGCGGTGGTTTCGAAACCAGTGCCAAAGGCCGTCGCGATGACGTCGATGTCATAGCGCGTTTCCTCCGCGGTGGCGAGGAATTGGGTATAAGGCATGGTCACGGCGGCGGCAAAGTACTGCGCGAGGCCCAGAGTGCCAATAGTCTGTGCTTCCTCGCCGGGTAATTCGGCGACGAGTTCCGCGCAGTGCTCCGGGTAGGCCAGCAGGCAGTACTGAAGGGCCATCTCAAAAACCAGCTGGGATTCCGTAAGGCCCGCGCGCAGGTGCAGCTCCCGGTTATGGAAGGTACGTCGGCGCGGGGACGAGGAGGAAAATCGCGTCGTAACACCGAACTCGTCTTGCAGGACGGAAGCCAAGCGCCCGCGGCGCAGAACTCGGTCCCCGAGCGAATCGGAAAGCTCCTCGGCGGCGATGTCGAGACTGTGGACGTAGTTGTGCGCGTCGTAAAAGAAGTCGCGGACCGCTTCGAAGGGGCCGGGTTCGGCGGGGGTGTGCGCGGCGGCGTCGACAAGTCGGGGCAGAAGTTCGGGGAAGCGCCCGCTGAGATCGGTAAGAGTTGCCTCAGATGCCTCGGGGAAGAGCTGGCGCAGCTCGGCGAGCGCACGCAGGTCACGGTCCCCAGCGAAGTAGGTGGCATCAACGCCGAAGCGTTGGGTCAGCTGCATGAGGACGGTGACGGTGAGGGGGCGCTGGTCATTTTCCAACTGGTTGAGGTAGCTGGTGGATAGCCCCAGCTGCTTCGCCATGGCGGCTTGCGTGAGGTGGCGTTCCTTGCGTAATGCGTGGATTCTCGCCCCCGCGTAGTGCTTGGTCACCGTCTGTTTCCTCCTAAAAAGCCTTCCTGCCTGGGGATTCCACAAGTTTTGCAAGTAACGCAAATCCCTGCAACAGATAGTCACAGTTTACACATGTGGCAGGGCGCACGGGCTGAGGTTAGTGTGATGCCTATCGCAATCGTTGTTCTTGTTCAGGAGGAGAACCCCTTTGATTAACCACGAAGTACGTACCCACAAGTCCGCCGAGAACTTCCCCATCGAAGAGCACCTCGCCTACAAGATCGCCAAGGTAGCCGCCGATCCCGTCGAGGTTCCGGCCGAGACCACCGAGATGATCATCAACCGCATCATCGATAACGCCTCCGTGGCCGTCGCTTCCGCCACCCGCCGCCCGGTTACCTCCGCCCGCGTCATTGCGCAGGCTCACCCGGTGCAGGAAGGAGGCGCCACCATCTTCGGCGTGGACGGCGCATACTCCGCCGAGTGGGCAGCCCTAGCCAACGGCACTGCCGTGCGCGAGCTGGACTACCACGACACCTTCCTCGCCGCCGATTACTCCCACCCGGGCGATAACATCCCGCCGATTCTGGCCGTGGCACAGCACAAGGGGCTGACCGGCAAGGACCTCATCCGCGGCCTGGCTACCGGTTATGAAATCCAGGTCAACCTGGTCAAGGGTATCTGCCTCCACGAGTGGAAGATCGACCACGTGGCGCACCTCGGCCCCTCCGTCGCCGCAGGCCTCGGCACCATGCTGAACCTCGACGTCGAGACCATCTACCAGGCCATCGGCCAGGCGTTGCACACCACCACCGCTACCCGCCAGTCCCGCAAGGGTCTCATTTCCTCTTGGAAGGCTTATGCACCGGCCTTTGCCGGCAAGATGGGCATCGAAGCAGTAGACCGCTCCATGCGCGGCGAGGGTGCCCCGGCCCCGATTTGGGAAGGCGAGGACGGCTTCATTGCCTGGATGCTCCACTCCCCGGAGCGCACCTATACCGTTCCGCTGCCGGCGGAGGGTGAGGAAAAGCGCGCCATCCTGGACACCTACACCAAGGAGCACTCCGCGGAGTACCAGGCGCAGGCCCCAATTGATATGGCCTTTGCCCTCAAGAAGACCCTCGCGGAAAAGGGCCTGAAGACCGAGGATATTGAGTCCATTGTCCTCCATACCTCACACCACACGCACTACGTCATCGGCACCGGCGCCAACGACCCGCAGAAGATGGACCCGAACGCCTCCCGCGAGACTTTGGATCACTCCATCATGTACATCTTCGCCGTGGCACTGCAGGACGGCGAGTGGGACTACGAGACCTCCTACTCCGATGAGCGCAAGCACCGCCAGGACACCATCGACCTGTGGCACAAGATCTCCACCGTCGAGGACCCGGAGTGGACCCGCCGCTACCACTCCAACGACCTGGATGAGAAGGCTTTCGGCGGCAAGGCCGTCATCACCTTCAAGGACGGCACCGTGATTGAGGATGAGCGCGCGGTGGCCGACGCCCACCCGCTCGGCGCCCGCCCCTTTGGCCGCGAGGAATACATCAACAAGTTCAAGAAGCTCGCCGCCGGCAAGGTCTCGGAGGAGGAGCAGGAGCGCTTCCTCGCTGCCGCCCAGAACCTGGAGAACCTCACCGACCTCAACGAGCTCAACGTTCGCCTCACCGACGAGGCCATCGCTACCGCACCCGAGACCCCGAAGGGACTGTTCTAAATGGCTGGCCTATTTGGCTCCACAATCAGCAATGCAGACAAGCGCAAGAGCTTCCGCGAGGCGCTGAACGCACCGGAAATCACCACGCTGCCGGGCGCTTTCAATCCTTTGACCGCGCGGCTCATCCAGGACATCGGCGGCTTCGGCGGCGTGTACGTCTCCGGCGCGGTGCTGGCCAATGACCTGGGTCTGCCGGACATTGGTCTCACCACCCTCACTGAGGTGGCGCAGCGCGCCGGGCACATCGCCCGTGCCACGGACTTGCCGGTGCTTGTCGACGCCGACACTGGCTTCGGCGAGCCCATGTCCGCCGCCCGCACGGTTGCCGCGCTGGAGGACGCCGGCTTGGCCGGCTGCCACCTGGAAGACCAGGTCAACCCGAAGCGCTGCGGCCACCTCGATGGCAAGGAAGTGGTGCCGACGGATCTTATGGTTCGCCGCATCACCGCCGCCGTCAACGAGCGCCGCGATGAGAATTTCATCATCTGTGCGCGTACCGATGCCGCCGGCATCCACGGCATCGATGAAGCCATCGAGCGTGCCAAGGCCTATGCCGACGCCGGTGCGGACCTCATCTTCACCGAGGCCCTGTACTCGCCGGAGGACTTTGAAAAGTTCCGAGCCGCCGTGGACACCCCGCTGCTGGCCAACATGACAGAGTTCGGCAAGACCGAGCTGCTATCCGCCAAGCGCATCGAAGACTTGGGCTATAACGCCGTCATCTGGCCGGTGTCTACCCTGCGCGTGGCTATGGGTGCTACCGAAGAGTTCCTCCGCGATATGCAGGAAACCGGCCTGCAATCCGAGGAGTGGCTCGACCGCATGCAGCATCGCTCCCGCCTCTACGAGCTGGTGCGCTATGACGAGTACAACGCCTTTGACCAGAGCGTGTTCACATACTCCAAGGACAGCTACAAGCCCACCTTTGACTAAACCTTTGACTAAACCCCCGGCCTAGCCCACACGCTAGGCCCCCCGCTTAAGGAGAAAACACCATGTCTGAAACCCCAGAAATCCGCAAGGGCCTGTACGGCGTTGTCGTCGACGAGACCGCCGTGTCCAAGGTTGTCCCGGAGACCAACTCCCTGACCTACCGCGGTTACCCGGTCCAGGAGCTGGCCCGCTACTGCTCCTTCGAGGAAGTTGCTTACCTGCTGTGGAACGGCGAGCTGCCGACCCAGGATGAGCTGGTCCGCTTCTCCGCTCGTGAGAAGGCGCTGCGCCACCTGGACCGCCACCTCATCGACCTGATCACCTCCATGCCGAAGTCCTGCCACCCGATGGACGTTCTGCGCACCGCAGTCTCCTTCATCGGTTCCCAGGACCCGGAGGAATACACCAAGGATTCCGAGCACATTCGCCGCACCGCCCTGGAGCTCATGGCGAAGCTGCCGACCATCGTCGCACTCGACATCCGTCGCCGCCGCGGTGAGGGCTACATCGAGCCTTCCCGCAAGAAGGGCTTTGCGGAGAACTTCCTGTGGATGGTCTTTGGCGAGGAGGAAGGCTCGCCGGCCCTCTCGCGCTCCGATATCGAGGCCTTTGATAAGTCCCTCATCCTCTACGCGGAGCACTCCTTCAACGCTTCCACCTTCGCGGCCCGCGTGGTGACCTCGACGATGTCCGATACCTACTCCGCTGTTACCGCCGCCATCGGCGCCCTCAAGGGCCCGCTGCACGGTGGCGCTAACGAGGCCGTCATGAAGAACTTCCTTGAAGTCGGTGACCCGGCCAAGGCAGAGGAGTGGACCCTGAACAAGCTCAAGAACAAGGAGCTTGTCATGGGCTTCGGTCACCGCGTGTACAAGAACGGTGACTCCCGTGTTCCGACCATGGAGGCTGCCTTCCGCGAGCTGGCTAAGGACCACGGCCAGGAGCAGTGGGTGGAGATGTACGAAAACATGGCGAAGACCATGTACGAGAACACCTCCATTAAGATTCAGCCGAACCTGGACTTCCCGGCTGGTCCCGCGTACCACATCCTGGGCTTCGACATCGAGTTCTTCACCCCGATCTTCGTGATGGCCCGCATCACCGGCTGGACCGCGCACATCGTGGAGCAGAACGAGAACAACTCCCTCATCCGCCCGCTGTCTGCCTACAACGGTAAGGAGCAGCGCTCCGTTCCGCCGAAGCAGATCTAATTAGCGGTTGCGCTTGACGACGGGCGCTGCACGTGGCGAAGGCATGTCATGCCGACGCCACATGCAGCGCCTAATGCTATTGCGCCTGCGGCAACAAGAAGTGCATTCCAATCGATGGCAAAAGTGAGGCCATCTCCTATTGCGTAGACCATTCCGGCGAGTGGGAGGATTCCAGCGAGACAGCCAGAAATGATCGCAACACATGTCAGTGTGGCCGTCGTGAGTACAACGATTCTTAGGTGCCAGGAAGAATCGAGGCCTAGTACTTTGAAGGTGGTCTCGATTGCTTCGGTAGCGCGAGCAAGTTGCCGCGAGAAAACAAAGGTTACGGCTAACGCGCTGAGCAGCGCGGCTGCCAAACTGATATAGAATGCCCGCGGTGTCGAAGAGGTTTGAATCAGCGGCAGTAGTACGAGCTCGTGGGGGATATGGGCTTGTGCAGCGCTATCAAGAAAGCGCTTTTCTTGGTCTTCCTGGAGACCCGTAAAGACCCATTGTGTACTACCTGCCGGTGCATCTAGTTTTTGCGCCGTGGATGCGAGGATAAATCCTCCAGCTAGCTTCTCCCAGTGTGGCCCGAAGTCCATACTCAGTGCTGAAAGTGATGAGTGGCCTGAATTCTTGCTTGTGCTGATTGAAACGTGGTCTTGGTCGATGAATCTGTGATCGCGGACTAATGCCCCAGTCTTAAGGACTTCTTTTTCTGAGGCAGTAAGCTCTCGGTCTAAGAGTTGCTCTACGTCATGAACGGATTCGACGCTCAGTACGCCAAAGGTCCCCGACATCTCCGTGGGCATGTCCAGTGTGGCTTGGACATAAGAAACACGAACTGGGGCGGGCACCCCCAACACAGTGGCTACGTGCTGGACGGATTCGGCACGCGTGGAAAGCCCGCTATCTGTCTTCTCTAAAATGTGTGCCTGGTTTGGGGCGATCGTTGACGTCAAACTGTCATTCTCACTGGCTGTGAAGCTGGCTGACATCGAACTGCTAAACACGGCGGTTCCCATGCACAGGACCAACAACGTCAGACCCGTGCCAATAAGCTGCCGGTGCTTCTCTGCAAATCTCAGGGCCACGCCTGTTGGAGTGTAGGGCCGGCTGGTTCGCGGACAGCGGGCGAGAAAAAGAGAAAAGACGATGCACAATGCCACGGTTGGCAATGGCGCCCAGGTTTCGAACACGTCTGGCCCCAGCAGTGCTGAAGCGACCGTAAAGAGTGCGGCCACAAGGACTATAGCAATAGCACTCCAACGCAAGAATGATGCCGATAGGGCCGGCAGCGGGATATCTTTCCAGAACGGATGCGGCTGGGTCGACGGCGCGGTGGCAATACCGCCAATCAGGAGTGCTGCTAGCGAGCTAGCGAGAAGAAGCACTAACCATTTCCACGGAATGAGGACTCCAGGATCAGGCAACCCTGCAAGTCCAGAAATGAAAGGGCGCGCACATTGCGCCAGGCCTGCACCTACAACGAGGCCTAAGACGGAGTACATCAGGGCTGAACGAAGCAGGGTGGATGTGCTGGACTTCCACAACAGGAAGGGGGAGATTCCTAGCTCGAAGAACCGCCGGTTCAACGGGTGAAGAACTAGGTACGTGACTCGCCACAAAAAGAAGATCAAAGCACACGGTATGACAACGGCAAACAGGCCGAAGAAGAAGGAATAGCTATCGGCGAATCCTGAAGGCGGCGTTGCGAGCAAGCTTTCTCGGGTGAGGAGCGAGGTCGAGAAAGCGTCGTCAAGCGCGGCGTGATCGACGAGGTCTGCATCCCCGATCTGACTCCTAATGAACTCGGTGAGGGCTGCAGGAGTCTTTCCTTCGGAACCGAAAACAATCGGCCGGACCGAAGCGGAGGTCATGGAATAAGCGTCGGCGTCGATGGTGTTCCATGTTCCCGATGCGCCGTACACCGCTTTCTCCTGGCTGTGGAAGGAATTCGATACAACGCCAACGATGCGGAGCGGTAGAGTGCCGTTGAATGCAGTTGTGTGCTCTCCGACGTTGAGGTTCACGTCTTCGGTGACTACTACCTCGCCAGGATCACTAGGCCACTGGCCCTGAACCAATGCCAACCCAAAATCGGGAGCTTGCTCTTCCCAGTGAGACTCCTTGTAGACAAGGGAAGTGGAAGGATTGCTATCGACATAGAGATCGTAAGTCTCGAGTTGGGTAGTAAAGCCCCTCTCTGGGGAATCAAGTTGCGGCAGCGTCTGTTCAACCACGCCCGCCCGCGTGTACACAGGCACGTCCACCCGCACGGCGTTGTTTCCCAATTCTGACTGCGCCTTTTGCTGCGGGGACAACGTCATGAAGAGATCGGCCGAGACAGCAAATGCGAAAAGTCCTAAGCACACTGCGATTGCTGCTGCGCCGAAACGATACCGTTTCGATGAATGCACGACTTTCGTGATTAGTTCATTGAGCATGCGGGGCTGCTTTCCCAAGCTGGCCGTCGATCAGCGTGTAGGCCGTGCCGCAATAGTCCAGCATGATGGGATCGTGGCTGGTCGCTATCACGGTTGTGCCGGTTGATGCGAGCTTTTTGAATAGTTGAAAAATGCTATGGGAGTTCTCGGAATCGAGCGCAGCGGACGGCTCATCAGCCAAGAGAATTCGTCGGTTCCCGGAGAGCGCTCGGGCGATTCCTACTCTTTGGCACTGGCCGCGCGACATCTCTGCGGGAAATCGTTGAGCGAGTCCTGCAAGTCCTACTTGGGCTAATGCCTCGGAAGCCTTATCGTGCGCCGTCGTCTCATCGACACCCGCTGCGGCAAGCACAAGCATGACATTTTCGAGCGCGGTGAGTTCATTCATTAATAGGTCGTCTTGGTGGACGAAGCCGATTGTGTTGCGGCGCAAGGCAAGTAGTTCCTTGGGATCAGCGGTGGATACACAGGTATCGAAGACCGAGATTGAGCCCTCATCAGTGGGGAGAAGCCCCGCGATCGCGCGCAGGAGAGTGGTTTTACCGGAGCCGCTCTTTCCTGAAATCCCGAGAAACTCACCTTCATCAACCTCTAGGCTTGTGCCTTTGAGAACATGCGTGCGCTGGGCGCCCTCGCCCAAATACTTGTGGACCCTAGATATGGTGACTGAGTTCATGTGCTCGTTTCTATCTTCACCGTGAGGCCTTTGGGATGAAAGATGAAGTTGGTTGTTATGAACCTGATTGAAGGATAGAAACAGGGGGTGGAACATGTCAATAGGTTTATATTTTTTTTAAAAGCGAAGTAAATCCTTTCCTATTTGGCCGCTGCATGTTTAAAGGGGGAAGGGTAGCTGCGCATGAAGGGGGGGCGAGCCATCTAGGGGTGTGCCTAGAATTCTGGCGAGAACCTAATTGAAATCTGTTGACCTATATGTCGATTCTCGCCCGCGTTGTCGCCTCGGACACTATCCTTGTCTTCGTATTGTTCCTATCTGAAAGGATCACTCCTAGTGTCTGATACCGCCCACAAGTCCTTCTCTAAGATCTTGGTGGCCAACCGCGGTGAGATTGCCGTGCGTGCCTTCCGCGCCGCCTTTGAGGTCGGTTCCAAGACCGTTGCAATTTACCCCAAGGAAGACCGCAACTCCTTCCACCGCGCCTTCGCGGACGAGGCCGTGCGCATTGGTACTGAGGGTCAGCCGGTTAAGGCTTATCTCGATATCGATGAGGTTATTCGCGCCGCCAAGAAGTCCGGTGCGGACGCCATTTACCCGGGTTATGGCTTCCTTTCGGAGCGTGCTGATTTGGCCCGCGCGTGCCGTGACAACGGCATTAAGTTCATCGGCCCCACCGCGGAGACCTTGGACCTGACCGGTGACAAGGCCGCCGCAGTGGCCGCAGCCGAGGAGGCGGGTTTGCCGACTCTGAAGGACTCGAAGCCCTCGACGGACGTCGACGAACTGGCGGAATACGCCAAGGACTTTGAGTTCCCCGTCTTCGTGAAGGCAGTGGCCGGCGGCGGTGGCCGCGGCATGCGCTTCATCGAGAACGAGGCCGAGCTGAAGACCAAGTGCGCTGAGGCGTCGCGCGAGGCAGAGGCCGCCTTCGGTGACGGCCACGTCTACCTTGAGACCGCGGTCATTCGCCCGCAGCACATCGAGGTGCAGATTCTGGCTGACTCCCAGGGCAACGTCATGCACCTGTATGAGCGCGACTGCTCCGTGCAGCGCCGCCACCAGAAGGTCGTGGAGATCGCTCCGGCGCCGACGCTGGACCCGGAGCTGCGTGACCGCATCTGCGCCGACGCCGTGAAGTTCTGCGAGCACATTAACTACGAAGGCGCCGGTACCGTCGAGTTCCTCGTCGATGAAAAGGGCAACCACGTCTTCATCGAGATGAACCCGCGCGTGCAGGTCGAGCACACCGTGACCGAGGAGGTCACGGGCGTTGACATCGTGAAGTCCCAGATGCAGATTGCCGCGGGCCTCTCCCTAGAGGAGCTGGGCCTCAAGCAGGAGGATATCCACATCACCGGTGCGGCGCTGCAGTGCCGTATCACCACTGAGGACCCCTCCAACGGCTTCCGCCCGGATACCGGCACGCTGACCCAGTACCGCTCGCCGGGCGGCGCGGGCGTGCGTCTCGACGGTGCAACGGCCGTCGGTGCGGAGATTTCCCCGAACTTCGACTCCCTGCTGGTGAAGATGACCTGCCGTGGTGCCACCTTCGAGCAGGCGGTATCCCGCGCCCAGCGTGCGCTTAACGAGTTCACCGTGGCCGGCGTGGCCACCAACATTGGCTTCCTGCGCGCCCTGCTGCGTGAGCCGGACTTCGTCAACACCCGCGTGGACACCAGCTTCATTCCGGAGCACCCGGACCTGCTGAAGGCCCCGCCGGCCGTGGACGAATCTGGCCGCATCATCGACTACATCGCGGACGTGACTGTCAACAAGCCGAATGGCGAGCGCCCGACCACCCTGCGTCCCTTCGATAAGCTGCCGGATCTGGACTTTAACTCCGAGCTGCCGCGCGGTTCCCGTGACGACTTGCTGGAGCTGGGCCCGAAGAAGTGGGCGGAGAAGATCCGCAAGCAGGACGCCTTGGCCGTCACCGATACCACCTTCCGCGATGCTCACCAGTCCCTGCTGGCCACCCGCGTACGCGGCACTGCTCTGGTCACCGCGGCGGAAGCCGTGGCCCGCATGACCCCGGAACTCTACTCCGTGGAGGCATGGGGTGGCGCCACCTACGACGTGGCCATGCGCTTCCTCAAGGAGGACCCGTGGGTCCGCCTGGACCTGCTGCGCGAGGCTATGCCAAACCAGAACATCCAGATGCTGCTGCGCGGCCGCAATACCGTGGGTTATTCGCCGTACTCCAACGATGTGTGCACCGGCTTCGTGCAGGAGGCTGCCAAGTCCGGCGTGGATGTCTTCCGCATCTTTGATGCGCTGAACGACGTCACCCAGATGCGCCCGGCTATCGACGCCGTCCTGGAGACCAACACCACCGTGGCCGAGGTTGCCATGGCCTACTCCGGTGACATGTGCTCCCCGGATGAGAAGCTCTACACGCTGGATTACTACCTCAAGCTGGCCGAAGAGATCGTCAACACCGGTGCCCACGTCCTGGCTATCAAGGACATGGCGGGCCTGCTGCGTCCGGAGTCCGCATCCAAGCTGGTTATGGCTCTGCGCAAGGAATTCGACCTGCCGGTTCACGTGCACACGCACGACACCGCCGGTGGCCAGTTGGCTACCTACTACGCGGCAGCGCTTTCTGGTGCCGACATCGTCGACGGCGCCTCCGCACCGCTGGCGGGAACCACCTCTCAGCCTTCGCTGTCCGCCATCATCGCGGCGTTCTCGAACTCTTCGCGTGACACCGGTATCTCCCTCAAGGCAGTCTCCGACTTGGAGCCCTACTGGGAGGCAGTGCGTCAGCTCTACCATCCGTTCGAGAAGGGAATTCCTGGCCCGACCGGCCGCGTGTACCGCCACGAGATTCCGGGTGGACAGCTGTCCAACCTGCGCGCACAGGCTACCGCGCTGGGCTTGGAGGACCGCTTCGAAATCATCGAGGACACCTACGCTGCGGTGAATGAGATGCTCGGCCGCCCGACCAAGGTGACCCCGTCCTCCAAGGTGGTTGGTGACCTCGCCCTGCACCTCGTGGGTGCTGGCGTGGACCCAGCTGACTTCGAGGCCAACCCCACCAAGTACGACATCCCGGATTCCGTCATCGCCTTCCTGCGCGGTGAGCTCGGTACGCCTCCGGGTGGCTGGCCGCCGCTGCGCGACAAGGTCCTGGAGGGCCGCGCGCCTGGCGACGTCACCGTCAAGCCCGTCCCTGAAGAGGAGAAGGCACACCTGACTTCGGATGATTCCACCGAGCGCCGTGCTTCCCTCAACCGCCTGCTCTTCCCGAAGCAGTTCGAAGAGTTCAACGAGTTCCGCCGCACCTACGGCAACACCGAGGCGCTGACGGACACCGTCTTCTTCTACGGTCTGGAAGAAGGTAAGGACTACATTGTTCACCACTTCCCGGAGGGCTCCAACGACCGTGCAGATCTCAAGCCCATTACCTTGCGTCTTGACGCGATGGGTGAGCCGGACGAGAAGGGCATCCGCAACGTTGTGCTCAACGTCAACGGCCAGATCCGCCCGCTCAAGGTGCGCGACAACAACGTCGAGTCCACCGTCGCCACCGTGGAAAAGGCTGACCCGTCCAACGAAGGCCACGTGGCCGCACCGTTTGCCGGCGTGGTGAACCCGACCGCCAAGCCTGGCGACGAGGTCAAGGCCGGCGACCAGATCGCCGTCATCGAGGCCATGAAGATGGAAGCCTCCATCTCCGCCACCAAGGATGGCACCATCGAGCGCGTCGCCATTGGCGTCGCCACCAAGGTTGAGGGCGGCGATCTCATCGCCGTTATCAACTAAAAGTCGACTTAGGTCGTGGATGGGTGAGCAGCGTCATTCTTGGCGCTGCTCACCGGTGGTTTTCGGCGGTGGGGTAGGATTTTTCCGCACTGCATTGGCCTAAGTCAGGAGGGTGTCTCGCAAAAGGCATCTGGTAGAAGGCATCTTTGGGTCTAAAAACGCCATCTGCCCTGAGTAAAAGGCGTTTTTAGCCGTGAAAACGCCTTTTGACTGATGCCTTTTGCCAGGCGCCTTTTGTCAGATGCCTCCAGCATCTCGATGGAGGCATGCAGACGTTGCGCGTTGTTAGGGGAGCGATGTGTTAGGGGAGCGAAGAAGCTAGTCGCGTTTCGCGAAGATACGTGCAGCGTTCTACGGAAACGGTCGTTGTGACCCGACCTAGGTTATAGGCGGGTGAGCAATGTCGCTCTTGGCGCTGCCGTCGGCGCGCCGACGAAGGTGTCGAGTATAGTCGACACCTTTCGAAGAAACCGAGGAACTGTCGAGTATAGTCGATACTTTTTGTCGCTTTGCGTACTAGAAGCGCTTGAGCATTACGTGGGCATCCGGGCGGCCCGGGATGTCGATGTCGACGAAGCCCTCGGATTCATATAGCTTGCGGGCACCGCTGTTCTCCGGCTCAATCCACAGCGATACCGCAGGAGCCTCTTGGGCTTCGGCCAGGTCGCAGGTGTTGCGCAGGAGGCGTCGTCCAGCGCCGAGGCCCCTGTAGCGGGACTCCACAGCAATGAAGAGCTCGGGGATTTCCTCCGGATCTAGGTCGGTGGCCCACTGGGACTCATCAAAAGGATCTGCCTCGGGGTTGCCGGTGTAGGCAGCGCCCTTCGCTTCAGTGGTGTAATAGCGCAGCCACGCACCACCGACGGGAACGCGGTGGCTGGAGACTGCGATGACGCCGCCGTCGACGTGCGGGGACCATTCATCGACGTACATTCCCACGTCAGGTGTGTGGAAATCCCCGATATGGGCGTCCTCGTCACCGAGGACATCGGCGAGGAAAAGGAGACGGGAGAGGTAGGTACGGTCGTGCTCCTTGGCCAACCGTACGCCGAACTCGGAATCGTTAACGCTCATGCCTTTCGAGGCTACTTGATCTCTGAATTTAGCTACTCACAGAGTGGCTCGAGGGGCGTTGGTGGATTCTCTATGGTCCAGAGAAGAGTACTCGTGGCGGTGGTGTGGCGTGTAACTCGCGGGTTCAGTAACTCCTCGACTTTCAAGATCGAGCGGAAGGCGTGAATAGCCTCCCTGCGACGTCGTGAGCTTATGAATGGCTCATTGTGGGCCGCGCGGTTTCTGACGCGATTGATTCGCGCTAGATGTTGTTCGACTTCCTTGCGGCGTGTGTGCGGCTCAAATGCCTTGTGCAGCGCAGGAATCCACAACAATTGCTCATGAGCTGCGTCTGTTAAGTGGCGCCAGAATCCAAAGGGGAGCTCGGCGACTAAAGCTCCTGGACTGACATGCTTCGTATGATTGCGTCGCAGAGCTTCCGCTATTGATTGCCGGTTCTTATCGTTCGAATCTATTTGTACTCCGTCGCGCATTCGGTGGAGAGGTGCATTCACTGGTGACTTGGGATCTATAAGCCAATGCTGGTCCCCCAGCCACCACCGTTCCAAAACAGTGTTATAAGAGTTTCTGAGCAGAACTTCGGCGTGTGAGGCGTCGTGGAGAAATGCCATCGCGACGCTGATGTTCCATTCATATAGTGCTAATGCGGCTTCGCCGTCTTGATGAGCAGCATGAAGAAATGGCTCCCAGCGCGGTGTTGAGAGCCATTGCGTAATCCACTGGCTATCCTGATGCGCCACTGCTGCATCCCCCCGGAGCGACAAGTCAGCACCCCGGTAAGTAGTACTCAGCAGGTCAGTGACCCAGAGCAGAGCTCCACCGGGGTATCACCTCATAGAGTAATTAACTGTGCTAATCGAGGCAAGGTTTCTAGCAGTTTTGTACTGCTCTCTGTCGGCAGGGAAGCGTTAGCGAACTACTTGATCTCCAGAATCGGCTCGCCCTTGTTGATCTGCGTGCCGGTGGATACCTTGAGGTCGGCCACGGTGCCGGACTTGTGGGCCTTGACGGGGTTTTCCATCTTCATGGCCTCGAGGACGACGACGACCTCGCCCTCTTCCACTTCCTGGCCTTCCTCGACGGCGACCTTGATGACGCTGCCCTGCATCGGTGCGGTCACGGTGTCACCGGACACGCTTGCCGACGCTCCCTTGCCACGACGCTTCTTCGACTTCTTGCGCTTGCTACCACCGCCCAAGAGCAGGTTGCCCGGCAAAGCCACCTCGATGCGGCGGCCGCCCACCTCGACGACGAACTTCTGGGAAGCTTCCTGTTCCTCGTCCTCGGGTGCTTCGGCGGGGTCGGTGTATGCGGGAAGCTCGTTGACCCACTCTTCCTCGATCCACTTGGTGTAGACCGTGAAGTTGCCGTCCTCGGCGGTGAAGGCGGGATCGGTGAGGATGGCCTGGTGGAAGGGGATAACGGTGGGCAGGCCCTCGATGCGGTACTCAGCCAGGGCGCGGCGTGCGCGCGCGATGGCGGTGGCACGATCCGGTCCCCAGACGATGAGCTTGGCCAGCATGGAGTCGAACTGGCCGCCAATAACGGAACCTTCGCGCACGCCGGAATCCATGCGCACACCCGGACCGGAAGGCTCGGAGTAGGTGACGACGGTTCCAGGAGCCGGCATGAAGCCCGCGGCGGCGTCCTCGCCGTTGATGCGGAACTCGATCGCGTGGCCGCGCGGGGCGGGATCCTCGGAGATGGAGAGCTCACGCCCCTCAGCAATGCGGAACTGCTCGCGCACCAGGTCGAAGCCGGTGGTCTCCTCAGTAACGGGGTGCTCCACCTGGAGGCGGGTGTTGACCTCGAGGAAGGAGATGAGTCCGTCCGCACCTACGAGGTACTCCACGGTACCGGCGCCGTAGTAGCCGGCCTCGCGGCAGATGCGCTTGGCGGATTCATGGATGGAAGCACGCTGCTCATCGGTAAGGAAGGGGGCAGGAGCCTCCTCGACGAGCTTCTGGAAGCGGCGCTGCAGGGAGCAGTCACGGGTGCCCATGACGACGACGTTGCCGTGCTGGTCGGCGAGGACCTGGGCCTCGACGTGGCGGGCCTTATCCAGGTAGCGCTCGACGAAGCACTCTCCGCGGCCGAAAGCGGTAACGGCCTCGCGGGTGGCGGATTCGAAGAGGTCCTTGATCTCCTCGCGGGTGTGCGCGACCTTCATGCCGCGGCCACCGCCGCCGAAGGCGGCCTTGATGGCAACGGGGAGGCCGTGCTCATCGGCGAAGGCTTCGACTTCTTCTGCACTGGCGACGGGATCCTTGGTGCCCGGTGCCATAGGAGCATCAGCGCGCTCTGCGATGTGGCGGGCGGTGACCTTGTCACCCAGTTCCGCGATGGATTCCGGGGATGGGCCGATCCAGATCAGGCCGGCGTCGATGACGGCCTGAGCAAACTCGGCGTTCTCGGAGAGGAAGCCGTAGCCGGGGTGGATAGCGTCGGCGCCGGATTTGGAGGCGGCGTCGAGAATCTTGCCGAAGTCGAGGTATGACTCCGCGGAAGTCTGGCCGCCGAGTGCAAAGGCTTCGTCGGCAAGCGTGACGAATGGGGCATCGGCATCGGGCTCGGCGTAGACCGCTACGGATGCAATGTTGGCGTCGCGAGCCGCGCGGATAACACGGACCGCAATCTCACCGCGGTTGGCCACGAGGACCTTGGTGATGTTCTTGGTTTCAACTGCCACGGCAGGAACCCTCCTCCATGATTTGTGATAGGACTGCGTACTATTCTTGCACACCAAAACATGAGGATACCTTCACATCTTGGTTTCGTGTCAAAAAATAAACCCGCACCAGCGCGGATGCGGGCTTATATCGGCGTGTTGCTAGCGCTCAACGGGCATGCGAACCATGTTGCCCCATTCTGCCCACGAGCCGTCGTAGACACGGGGTGCCTCGAATCCGAGCAGGTACTTGAGGACGAACCAGGTGTGCGCAGCCTGGGCTCCGACGTGGGAGTAAAGGACGGTCTCCGTTGCTGGCTCGAGCTCGCCGTAGTTGACCTTCAACTCGCTCAGCGCGCGGAAGCAGCCGTTCGGGTAAATCGCGCGGTCCCACTCGAGGTTGATGGCGCCGGGAATGTGGCCGTGGGTCATTGTGGTGCCGTAGGCGGACTCACCGGCCCCGGTCTTGTGGGCGGCCTCGCCACAGAACTCCTCTGGGCTGCGGGTGTCAACCACCGTGGCGGAGGAGTCACGCAGCTCGTCGACGAAAATGCGCGAGGATTCCTCGCGGGAAACCTCCGGGTAGGAGGAAGCAGAAGGCTCGGGGACCATGAAGGAGGTGTCGCGTTCTTCGGACATCCAGGCGTCCCGTCCACCGTCGAGAAGCCGCACGTCCTCGTGGCCGTAGAGCTCGAAGACCCACAGCGCGAAAGCAGCCCACCAGTTGGACTTGTCGCCGTAGAGGACGACGGTGTCGTCGCGCTCAATACCCTTGGAGCGGAGGAGTGCGGTGAAATCCTCTGCGCTGATAATGTCCCTCGCTGTGCTGTCGAGCAGCTCAGTTTGGACGTTGATGCGGATCGCGGTGGGGATGTGGCCGATGTCGTAGAGGAGTGAGTCCTCATCAACCTCGATGACGTGGAGGCCGTTGATGCCCAGTCGCGCGGACAGCCACGGTGCGGACACGAGGCGCTCAGGGTGCGCGTATTCCTGGAAAGGGGGATTCGGGTCGAATTCGGCCACGGTCCACCTGCCTTTCTCGTTGAGGGGGAACGTTCGGTTCAACTCTAGCGTGCTGGGCGGACATGTGGTCACGAGGGAGGCGTATTTGTGGTGTTGGATACATTTCTTCTGCAGTTAGCGCTGCTGCACGTTCACTGGTTATAACAAGCGTGCAGGTCAGCGGCCAAAAAGTGCGGTACGCTTGCTTTTTATGCCTTTTCGGGGGTGCTTTTCTAGGTGAGCGCGAGGGTCCAACCTGGGTTATTTTAAGAAGTGACACTCACTAACCCCCTAGTGGAAGGGAATCACTGTGCACAAAGCAATCGTCGTCTTCGAGGTTGAGGGCGGATCCGATAAGCAGATCAACGGACACCGTAAGGACACCATGCCAATCGTCGACTGCATCAAGGATGCAGGCTGGCATGCAGAGGTCGTGTTCTACCGCCCTGAGTGGTCCGAGAAGCTCTTCGAGTATGTATCCGAGAATTTTGATGCCTACATCTCCCGCGTGAACCCGGGCAACATCCCGGGCGGTGAAAAGGGCTACTTTGACCTGCTCTCCAAGCTGTCCGACGCTGGCCTGGTCGGCATGTCCACCCCGTACGAGATGATGGCCTACGGCGCCAAGGATGCCCTGGTCAAGCTCAACGACACCGACCTGGTCCCGTCCGATACCGCCGCCTACTACGACGTTGAGTCCTTCCACAACACCTTCCCGACCTCCCTGTCCTACGGCGAGCGCGTGCTTAAGCAGAACCGCGGCTCCACCGGCTCCGGCATCTGGCGCGTGCGCCTTGCCGACGAGAAGCTGGCCGAGTCCGTCGAGCCGGGCACGGCTCTGTCACTCGACACCAAGATCAAGTGCACCGAGGCTGTGGACAACCACACCGAGGAGCGCGAGCTTGGCGAGTTCATGGACTTCTGTGATCAGTACATCGTGGGTGACAACGGCATGCTCGTGGACATGCGCTTCATGCCGCGCATCGTCGAGGGTGAGATTCGTATTCTTCTCGTGGGCCCGGACCCGGTCTTCGTGGTGCACAAGAAGCCGGCCGAGGGCGGCGACGCCTTCTCCGCCACCCTGTTCTCCGGCGCCAAGTACACCTACCAAAAGCCGGAGGAGTGGCAGGAGCTCGTCGATATGTTCGCTGACGTTCGCCCGGTCATCGCAGAGAAGCTCGGCGGTGACAACATCCCGCTGATCTGGACCGCGGACTTCATGCTGGCTGACGGCGAAAACGGCGAAGACACCTACGTCCTTGGTGAGATCAACTGCTCCTGCGTGGGCTTCACCTCTGAGCTGGACATGGGCATCCAGGAGAAGGTGGCTGCTGAGGCCATCAAGCGCGTGGAGGCCAAGCACGCTTAAGCGATTTATTTCGCACTAATCCTGTTGAGTTTCCCCTGCCGTGGCGGGGGAAACTGTCGTTTTCTGGGGTGCATTTGCCTAACTCGCGCTGCCGGTGAGCAAGATCTCAGGTACGTTCGGTGGGGTAAAAAATTTATGACAGTATCGTGCTGTAGCGCACTGCGAAAATCAATGATTCTCCGAAAGGTCTAAAAGCTATGACGAACCCCAACCAGTTTGGTGAGAACGGCGACAAGAGCGATAACAACGCTGGCGACTACAACGCTCACGGTTCCCACAGCGACAACGCTGGGAACAACAGCTTCGGTAGCTTTGGCGGCTACGGTAGCTCCCAGTCCGGCAGCGATAATTCTGCTTCTGGGTGGAACAGCCAGGGACAGAACTCCAACTTCGGCTGGGGCGGCCAGGCTGGCTACGGCGATTACTCCGAGAGCTCCGCTGAGACCTCCTCGTTCGGAAGCGCGTCTTCCCAGAATTCGCAGCCGGAGTCTGAAGGTGAGGCCAAGGACAGCACTTTTGGCTCCAGCTTTGCTGCGTCTGAGTCCGCCTCTGGTTCTGCCAACACGGAGTCATCTGACAACAAGTCTGAAAGCCATGACACCCGCGCTAACCACGACTCTTTTGGTGCCTCCTACGCTTCCTACAACTCCGATAGCAGTGCTGGTGCCGAGCACTCCGCTGAGTCGACGAACTCGAATCAGGGCTACGGCAACCACGGTTACGGCAACAGCGGCTTTGGCAACGACGGCTTTGGCGGCACTGCGCAGGCAGAACCCAACCAGAGCCAGGGTTTTGGGCAGCAGTCTGGTGATGGCTTCGGCGCCCAGGCTTCTCACTCCAACTCCACGTCCGGTTTTGGTAGCTACCAGCAGCAGAACCAGGGCTTCGGCTCCCAGGGCCAGCAGGGCTTCGGGGCACAGGAGCAGCAGGGATTCGGCCAGCAGAACTCGCCCTTTGCTGCCTCTCCGCAGAACAATCAGTACCCGCAGCAGGCCGCACAGAACGGTGGTTCTTCTAAGAGCACGGGCTTCTTCAAGGCGCTGTTTGATTTCTCCTTCAGCAGTTTTGTCACCCTGAAGTTCTCCTCCTTCATCTACATGCTGCTCGTCATTTTGTCAGCAGTCTGCTGGGTAGGAGCGATCCTCTTCTCCTTCGCGTTTTTCGCTGAGGGCTTTGGCATCGGAATCGTCGCGTTCCTCGGTGCCGTGATCGGCGGTGGAATCGCGTTCCTTCTCTATGTCATCCAATTCCGTTTGATCCTGGAGTTCTTCGTGGCGAACATCCGCACCGCGCAGAACACCGGTGATCTTGTTGCTAAGGCAGACGGCGACAAGGCTTAATCGCATACCAATCCCTGCGCTGCTTTAGAGCAGACAGATTAATCCCGCGGCCTCAGTATTCGAGGTCCGCGGGATTTTTGTACGTAATGCGCCGTGCCCGTCTGAGAGGTCCGCTAGCTGCCACGGATGGTTCCAGTCATATGGTTCGGCTCAGAAGGTTCATGTGCCCCAAACAAACCTTCTTTGGGCACCTGGATGGTTCACCTGCCCCCAGCTAAACCTTTTGAGTAGAACCAGTTGACTAGAACCACGTGGCGGACCGGGGGGAGGCGGGCCAGCGCGCAACGGCGCTACTGGCTGCTTAGTCCAGCAGCGTGGCGACGGACTCGGGGTCGGCGTCGGAAAGCATCTGGCGGATGCGGTCATACTCCGCGTCCTCACCGATGGCCTTCGCAGCATGGCCCAGTGCGGCAATCGCGCGCAGCACGCCTTGGTTGGGTTCGTGGGAGAAGGGGACAGGGCCCCAGCCCTTCCAACCATTGCCGCGCAGGCGGTCGAGGCTGCGGTGGTAGCCGGTGCGCGCATAGGCGTAGGCGGTGATGAAAGCGGTGGGCTCAGCGCCCTTGTGCTTGTCTAGTTCTTGCTCCGCCAGCAGCGCCCACAGCAGCGCGGAATCCGGATGGGCCACGATTCCCGCGGTGAGATCGGAGGTGCTGTCAGCACCCGGATCGGCCGGCAGCTTGATGGGCGGGGGAGCGAGCATATCTTTCATTTCCATGCCGTCCCACTCTAGCCATGTGGCAGCGAGGGGGCGAACCTAGAAAGGTTCGCCCGCAGCTGGATGGATTCACCCGCAACTAGAAGGGCTCGCCCCGAATTAGGACTGGGCCCAGAAGTCAGAAACGTTGAGCCCAAAGGAATACAGCGCGCGGCGCAGCACCGGCAGCGAAAGCCCGATGACGGAGGAAGGATCGCCCTCAATGCGGTCGATGAACCAGCCGCCAAGGGCCTCCAAGGTAAAGGCGCCGGCGCATTCCAGCGGCTCGCCGGTGCGGGCATAGGCCTCGATATCGGCGGCAGTAGCTTCCGCAAAGTGCACCGTCGTGCGCGAGGCCTCCACGAAGCGCTCCTCGCCGCGCAGCACGCAGTGGCCGGTGATGAGCTCCGCGGCGCGTCCTGCCTGCGCGTGCCAGCGCTCTACGGTGGCCTCGGGGGTGTGGGGTTTGCCTTGGAGGGAGCCGTCGAGAAGCAGCATGGAATCCCCGCCCACCACGACGTCCTCGGGATAGTCCGGGGCAATGGCCTCTGCCTTGGCCGTGGCGAGTGCGCAGACGATCTCGGCGGGCTCAGCACCCGCCAGGCGCTCCTCGATGGCCCGCTCATCCACGTGGGCCGGGGCAATGACGGGTTCCACGCCCGCACCCCGCAGGATGGACAGGCGGGACGGGGACTGAGAAGCCAGAACCAGGCGCATGTGCTTAGTAGTAGCGGACGTTGCGGAAGGCGGACGGGTTAAACACGTCGCCCGGCTGGCCCCACAGGTCGCGCTCGGAGCGGGTATCGGCGGCCTTGGCACGCGCCTCGGAGTCGAGCTGGCTGAGCACCGTGGTCAGGGCCGCCACCTCAGCGTCGGTGGGGTTGCCGTTGAGAACGGTAAACAGGGAAGCGGTCATGGGGAAACCTCTACAAAACGATATTGCCGTGTTTCTTCGGCAGGGTCGGAATAATCTTGCGATCCAGCAGGCGCAGTCCCTCAATGAGGGAACCGCGCGTGGCTGCCGGGGTAATAACGGAATCGACGAGACCGCGCTCAGCGGCTTGGTACGGGGTGAGGTAGGCTGCGGCCTCGTCCTCACTCAGCTCCAGCTCAGCGGCCAGTTCAGGGGCATCGGCCACGGCGATCTCGGCCGTCGGCCACGCATAGGACAGGTCCGCACCGAGCTCCTTGGAACCGAAAGCGATGTAGCCGGTGCCGTGCGCGCGGCGCACGATCACGCTGATCTTGCCCACGCTCGCCGCAGCATAAGCATGCACGAGCTTGGCCAACGCTGCCTTCTCCACATCCAGAGCCGGGGAGTCGACGAACTCGACGATGGGGGTGTTGAAGGCATCGCACAGGCGAATGAAACGCGCGGCCTTGGCGGCGGCTGCGGCATCGAGAGAGTCGCGGTTGGCGATGATGCCCACCGTGCGTCCCTCCACGCGGCCGAAGCCGGTGAAGACCCCGCGCACCCGGGCGCCGAGCTCGAAAACATCCTCACAGGTAGCGGTGACCACGTCGGCGAGATCCACGGTGCCGTCATCGCCCACGAGGGTATCGAGCGCGTGGTCGGCCTCGCTGATGTTCTCTTCCACCGACCCCGCAACGATGGTGGCCTCGGTGCGGGGCGCCGCGGCACGGTTATTGGAGGGCAGATAGGAGAGCACGCGCTTGGCGACGCTCACCTCGTGCTCCCCGTCCGCCTGCACGTCGCCGTCGGGAGCGATGACCACATCGGACAACGCGGCCACGAGCGAGGCCTCCTTGGACTCCGCGTAAACCGCCGTGATCTGCGGGATGAGGCCGGAGGCGGTGGTGGCGCGGGCGAGGATGCGGGCCTGCATGGCGGAGGAGACGATGCCCTCCTGGGCGCGGGGCTTATCGCTGGCAACGAGCGCGACGATGGGCACGCCGGTCTTAATGGCCAGGTCGTAGAGCTTGGTGACCTTTTCGCCATAGACCTCGCCCATGGTGCCGTCGAACAATGAGGCGTCCTGCGCATAGGCGCAGACCTTGCGGCCATCCACGGTGCCGAAGCCGGTGACGACACCATCGGTGTAGGGGCGGATGTGCTCGCGGCCGAACTCGGTGGAGCGGTGGCGAGCAAGGGCGTCGGTCTCCACGAAGGAGCCGGCGTCAAAGAGCGCCTCGATGGCGCTGCGGGCTGCCGGGACTTCTCCCTGCGGCGCCCGGGACTCGGTGAGCTTGGCGCTCAGGTCCTCGATCTTGCCAGCGGTCGTCTTCAAGTCAGTCATGGAACACTAGTGTAATACAGTGCTTCTGCTGCACTAATCTGTGCTCGATCCGAGCACGGCCTAGAGCGGGATGTTTCCGTGCTTGCGCGATGGGCGCGCGACATTCTTGTCCGTGAAGAAGCGCAGGTTTTTAGCGATTGCACTACGGGTTTCGGAGGGGAGAATGACGGCGTCGATAAGCCCGCGCTCTGCTGCCTTATACGGGTTGAGCATGTGATCTTCGTATTCGCGCTCGAAGGATTTGGTCAGTTCCGTCACGTCGAGGCCTTTCTCATGGGCTGCCTTGATCTCTTTGCGATAGATAAAACCGACGGCACCTGCTGCACCCATGACCGCGATCTGGGCGGTGGGCCATGCCAGGTTGATGTCCGCGCCCAGCCCCTTGGAGCCCATCACGCAGTAGGCGCCGCCGTATGCCTTGCGCAGGGTGACGGTGATCTTGGGAACGGTGGCTTCGGCGTAGGCGTAGAGCAGCTTGGCGCCGCGGCGCAGGATGCCGTCGTGTTCTTGGTCTGCGCCGGGGAGGAAGCCGGGGACGTCGACAAGCATGATGATGGGGATGTTGAAGGCATCGCAGGTGCGCACGAAGCGGGCGGCCTTCTCGGAAGAATCGATGTCGAGGCAGCCGGCGAAGACCTGGGGCTGGTTGGCAACGAAACCAACAGTGCGGCCCTCGATGCGTCCGAAGGCGGTGACCACGTTATCGGCGCGGTCGGCCTGGATCTCCAGGAAGTCACCGTCATCGGTGAGGGCCTCGATGACCTCCTTGACGTCATAGGGCTGGTTTGGGGAATCCGGGATGATCTCATCCAGCATGAGGTCGTCGGCGGTTTCTTCGCCCAGGTCTTCGTAGGGCTCAACCGGGGTCAGCTGGCGGTTATTGGAGGGAAGGTAGGTCAGCAAGTCGTGGACCCAATCCAGGGCTTCCTCGTCGCTGGCGGCGGTGTAGTGCGAGGTTCCTGCTTTGTGCATGTGGACGCCCGCGCCGCCGAGTTCTTCTTGACTGACTTCTTCGCCGGTGACGGTCTTGATGACGTCTGGTCCGGTGACGAACATCTTGGACTTCTTGTCCACCATCACCACGAAATCAGTCAGGGCAGGGGAGTAGGCGTTGCCGCCGGCGCACGCGCCCATGATGACGGAGATCTGCGGGACGATGCCGGAAGCCTTGACGTTCTGGTAGAAGGTCTTGGCAATCCAGTCCAGGGACACGGCGCCGTCCTGGATGCGGGCGCCGGCACCCTCGTATAGGCCGATTAGCGGGCGGCCGGTGGTGATGGACAGCTCCATGATCTTGATCATCTTCTCGCCGTAGACCTCACCGAGTGCGCCACCAAAGACGGTTCCGTCCTGGGAGAAAATGCAGACCTCGCGGCCGTCGATGGTGCCCCAGCCGGTGACGATGCCATCGGTCAGTGGGCGCTTCTTGCCCATGCCGAAGTCCGTGGTGCGGTGCACGGCGAGCATATCGGTCTCGACGAAGGAGCCCTCGTCGAGGAGATAGTCCAAGCGCTCACGTGCGGTGAGGCGGCCTTGGGCGTGGACCTTTTCGTGGGCTTTCTCGCCCATGGGCTGCGCCGCTGCTTCGCGACGCCTCTTCAGTTCAGCGATCTTGCCTGCGGTGGTGTCGGCGCTCAGGGAGTCAAGCTCCGACAAATGTGAGGAAATAGTCATGTTTGGCAGTGTAGAGAAGTTTTGTATAGGAATGTATAGCGGCGCACGGGTGATTTCGCTCACATTTTACGTTCGGGCAGGTGAGGGGCGGTGGAAAAGATGAGGGAATCCTCGCAAACGGCGTGTTGGGTGCATGGCTGACAGTGTAGTGGGCGCGAAATGCGCCGTTTGAAGGGTGGTCGCATGAGAAAACCCCGCCCATGGGGACGGGGTTTGGTGAAGGATTTTATGCAAGCCATCCGAAGCTGTCGAGGAAAAGTTCTACCTCGGCAAGGTCGCCTTCCCGGGGGAAGTCGCCCGTGAGGGCGGCGAAGCTTTCCTCGATGTCGGTATGGGTTGCCGGAATGAGATCGTGCTTGAGTAGATCTTCTGCCACCTGTGCTGCAATGGGTGCAGCGGTAATGGTGTCAAGACCGGTGCCGGTGGCGGTCTTGAATGTGTTAGCAATGGTGGAAATAAAGCCGGAAATAGTATTCATTCTTGCTCGCCCCTTTTTTGCCTCTCGTAGTAAAGGTACGGGGTACCGTACCGTTGGGATTCACCAACTATATCGCGTAAACGCCCAAAACGCTACATAGATTTCAAGTTAAGTTAACTTTTTGTTTACCTTGGCTGATGTGTGACCAGGGACACTCATGAGCTTCCCACCGCGGGGGAGAATTAATAAAGACAAAAAGACAGCCCCGCCGTGTAGGGCGACGGGGCTGTCGGTGCTGTCGGTGGGAGGGGTGTTAGGGGCTTAGTGTCCGCCAGCGATTCCGGCAAAAGGCTCCCAGCCGAAGTAGTGGGCGATGGAGTCCTTTGCAATCCATGTGATAGCGATAAGGATGACGAAGCCAAGAACGGCGTATACCGTCCAGCCAAGCATCTTCATTTGGGGTGAGGCTGCGGTGTCATCAACGACGACGCCTTCGGCGTTGCGGATGGGGTCGCCGGTCATACAGCGCATGCCCAAAGCGAAGAGGAGCGGGATGCCCGCGCCGAAGGCGAGAGCTAGTGCAGCCACACGGATGAGGGCGGTGACGATTTCCATTGCGGTCATGATTGGAATCCTTAGTTGTCCTTGTTGGCGGTGTGGGACTTGACCACATCATTGACGGCGTCTGCGGCGCCGGGGGCGTTGCCGGTCGAAACGCCTGCGGCGACCTTTTCGCGGTGAGACATCGAGGAGTCGACGGACTCGGAGTCCTCGTCCCAGTCGTCGTTGACGTTATTAGCGTCAACCGGGTTGCGGCGAGCGCGCAGGAGGATGAGGGCGACCATTCCCAGCAGGATGATCAGGTCAACGATGGCACCCACCATGGTGTTGGTGGCTGCGCCAACGCCGTTGGCAATCCACCATGTAACGAAGCCGACGAAGGCGGCGCACGGAAGGGTGATGAGCCACGCGGCCACCATGCGCATGGCGACGCCCCAGCGAACCTTCGCCCCCTTGCGGCCCAGGCCGGTACCCAGGATGGAACCGGTGGACACGTGGGTGGTGGACAGCGCCATACCGCCGGTGGCGGAGGTTAGGATGATGGCGGCGGAGGTGGCCTCAGCGGCCATGCCCTGCGGGGACTCAATCTCAACCAGCCCCTTGCCCAGGGTGCGGATGACGCGCCAGCCGCCCGACATGGTGCCGGCGGCAATCGCGACGGCACAGGCCACGATGACCCAGGTCGGGATGCGGGAATCGGAGTTGGCCTCGCCAGCGGCAACGAGGGCAAGGAAGATAACGCCCATCGTCTTCTGTGCGTCACCGGTGCCGTGGGCCAGGGATACGAGGCAGGCGGTCACGATCTGGCCGTGGCGGAAGTGCTCGTTTTTGACCTTGCTCGGGATGGTGTTGGTCACCCAGTACACCAGGGCGGTACCGCAGGCGGAAACCAGAGCGGCGATGAGTGGGGAGGCAATAGCCGGGATGATGATCTTGCCGGCAATGGAGGACCACGCCACGCCGCCGGTGCCCAGGGCTGCGAAGGCAGCGCCGATGAGGCCACCAAAGAGGGCGTGGGAGGATGAAGACGGCATACCAAGGAGCCAGGTAAATAGGTTCCAGGTGATGCCGCCGATGAGGCCGGTGAAGACGACCATGAGCAGGGCGTCGCCGTCGGCGGGGACGGAGACATCGTACTGGTCAAGGTTGACGATTCCCTTGGCCACGGTGGCGGCCACATTGACGGAGAGGAATGCGCCGATGAGGTTGAGGAGGGCGGAAATGGCAACGGCGGTGAACGGCTTCAGTGCGCCGGTGGCAATCGACGTCGCCATAGCGTTGGCTGTGTCGTGGAAACCGTTGGTGAAGTCGAAGGCCAGTGCCGTGATGACCACGATGGCCAAGATGATAAGAGTCGCTGACACGAGCGTGATCCCTTTCAGGACTAGGGCAATAATCTGCAAAGAGGGGTCAGCGTGTCGGGGCCAAAGGGGTGGCGCGACGACTGCGAGCTAACCGCGGTTGACGATAGTCCCGAAAGGTAATGGTGCCAATTGTGCGCTAAAGGCCGGTGACCTCGGCAAACAGGCATTATGTATCTTTAATTGGTCATAAAACGCTAAAAAACCTCAAAAGTTACAGCACAATACATCGACTGTTCATGTTCTGTTTACCGTTTTCGTTAAAAGACCGTTAAGCCTCCACCGGAAGCCAGGCATAACCGAAGGGTCCCAGTTCGACTGGTCCTAAGTCTACGGCTTCTTCGGTGAAGTTGTGCAAGCACAATAATTCACCGCGCTGGAATCCCAGCACGCCCGCGTGGCCGGTCTCCACCGCCTCGAAAGGCGCGGTGCCGAGTTCCGGATGCGCCTTGCGTTGCTGGATGAGGCTGCGAATGCGGTGGAGGATCGAGGAGTCGTCGGCAAGCTGCTCCTCCACCGAAATACCAATCCCGCCAACGATGGGGCGGCGCGTCTGAGCGGATGTACTGAAACCTGCGCCCTCGCCCGGCTCCCACTGCATAGGGGTGCGGACAGCATCGCGGTCGGGCAGCTCGGGGGCGTCGTTCATGCCAATCTCATCGCCGTAATACAAGAAAGGCGCGCCCGGTAGCGTCATGAGGAGGGAATAGAAGAGCTCAATCTTGCGGTAGTCGTTGCCCAACAGCGGGGCGAGCCGCCGCGCGATACCCACGTGAGCGCGCATCTGATCATCCGGCAGAAAGTGCTCGTACATGATGGCGCGCTGGTCCTCGTTGACCATCTCCAGCGTTAGCTCGTCGTGATTGCGCAGGAAGGTGCCCCACTGGCATCCCTGGGGCAGCTCCGGAAGCTCCGCCATGATCTCGTAGACCGGTGTGGCGTCACCCAGTGCAAGGGCCTGGTAGAGCCGCGGCATGACGGGGAAGTTGAACACCATGTGGAAGCGATTGCCCGTGCCGTAGAACTCCATGGTGTCTTGCGGCGGCTGGTTGGCCTCCGCGATCATGATGGCCTCGGGATAGTTCTCGTCAATGAAAGCGCGGATTCTTTCCACAAACTCGACTGTTTCCGGCAGGGACTCGCCGCCCAGCCCATCGCGCTCGTAGAGGTATGCAATGGCATCGAGGCGGAAGCCGTCCACGCCCTTGTCCAGCCAGAAGGAGAGGATCTTGAACACTTCCTCGTGGACCTTCGGGTTGTCATAGTTCAGGTCCGGCTGGTGCGAGTAAAAGCGGTGGAAGTAGTACTGCTTGCGCTCCGGATCCCACGCCCAATTCGAGGTTTCCGTATCGGTGAAAATGATGCGGATCTCTGGGTAGCGCAGGGGATCATCGCCCCACACGTAGTAATCACCGTACGGCCCTTCCGGATCGGTGCGCGAGGCCTGGAACCACGGGTGATCGGTGGAAGTGTGGTTGAACGCCAAGTCCGTCATCAGCCTCATGCCGCGCGCGTGGAGCTCGGCGACGAGCTCCTCGAAGTCCTCCATCGTGCCGTAATCCGGGTGGATGGAGTAGTAATCGGCAATGTCATAGCCATCATCGCGCAGCGGGGAGGCATAAAACGGGGAAAGCCACAGGCAGTCCACGCCGAGCCACTTGAGGTAATCCAACTTCTCAATAACGCCGCGCAGCGTGCCGACGCCTTCGCCGCGGGTGTCCTTGTACGAGCCCACGAGGGCCTGGTAGAAAATGGCGTTATCGTGCCAGGTCATCGGAGATCCTTCCGTTTAGCCCGCCACAGCAGAAACTCGGCCAGGCACAGCGTGCCTGCGAGGAGCCCCGGCCAGATTGCGGGGGAGGGGTGAAAAAGGTTGAGGACTGCCTGCACCAGCGCCAGGAACGCAAAGAAACCAACGAATCCCAGCGCGGTGTCCCACAGCAGAGCGCGGCGCATTAGGCCTTAACACCGCCGGCGGTGAGGCCGGCAACGATGCGGTGCTGGAAGATGAGCACCATGATGATCAGCGGAATCGTCACCAGCGCGCCCGCGGCCATGGTGGCGGCGTAGGGGTACTCGAAGGCCGAGGGGCCCGAGAAGCGCGCGATGGCCACGGTCACCGGCTCAGTAGCGGTGGTGGATAGCTGCTTGGCCAACATGAATTCGTTCCACGTCGTGATGAAGGCGATGATGGCGGTGGTAAACAGCGCCGGCGCGGCCAAGGGCAGGAGCACGAGGCGGAAGGCCTGGCCGCGGGAAGCACCGTCCACGCGGGCGGCCTCCTCCAACTCCCAGGGAAGCTGGCGGAAGAAGCTCAGCAGCGTATAGACCGTCAGCGGTAGCGCGAAGGAGATGTTCGGGATGATCATCGCGCGGTAGGTGCCGATCCATTCGAGGTTTCCAAAGAGCTGGAACAGCGGGGTCACCAACGCGATGGCCGGGAACATCGAGGCAGCCAGAATGATGCCGGTGACAATACCTTTGCCGGGGAAGTCGTAGCGTGCCAAGGCGTAGGCGGTAAACACACCGATAAGGACCGCCACCGCGGTCGTGACCAAGGAAATGATCAAAGAGTTCCCCAGCGCATTGAGGAAGTCATTGCCCTTGTCCGTGGCTAGGGCGTCCCGGAAGTTATCCAGGGTTACGTGCGTGGGCCACGGGGTGGTGTCGAAAGTATGGGACTTGTGCCGCAGGGCGGTGACGACCATCCAGTAGAAGGGCGCGAGCCCCCAGAACATGATGAAGAGGATGCCAAGGTAGTGTCCGATCTTTTTCATGACTTCTTCTCCTTCTTCTGGCGAGCAGTACCGGACACATCAGCGCCGAGGAAGCGAACGAGGATGAACGCGACGGTGAAGATGAGCAGGAAGATGAGGGTGGATAGCGCGGAGGCAGAGTTGAAGTGGCCCTGGCGCATGTCCTCCACCACCAACTGGGAAATGGTGGCCGTCGGGGAGTTGGAGGAGGCGGAGATCATGATGACCGGCAGGTCGTACATGCGCAGCGCGTCCAGCGTGCGGAAGAGGATGGCCACCATGAGCGCTGGGCGTACCAGCGGCAGGGTAATGGTGAAGAAGGTTTGGATGCGCGAGGCGCCGTCGACGCGGGCGGCGTCATAGACATCGCGCGGAATCATCTGCAGACCGGCCAGGATGAGCAGCGCCATGAACGGGGCGGTCTTCCACACATCGGCGATGATGACCGCGAGGCGGGCATAAAACGGGTCCGTGGTCCACGCGATGTTCGAGCCGATGAGCGCGTTGATGATGCCGTCCGGCGCGAACATGAACTGCCACAGCTTCGCCGTCACCGCGGTGGGAATGGCCCAAGGCACCAGCACGGCCGCGCGCACGAGGCCGCGCCCGCGGTACTCGCCGTTCATCACCAGCGCCATGAACATGCCCAAGATCGTCTCCAGTGCCACCGTGACCACGGTGAAGAAGAGCGTGATCTTGAGCGCCGGCCAGAAATCAGTGGCGATGACGCCGTCCGGGCATGTGGTGGCCTGGCCGGTGGCAGACATGCATTTATTGGTGAGCCAGTACAGGTAGTTCTCGAGGCCTGCGAATGAGCCTTCCTCGAATACACCCGTGGTCGGGTTAAGCCGCTTGTTGCCCTGGAAGGACAACATCACAGCGCGCACGATGGGATAGCCGATGACCACGGCCAGCGCTATCAGCGCCGGTGCGATGAGCGCAGCGACGCGCAGATACTGTCTGCGGGGCTGCGCGGTAGCCGGTGCTCCAGCCATGCGGTGCCTGCCTTTCTGATTAATAGGGGAGAGGGGTTTATCGGGGGTTGGGGAAAATCATAGCGGGTGGCTGAGACATCCTCTGTGCACGAGACCCAGATCAAAGAAAGAGGCGCGGGCAAGTCTCGTGGACTTACTCGCGCCCCATTCACGCTGGGAGCATTAACCCTGCGCGGCTGCCTCGATGGCTGCCTTCATGTCCTTCGTTGCGTCGTCGACGGACTTGCCCGCGGTCAATGCCGCGTAAGCGTTATCCTGCACGGCCTTGGAGATGGCGGTGTAGAACGGGGAAACCGGACGCGGTGCGGCGTTCTCCAGAGATTCCTTCAGGGCCGGGAGGTAGGGGAACTCCTCCACCAGGGACTCATCGTCGTAGATGGAAGCCAGCACCGGCGGGAAGGAAGCCTCAGCGAAGGACTTCTGGTTCTCCTCGTTGATGATGAACTTCATGAAGTCCAGGGCCGTAGCCTTGTGCTCGGAATTGATGTTGATGCCGTTGTTGTAGCCGCCGAGCGTGGAGACACCGACGCCGTCCTTGCCCACCAGCGGCTGGACCTCGAACTTGACGCCAGCCTCTTCGGCATTGGTGTACATGTACGGCCAGTTGATGGCGAATGCGGTCTTGCCCTCGGTGAAGGCCAAGTTGGTCTCCTCCTCCGTCGTGGCGGTGGAGTCCTTGGAGATGGTGCCGTCTTCGTAGGCGTCGACAAGCGCCTGCAGGCCTTCCTTGGACTTGTCCGCGTCAACGGTCACGTTGCC
This sequence comes from Corynebacterium sp. c25Ua_47, assembly GCF_039907205.1. Lineage (NCBI taxonomy): Bacteria > Bacillati > Actinomycetota > Actinomycetes > Mycobacteriales > Corynebacteriaceae > Corynebacterium > Corynebacterium sp. c25Ua_47. The sequence continues at coordinate 13,962 of NZ_JASBOH010000005.1, read as the reverse complement.
CTCGTCATCCAAGATGGAGCCGCCCCAGCCCTCGATGAAGCCGGCGGTGTTGACGGTGAGGCCCTCGTACTGCTTGAGCTGGGTGGTCAGGCAGGAGCTATCGTCCTTGATGGCCTCGCAGGCAGACGCGATGTCCTCGAACTTCTCCGGAGCCTTATCCGCCAACTCGGTGTTGCGGAAGAGCAGCTGGCCGTTGGTGTTCTGCGGCAGGGCGTAGAGGGTGTCGTTGTAGGTCGCGGACTCCACGGTGGGCTCCAGCAGGCCAGAGGTATCAACCTCCAGGTCACCGGTCAGCGGTGCCAGCCACTGGTTTGCAGCAAAGTCCGCGGTCCAGACCACGTCGAGCGCCATGACATCGTAGTCGGAGTTGCCCGCCTGCAGGGACTGCACGAGGGTTTCGCGCTGAGCGTCGGCCTCGCCGGCGAGCTCCTTGAGCTCGACCTTCTCGTCCGGGTGCTCGGCGTTCCATGCCTCGATGATGGGGGTGATCTTGTCGGTGTCGTTCTTGCCCATGGCAAAGGTGATGGGCCCGCGGCCGCCACCATCGGTTGAGGAGGCATCGGAGCCAGCGCTTGACGACGACCCCTCGTCGCCCGACGAGCAACCTGCCAAGGTTAACGCGAGGGCAGCGGTGGTGACGACTACGCCGCGGCGGACAGAACGCAGCGAGCTAGGGAGAAACGGCTTCTTCATGGAGTATTCACCTTTCGGAAAACTTCTGATGACTTCAAAATAGGGGATCATCCCCACAAGGCACGTGGTTTTGGCTTTTAATTCACTTCAAACGGGGGTGAAGCTACCCCTGTTAACGCTACTGCCTAAGCCTCGATGCGCTGGCCGGTTTCCGGATCGAAGTGGTGGGCCTCGCGGGGGTTGAAGGTGAGGACGACGGTGTCGCCGCGCTGCGGAACGTTATCGCTGGCGCGGGCAACGAAGCGCTGCTCACCCACCATGACGTAGACGAAGGATTCCGAGCCCAGCTCCTCCACGAACTCCACTGTTCCTTGGAAGCCCACCGGCCCCTTATTAATGAATAGCTTCTCGGGGCGAACGCCGACGCGTCCGCCGTTGTAGTCAAAGATATTCATCGAGGGGGAGCCGATGAAGCCGGCGACGAACTCGTTAGCGGGGGCGTCGTAAAGCTCGCGCGGTGGGGCGACCTGCTGCAGTTCGCCGTCTTTGAGCACGGCGACGCGGTCTCCCATGGTCATGGCCTCGACCTGGTCGTGGGTGACGTAGACGGTGGTGGTGCCGAGGCGCTGCTGGAGGCTGGCCAGCTCCGCGCGGGTTTGTACGCGCAGCTTGGCATCGAGGTTGGACAGGGGCTCATCCATGAGGAAGGCCTTCGGCTCGCGCACGATGGCGCGGCCCATGGCCACGCGCTGGCGCTGACCACCGGACAGGTCCTTGGGCTTGCGCTGCAGGTACTCCGTGAGCCCGAGGGTCTTGGCGGCTTCCTCGACCTTGGCTTTGATGTCTGCCTTGGGCATCTTGGCCAGCTTGAGGGAAAAACCCATGTTCTGGGCCACGGTGAGGTGCGGGTAAAGCGCATAATTCTGGAAGACCATGGCGATATCGCGCTCGCCGGGCTCCAGCCCCGTGACGTCTTTGCCGTCGATGAGGATGCGGCCGCTGGAGACCGGCTCGAGTCCCGCGAGGGCGCGCAGGGTGGTGGACTTACCGCAGCCGGACGGTCCAACGAGGACTAGAAACTCGCCATCCGCAATCTCGAGATTGAGGTCTTTGACCGTGGGGTTCTCGGCGCGGGGATAGGTGATGCCGACGTTCTCAAAAGTGACCTTTGCCATGGACACACACTAGCACCCAGCGGCACGTGGATTAGGCTGGAATTCGCTATGAAGAAGTTCGCCCCACTCCTCGCAGTGCTCTTGGTTGGTTGCTCTAGTACGGAATCCGCAGAGACTTTCACGCCGCTAACAACTGTTTCCACTGGGACCGCTGACGCGTCTTCGACGCAGTCCACTTCGCCTTCCGCGGCCCAGCGCGATACCGTGTTCCGCGCTATTTTCGCCGACACCGTGGACTCATCAAAGGTCCGCTCACAACTGGTGGACAACGGCAAGGTTGATCGCGCCACCATGCGTGCCAGCATGAAACGGATGGGGTTGGACCTCTCGGATTCGGAAGCGCAAGAATACGGCGAGTGGGTGTGTAAGTGGGTTGCCCCGGAGATCCGCTACGTGCTGGCGACTGAAGGTAAACCAGATAGCCTCGGCGCGAAGGAACGCGCAGATTACGACAAGCTGGTTGAGGACACTGTGTCCTTCCTAGCGGATTCTCGGCAGATCTCCGTTACGCCTGAACAGGTAACCCATGCTTTGCCGCAAGCGGTCTTGACCACCTGTCTCGACGAGGCCACCGCACACACAATTCTGGCCAATCCGGATTACTTTTAGTTACGTCTAGAAGGCCACTGCCCGGCGGGTAACCTAGGGTGCATGACTGCACTTGATATGGACCGCATCCGCGAGGCGCTACGTGAAGACTTCGCTGTCATCGATTACACCGAGTCCACTGGCTCCACCAATACCGATCTCATGCAGGCGGAGAAGGTGGCTGATGGCACCGTACTGCTTGCCGACGAACAGGTGGCCGGCAAGGGCCGCTTGGGCCGCCAGTGGGTGAGCCCGGCGGGGTCGCAGCTAATCTTCTCCGCACTGATCCTCCCGGAGTCGCTAGAGCACCTTGGCACCCTGCCCCTGGCTGCCGGCTTGTCCGTGACCGACTCTGTCGAGGGAGCGGTGCTCAAGTGGCCCAATGACGTGCACATCGATGGCAAGAAGCTGTGTGGCATCCTCGCGGAAGCCGGCCCGGTGGGGGAGGCTTTCAAGTCCGCTCCGAAGACTGAAGTCTCGAAGGCGGAGGTCAACAAGGCCGAAATCAACAAGGCCGAGATCAACAAAGCGGAAATCAACAAGGCCGAGATCAATAAGGCTGAGGTCGCGCCCAAGACTCAAGCCGCTAACCCGCCTTCAGCACGCGTGGTCGTGGGCATGGGCATCAATGTCACCCTGACCCGCGAGGAACTGCCCATCGAGGCCGCGACTTCGCTTGCGCTCGAAGGCCTTGATACCGACCGCACTGAGCTGGCCATCACCGTTCTGAAGAACCTGCGCCGCCGCATCACCCAGTGGGAGCAGCAGGACCCACAGCTCATGGCTGATTACCGCAAGGTGTGTTCTTCCATTGGCCAAGAGGTTCGCCTCGAAGCCCCGACGGGCGATGTGATCGGCACCGTCGAGGGCGTGGCTGACGACGGCCGCATCAACGTCGGCGGCGAGTACTACTCCGCCGGTGATGTCATCCACCTGCGCCCGGCTGATAAATAATCGCCCGCGCTGGGACATCCAAGCGTCGACCGGCGAGGCCTTCATAGAAGGCGCCGTGCTCGACACATGGCGCTATTCAAAAGGCATCTGTCAGAAGGCATTAGTCAAAAGGCGTCTTTGGGGTCAAAGACACCTTTTGGACGCCTCCACATGGCGTTTTCGGGGGCAAAGACGCCTTTTGACTGACGCCTTTTAGGAAATGCCATGTGCGAAGCCTTGGCTGGGCTTGCAAGGCCTGGGACGTGACGTCTTCTCAGCTGGGCAGCGAGAGCAGGAAGGTACCATGAGCCCCATGAACCTCATGCAGATGGGCCGCGGCGAAGTTGTTCGCGCTGACATGACCGCCCCGTTTCGCACGCTGCTCTTTCCTTTTCTAGAGCTCGTCGTGATTACTGGGGTGTGCTGGATCGCCATCGGCTGGTGTGACTACAACGGCATTGACCTAGCGCTTCGCAATGGCCTGGTAGCTATATGGGCCTTGCTTGCCGTCTGGCGCTTTGTCCTGCCCCTCATCAAAGCCCGCCGCAAGCGTTTCATAGTGACCAACCTGCGCGTCATCGCCCGCGAAGGCAAGCGCGTTGATTCGATCCCGCTCACCGATATCCGCGGTGCGCGCCGCCGCCGCGGTGGGCTCTCGCTGGCACTTCACGGCTATGACAAGCCGATGTATTTCCCCTCCATCCCCAAAGCCAAACGAGTCGAGGACATCCTCAACGAGCAACCGGTCTGGGGCTAGTCCTTAATCTCCGTCGTATGCAGCTGCTGGTCCAAATCCTCGGGCGCCAAGTTGGCGGAGCGGAACTCGTGGGTCAGCGGCAGACGCAGATCGAGGTCCGTGCCGGGGCAGAGCTCAATGGTGGCCTCATCCACCGTGTAGTCCAGCACGTGCCCTCCGGAAGTACGCGCAGCGTCGATGAAGTGCACGTGGCAGCCGGGAACGGAGATTCCCTTCTCAAAGACCGGCGTGCGGAAACCGCCGATGACGCCCTCGACGTCGTCAAAGCGCAGCTCCTTGTCACCGCCCACCGCCTGCGCCATCGGCGGGTAGGGCTTGCTCTGCTTGACCACCGTGCGGGTCACCACGTTGCTGAACCGCCCAGAGATGCGCACCGCGTACATGAAGTTGGCGGAAGGCTCCACCTCATCGATGAATGCCGAAAGCTCCTCGCGCCTCAGACCCTTGGGCGCGGCCACCTTAATACGGGGGACAAAGTTAGTGGCCACCGCAAAGGGCGTGCCCTGGTCTAGGTCAGCGACCGTTGCGGTGCCATCGCCGCGCAGCTGGTAGCACACCCCGTCGAGGATGATCATCTCTCCGTCCAGCGCATCGAAGGTTCCAATACCGAAATTGCCCTTGCCCAAGAGCTCACCGATGGTCATTTCGCCGTCGTAAATGCCATCCAACAGGGCGGTCATGAGGGAGTTCTGAAAGATGGTATGCCGGACGATCATGGCCCCAAGGCTAGTATTGGAAGAGTGAGTGAACAACACAAACCCCTCGTTACTGTTTATGGAGACGGCCAGCTTGCGCGCATGATGCAGCCGGCCGCCGCCGAGCTCGACATCCACCTGCGCGTGCTAGCCTCCGCGCCGGATAAGTCCGCCGCCCAGGTGATTCCGGACGTCGTTCTCGGTGACTATCACGATCTCGATGTGCTCACCGCCGCCGCAGACGGCGCGGATGCAATCACCTTTGAGCACGAGCACGTTCCCACCGAGCACGTGCAGGCGCTCATCGCCGACGGCCGCAACGTCCAGCCCCAGCCTTCCGCCCTCCTCTACGCGCAGGACAAGCTGCTCATGCGCCAGAAACTGGCCGAGCTGGGCGCCCCAGTGCCGCGCTTTGCCGCCATCGAATCGGTGGAGGATGCGCGGGATTTCGCCGCGCTTGTCGACGGTTCCGTGTGCCTCAAAGCCCGCCGCGGCGGCTACGACGGCCATGGTGTGTGGTTCCCGTCCGCGGAGGAGCTGGAGCCGCTCGTCGCTAAGCTGCTTGCGGCCGATACCCCGCTCATGGCCGAAGAAAAGGTCAACCTCACCCGCGAGCTGTCCGTGCTCGTCGCCCGCCGTCCCTCCGGCGAGGTGAAGGTCTGGCCGGTCACCGAGTCCGTGCAGCGGGACGGCATCTGTGCCGAGGCTTTTGCTCCCGCCCCGAACCTTTCGCCGGAGTTGACCGAGCGCGCCATGCAGGTGGGCATCAAGGCGGCCACCGAACTTGGCGTTACCGGCGTGCTGGCGGTGGAGCTCTTTGCCTTCGCCACGCAGCAAGACGCCGGCTCCATCATTGCTTCCGCCTCCGGCGCGCCGGGCGCGGTTGTTGAGGAGGATATCGCCGTCAACGAGCTGGCCATGCGCCCGCACAATACCGGCCACTGGACTCAGGATGGCTGCGTGACCTCCCAGTTTGAGCAGCACCTGCGTGCCGTGCTGGACTTGCCGCTGGGCTCTACCGCAGCCCTGGCTCCGGTCACGGTGATGGCTAATGTGCTGGGCGCCGAAGAAGATCCGCAGATGCCCATGCCGCAGCGCGTTCGCGAAGTGATGGAGCGCTACCCAGAGGCGAAGGTCCACCTCTATGGAAAGGACCACAAGCCGGGCCGCAAGATTGGCCACGTCAATGTTGTCGGTGTGGATGTGGCGGAAACCCGCCGCATCGCCCACGATGCCGCCCACTTCCTCGTCCACGCGCAGTGGGCTTAAGCCCGCAGCGAGCTTGAAACCTATTTACTAAGGAGAGTTTTATGGAACCACTCGTCGGCCTGATCATGGGCTCTGATTCCGATTGGCCCACCGTCAAGCCCGCCGCAGAGGTGCTCGCCGAGTTCGGCGTGCCCTTCGAGGTAGGCGTTGTCAGCGCGCACCGCACCCCGGAAAAGATGCTGGCTTATGCCAAGTCCGCGCACGAGCGCGGCCTCAAGGCCATCATCGCCTGCGCCGGTGGCGCAGCTCACCTGCCGGGCATGGTCGCCGCGGCCACGCCGCTTCCGGTGATCGGCATCCCGCGCGCGTTGAAGGATCTTGATGGGCTCGATTCGCTGCTCTCCATCGTGCAGATGCCGGGCGGCGTGCCGGTGGCCACCGTCTCCATCGGGGGAGCGAAGAATGCCGGCCTGCTTGCCGTGCGCATTCTCTCCGCGGGTGACCCGGCACTGGTGGACAAGATGGTGGCCTACCAAGAGAACATGGCCGCCGAGGTGGAGAAGAAGGACGAGAACCTGCGCTCCCAGCTCCTCGGGGAGTAATTAGCTGGGAAGCTTGCTCTTGAGATCGGGGTAGGAGGCCTGCGCGCCTTCTCCGGTGACGGCGTAAGCCCCAACTCGTGCGGCAAAGGTGGCGGCCTCCACGAGGTCGTCGCCGTGGAGTAGTCTCGCGCACAGCGCGCCGGCGAAGGCGTCACCCGCGCCGGTCGTATCGATGGCGGTGACCTGCGGGGAGGGGACGTTGACAAGCTCAGCGCCTTCGGCCACGAGCGCTCCCCGCGCACCCAGCGTGAGGACCACCGAGGCAAAGCCGGCCTCCGTGAGGCGCCGCGCCAGCTCCTCCGGCGCGCCCTCGCTGCTCAATCCCAACTGCTCCAGGATGAGCCCGGCCTCGTGCTCGTTGGCTAGCAGCGGATCGGCACGCAGGAGCGCTTCCTTTTCAACCTCGATGACCGGCGCGAGGTTGACCACGACCCGCCCCTTCGCCAGCTCGATAGCCTTGGCACAACCCTCCGCCGGAACCTCGCCTTGGAGCAGAATGAGTTCCGATTCGGTGATGGGGGAGGAGTGGGTGGTGACGAAGGGAGCGTCGACAAGCGCATTGGCCCCCGGCACCACGATGATGGTGTTTTCTCCCTGCTTATCCACGGTGATGACCGCCAAGCCCGTCACCTCCTCGCTGGCTTCGACGTGCGTGAGGTCCACGCCGCTGGCCTGCAAGTAGTGCATCGCGGGCGTGGCGTAGGCATCGCTGCCCACCGCGCCGACGAAGCTGACCTGAGCACCCAGACGGGCGGCAGCGACCGCCTGGTTCGCTCCCTTGCCGCCCGCGGTGATGGTGCCGCCGCTGCCCAGCAGAGTCTCGCCCGGCTGCGGGTGCCGCGCGGTGTGGACCACGAGGTCAGCGTTGATGGAACCGACTACGCACATGCTCATGCTGACCAGTATGCACGCTAAGCTAGCGGGCATGCAGTTTCCGCTTCTGGTGTTGGGCGCGCGCGTGGAGGGTGGCGAGCCCGGCTCGTTGCTGCGCAGCCGCTTGGACCGCGCGGTGGTGCTGGCGCGCGTGCTGCCGGAGGAGCCGATCATCGTGTCCGGTTACGGGGAGGCGGAGCCGATGGCGCGCTACCTCATCGAGCGGGGCGTGGACCCGGAGCGGATTCGTGTGGAGCCGCTGGCTACCAGCACTAACGAAAACCTTGAGCGCGCCCACGCGCTGTGCCCGGACTATGATTATTTCCGCGTCGTGACCAATGACTTCCACGTGCTGCGCACCCGCCTGTGGGCCTGGCACCTGGGGATACGGGTCCGCATGCATAGTGTTGGCACCCCGCGGAAAGACCGCCCATGGAATTACCTGCGCGAGGTGGTGGCGACTCCGCATTCGCTGCTGCGCATCGTGTGGCGGCGGGTGGTTGCGCGGTGGCGGCTTGTGGCTTAGGCGCCGAAGAACATGAGCACGATGGCGATTAGCCAAATGACAAACCAGTGGCGCTTTTGCGGCGTGGTTGGGTTGGCCTTCTGCTGTAGTGACTTGAGGAAGTACCAGGCGCCGGGCAGGGCGAAGCCGATGCCCATTGCTACATCGCCGTCAGTAATTCCGGTGAAGCCTACGAGGAGCGAGAACAGACTCAACAGCCCCTTGAAAAAGGAGAAGCTGTGGATCGTGCCTTCCATTGGCTGTTGCGCAGGGGCATGGTCAGGCAGGGGAGCTGGGGTGTAGGCGCGCTCCGGCTCGGCAAAGGGCTCTGCGATAGGTTCAGCAAAGGGCTCCACACTCGGATCCTCATACGAGTCAACGAAAGGGTTCGCCGAAGGCTTCGCGTCTGACTCGCGCGCGGGTTCCGCGAAAGGATTCGACCCACGGCCGGGGAGAGGCTTGTCCGGCTCCTCAAAAGGGTTGGAGTCAAAGGGATTGCTCATGTGGCTTAGCCTATGTCACCAGTGAACCAAAGCCCGAATTAGAGCTTGGCCAACGCCTTCGTGACTCCTTCCTTGAGCGTTGCCTGGGATTGCTTCATTGGATGCGCAATCGCCCGCAGGCCCATGTACGCAATCTGATCCGCAGCCCGGTTCAGCGGGTCGCCCGCATGCCCCAACACGCGGCGGATGGTCACCTCGCAGACTCCTTCCACGTCATGCCACGCCTGCTGGAAGCGCGAGCGCGAGCCGGAAGACAGCCCCCGCCACACGCCGCGGGAGCGCACTGCCTTCGAGCCCTTCTTCCGGATCTGCTCCACTGCCTCCAATGCGGCGACGGAGTCTGACTCGATGATCGCCTTGGTTGCGCCGACTTTGAGCAGGTACTTCAGTGCGAGCGTTAAGGATTCGAGCTCAAGCTCGTCGGTGCTGGCTGTCGTCTTGCGCGTGCGCAGCCGGTAGTCACCGTTGCTGGCCACGAAGCACATGGAGCCCTTAAACACCGTGTCCGAGGAGGCATCCGTGGCGATGCGCACGGTGGCGCCTTCGGGCCACGAGGAGGCCGTCGAGAAGTTCGGCCACCAGTGCGCCTTCGGCGTCTCCACCTTTACTACTTGCTTTTTGCGTGGGGCCTCGCCTTCCTTCTTCGCGCGGCGCGCGGTGATCCCGGCCTGCTTGCGCCGCACGGAGCTGGCGCTTTTCGACGCCCTATTCTCCTCCGCAAAACTCCCCGTCACGGTATAGCCGCGCTTTTCCAGCGCCGCCCGCAGCGCCGCTTGCCGGCGGCCGGTGACTATCCACTTGCGGCCCCGGATATTCTTGGTGGCCTTTTCGAATTCGCGGACGGCCACCTCAACGATGTCGCCCTTTTTAATCTGGCCCTTGCGCACGAAGCGCGTCTTCTTGGTGTTGACGGCGATGACCCAGCCGTCGACAGTACCGTTTTCGGCGGAATCCCAGCGCTCATCCCACAGCGCAATAGCCACATGCACGGGTGCTGAGATCATGTCTTTGGTGATCTTGCGCGTGCCGTAGGTGCGCGATTGCGTGCCCGTCAGGGCGGAGAGCTCGAGTGGTTCCATCCCCTTTAGTAAACCATTTCACCGCTTCCCTGTAACGCTCGGGCGTCTAGTGCAACATACTCAGTGAGCCCATTAGCATTCTGGAGTTTTATTAGTGTCTGTCCTTACCTTGCCTGGTTCGCGCAAGCGGGAGTTTTCCCGCCTGTTTCGCGAGCATTACCCGGCGGTGCTGGCGTATCTGCGCCGCCGCGTCCCACCGAGCCACGCCGAAGAGCTGGCTGCCGACGTCTTCGAGCGGGCCTGGTCCGGCTTCGACTCCTTGCGCGGCATGCCGCTGCCGTGGCTCTATGGCATCGCCCGCAACGTGATGCGCGAGTTTTACCGCACCCGGCGGGAGACGGAGAACCTCGATGATCATGAGCTGGAATCCTATGCCGGCTATGACGCCGTCGATGCCAACCTCGACATCACTCGCGCGCTGATGCAGCTTCCGCACGCGGAGCGCGAGATTCTCACGCTCCACGCCTGGGAGGGACTCGACCACCCCGATATCGCCGAGGTCCTCGGCATTTCCCGCAATAACGTGCGCGTTCGCCTGCACCGCGCGCGTACCCACCTTTCCGAACTCACAGGAGAAACCGATGCCTAGCTCTCTCGATATGCTCCGCGCCGCCAACCCCGTTCCTGACACAGCGCTTGACGACGCCTCCCTCGCCCGCTCCGAAGAGACCCTCGCAAAGATAACGAAGGGCCGGCCCACGTGGACAATAGCGGCGGCTTCCGTCGCGGTGCTTGCGCTCATCGGTGGTGCCTTCCCGCTGCTCAATAATTCGGAACCCGTGGCCTCGGCCGCGGAGATTCTGACCCAGGCCGGCGAGGCAGCCGCAACCCAGCCCGATGCCGTGGATAAGGGCGTGACCGCGAAGGAATACATGAAGCGCGTCGATACGCTCGGCGATGCCACGGCAATCACCGAGTACGCGGTGGATGCCGGGGGAGCCGTGGAGGTCTCCTCGCAGGGCGAAGTGCCGGGTTTTGACCCGCAGCCTTCCATTAATCCGGAGGACCTCGTCATCGCGTCCGACCGCGCCGGGCTGGAGAAGCTGGCGGATTCCTTCCCGAACCGCGCGCTGGGCGCGCTGGAGCTGCTGCTCCAGCCGGGCTTGAGCAGCGAGCAGCAAAAGATTGCCTATGACATGCTGGCGGAAGCCGACGGCAACGAGGTCGGCACCGTCGAGGGCGAAGGCGAGGACCAGCTGGTGACCGTGATTCGCGATTCCGACCGCGTCTCCTTCTCCGTCCTGCCCGCCACCGGCCAGCTCGTGCGCGTAGTCGGCCTGGTAGGGCCGGACGTGGAAACCACCATCGACGCCACCGCCATCTTGGACTGCGTGTCCGTGACGGGGCTGGAGGGCCCGGACCGTATCTCGCTGGCCTGTGCGGATAATAACTACCTGGTCAACGAGTTGGACTGGCAGCGCTGGGGAGACGATTCCGCGGAGGCAGACGGCGTGGCCGTCGAGAATGACTGTGACCCCAATTGCGCGGAAGGCACGTTCAATGAGGATCGGGTGAAGGTGGTCGTCGACAAGCGCGTGGCCTGTGGCTACCACGCTGAGGTGTACTCCCGCGTGCGCGTGCAGTACCCGGATGGGCGCGAGGAAGAGCAGCAGATTGGCTGCGCGCCCTAGGTGAGTTCTTAGGTAAGTTGGCGCAGGGCGAACTGGCCGTACATGTCACCTAAAGCCTCGGCGGTGTAGTCACCGTCGGGGCTAAACCATTGGGCGACGCCGATGCCCATGTCGATGAGCGCCCAGCAGGCGATTTTGAGGTTTTCGGCGTGGAAGTTGCCCTCGTTGACCACGGCCATCCAGCGGGCGACATAATCGCGGCGCAGTTGCAGGACGACGGATTTGTGGGGCTCTTCGAGGTTGGTGAGCTCGTTGTTGACCACGCGGACGCGCCGGGCGTGGGTGGCGTGGTAAATGACGTGGGCTTTCATGGTGGCGACGAGCTTGTCGCGGGGGTCTTTCAGCCCGGCGAGGCAGGCGGCGTTGGCGCGAAGGAGGTCCTCCATGGCGGTGATGGTGACTTCGGCGAGGAGCTCCTGTTTGGAGGAGAAGTGGTTGTACAGGCTGGAGGCGCGCATGCCGACGGCTTTGGCGATGTCCTCCATGCCGGTGGCGTGGTAACCGCGCTGGTCAAAGAGGTCGAGTGCGGCGGCGGCGATTTGGTCGCGGCGTCTCTGGTTGGCCATGGCGGGCGTCCTCCTCAATGAGCTAATGGCGGTTAGTATACCTGCGGGGGCAGGGTGAAGGTTGGCTGGGGGAGATACTGGCCCTGAAGTCTGGTTATCGTTCCGAATCCCGGCTGTGCCGCGCGTTGTGATGAGACACTTGACAGCCTGGGGAGAGTCAGGTCACAATTAACGCTAATCGCCATTCGTATTGCCTGTTAGTTGGAGAATTGACCATGTCCCACAACCTCTTCGAGTCCACCACTGATTTCCTGGGTGTCTTTGACAGCCTTTCTGAGGCCGATGCTGCGGGGTGGAAGCGCGCGGCGCAGTTCCGCGACTACTCCTACCCGGTGATTAACCGGCACTGGCAGGCCGCGGAGTATCCGCTGGACTTGGTTCAGCGTCTGGGGGAGCTGGACGTGATGACCGATGGGCTTTCGGTGGAAGGCCATGAACAGATGTCCACGCTTGGCGCTGGCTTGACGCTCATGGAAGTCACGCGTGCCGATGCTTCGATGGGCACGGTGATTGCGGTGCAGGCGGGGCTGGCCATGCGCTCAATTTCGATGCTTGGTTCTCCGGAACAGCAGGCTTCGTACTTGCCGCAGATGGCTGCTTGCTCTTTGTTGGGTGCCTTCGGGTTGACCGAGCCCGCGCACGGTTCGGATTCCATCGCTTTGGAGACCACCGCGGTGCGTGACGGCGATGAGTGGGTTCTCAACGGCGAAAAGAAGTGGATCGGCAACGGCGCTTCCGGCGGCATCACGATCATCTATGCGCGCATGGAGGATGGCAACGTGGGTGGCTTCATCGTGCCGCAGGAGACGGAGGGCTACTCGGCGACTGTCATTGAGGGAAAGCTTTCCCTGCGCGCCATCCACCAGGCGCACATCACCTTGACTGATTGCCGCATTCCCGCCGCCAACCAGCTTCCGGGCTGCCGCAGCTTCAAGGATGTGTCGCGTGTTCTGACTGCGACTCGCATTGGTGTGTCCTGGATGGCGCTTGGCTCCGCGGTGGCCTGCTACGAGATTGCCCGCTCGTATGTGCTGGAGCGAGTGCAATTTGGTCGGGAGTTGGCGAAGGCGCAGATTATTCAGCAGCGCTTGGCCAATATGGTGCTCGATTTGAGCCAGATGATGCTGACCTGCCGCGAGGTCTCCCAGCGCGAGGATGCTGGCACGTTGGCACCGGAACAGGCTTCGGCGGCGAAGCTCCACAACACCCGCGCTGCTCGCCGCATCGCCGCCGACGCCCGTGACATGCTCGGTGGTGTCGGCATTTTGCTGGAAAATGATATTGCTCGCCATTTCGCGGACATCGAGGCCATGCACACTTACGAGGGCACCGACACTGTGCAGTCCCTCATCATGGGCAAGAAGATTACGGGCTTCTCGGCCTATAAGTAACCAGCCGGCCGGGGATGTGGAAAGGCTCGCTTGGTGGTCCTTCTAGTTTGGTCCTCTTACTTTGGTCCCTTTGCCCTCGATCGGCGCCTGCCTTTGAGTTGTGAACATCCCCCTGTTTGACGTGGTTGTTACTTTACGCGCTCGATGTCTCGGGCGCTAGGGGTTTGCCGTTGTTGATTTCTACCGTTTTAGGTGGTGGCTTGTAGACGGATTTCCGGGGTCTGGGTCTGCGGTGCGGGTGCGTCGCGTAGTAGACGGTTTCCTTTGCTCGGCGATGCTCAAGGATGTCACGCCACGTGCCTGAATACACTTCACTAGGTGTGTATCCATTCAGCCCGCTGTGGCGGTCACGGTTATTGTATTCGTCGATAATCCTGCCGATGACTTTCTGCGCATGCTGGATATCATCATAGGTTTCTAACGCATAGCGGTGATGCTTGATTGTGCGATGTGATGACTCTTCAAATGGGTTGTCATTCGAAACATTCGGCCGAATTAATGACAGCTGCACGCCGTGTTCATCCAGCATGTCCTTCATCATGTGTGAGGTCATGACTTTGCCGTTGTCGGTGTGTACGACTTCAACGCTGTGACCGTTGAGCTCCTGGTCAGCAATGACTTGTTCAATCAGGCGTGTAGCGATGGTCTTTTCCTGTCGGTGTTGGACAGTCCATCCCACAACCTTGCGCGAGTACAAATCCAACGCTGTGTAAAGATGAAAGCCTTTAGCTGGCATGTACTATATATGATAGGTGCTGTTGCAAAGTTGGGCGGAGAGCCGAGACGACCCAGTTTCTCATTTCCTGATGGCCGCTGCGTGCT
>NZ_JASBOH010000049.1:0-322 GCF_039907205.1 Corynebacterium sp. c25Ua_47 | reverse complement strand
TGTGGGCCACCGATGACGACTACGTGTGCCTAGAAGTAACGTGGTTGGTCTACCAAGACATGATCGCAGCGTACGCGCATCCGAAGAAATCGGAAGGCAAAAAGCTCATGGAACGCATCATCCACACCCTGCGTAAAGGATTACCAAAAGGCTTAGAAGAGCTCGCCCAACTGGGACGCACCCTGTGGCGAAGGCGCAAAGATGTGCTCGCCTACTTTGATATCGGTGCCTCCAACGGCCCCGTCGAGGCAATCAACGGCAGACTCGAACACCTACGCGGCATCGCCCTAGGATTTAAAAACCTCAACCACTACATCTTGCG
>NZ_JASBOH010000048.1:0-323 GCF_039907205.1 Corynebacterium sp. c25Ua_47 | reverse complement strand
CCTAACTCGTTGAAACACGCATCAATACAGTCCAACAAGTAACCAGCTCGCTGTGCTGTCACCGGCACCGGGTCATCAGCGGTTCCCCTGCTTGCTGAAGGCTCTACTCCAAGATCAAGGGTGAGTTGATCTGCATCAATAAGACGCCGGGCCTGGGCTTTAAGCTGCTCAACTTGATCAGGTGAGTGTCCTGATCCAACCTGTTGAAGCTTTTTCGACCCTCGATGCTCAGACCACACCACCTGAACCGCCGTCGCCCCGGAAGCGGTCTTGACAGTGCGAATGTATGGACTCACAAAATCAGACTACCGGCTACCCCCGCC
>NZ_JASBOH010000047.1:0-440 GCF_039907205.1 Corynebacterium sp. c25Ua_47 | reverse complement strand
TGAGCGGGTCTCATCCGCTGGCCCCTGAGCGACAGTTTCGTGGTTAGTAGCAATGCGTTCAGCTGCATCTGCACCGATTCTCATCGTCATCAGGGCATTCCACGAGCAGTGCCGAAAAGCATCGCCCTTTCCATTGCGGAGTGATGTGGCGCCAGGAAACCGGTTCTGCGCTTCCATACTCGCGGTTGTGGCTGCCTGATTGGCGATGCCGCATGATACTACATCGACCAGCGCGATGCAGGACAGCATTTCAAGGCCCTGGAAATATATCCGGTAGGGGTCCGACTGGGCGGTCGCAAAAGGCGCTACCTGAGGATTGATGTCAGTGACCCTGGACGCTTCACCAGGGATAATTAGCGCGTATGAACGGTGCAGGGATCCATTGCGGTCTATAAGCAACGGCTCGGGTGGTTCGCAACACACAATGGTGGTAAAACGAC
>NZ_JASBOH010000046.1:0-430 GCF_039907205.1 Corynebacterium sp. c25Ua_47 | reverse complement strand
ACCGTCGTTGCTGATGCGGGCATGTTTTCAGCGGCGAACAAACAAGCATTGATAGATGCAGGCCTGCACTACATCTTGTCGGTGAAAACCCCCACCGTGCCTGAGGTGATCGAAACCTGGCGGCGGGAAAACCCCGGTGACGACTACACCCACGGCCAGATCTGGACGCAAGCCTCGGCAAGTGATGGGCGCAAACACGCTACCCCGAATTCGGTGACGCATTACCAGTACTCTCACGACCGGGCTAGGCGCAGCCTGCGCGGAATCAAAGAGCAAGTCGCAAAAGCCAAACGCGCTGTTGACGGCGATATCGCAATCAAGCGCAACCGATATATCGATCTTTCCGCCCCGAACAAGAAGGTCAACTACGCTCTTGCTGCCAAACACCGAGCCCTAGCCGGGATCAAAGGCTATGAAACCGACCTGACCG
>NZ_JASBOH010000045.1:0-438 GCF_039907205.1 Corynebacterium sp. c25Ua_47 | reverse complement strand
TGAGTCTGATACTCCGAAGATTTCGACGAATGCTGATTTTGCGAACGGTGCTACTGAGGTTGTTGCTGGTGCGCAGGTTAACGATACGGTGACGTATGAGGGTTTGGTTCCGGGTAAGGAATACACCCTTTATGCTGAGTTGATTTCTAAGGTTGATGGCAAGACTGTTTTGGGTGAGGGTTTCAAGACCTTTACTCCGGATGCTGCCAATGGTGAGGTTGTTGTTGAGATCATCGTTGATGAGTCTGTAACGGAGCCGGTTGAGGCTGCGGTTGCCTTTGAGGAGTTGACTTCTGTTGAGGTCGACAAGGAGGGCAAGGAGACTCCGGGTACTGATCCGAAGAACCCGAATGAGATCGCTGAGCACAAGGACATCAACGACAAGGATCAGACTGTCACCTCTAAGGACCCGTCTGAGACCACCGAGCCAACCGAGCC
>NZ_JASBOH010000044.1:0-440 GCF_039907205.1 Corynebacterium sp. c25Ua_47 | reverse complement strand
TTGCACACACCATGTACTCCTGCTGGTCTGGGGGTCTAAGGGCGGAGGACTCATCGATGTAGGCGACTAGCTGTGATTCCACCCTGAAATTGTAGCCCGTCCGGGCCGACGCACCCCTCGGCCCGGTACCAACTACCCGGAACACGGCAGTACCGAGTCCCCAGAACACCGGTACCAAAAACTCGCATCTGACAACTACCTTCGGCGCATCCTTTGGCTTCATGCTTTCAATTTTCACGCCGCAAAATGCCATCGTTTACGGCTCCGGCTGCGATTGCATCGCGCGTATGATCCGCACAGGCATCATCTTCGACATAATCGGCGGCGCGCTGATTATCCTCTTTCTCCCAACTGTTGCCGCCTTGGTAGGCATCGGATAGGGGATGAAGAAGACGTAGCCCTCGGCCGCCGTTATGACGGGCCGGGGGCTAGCGCTGCAG
>NZ_JASBOH010000043.1:0-449 GCF_039907205.1 Corynebacterium sp. c25Ua_47 | reverse complement strand
AGGCAACCACCACCACAAAAGCAGCAGAAGACAATGCTGGTGTGAACACACAAAACACAAAAGAACAAAGAAATCACACAAACCACAACCCACCACCAACACACGCACAAAGCACGTATCAGCAGCAAGCACATGGTTTAATGCTCGCGTCCACTATACAGTTCTCACACAACACCCCACACAAGACAACAACCACACCACAAACGGTCAAATAGCCATCGAAACTTATGCGGGTTACAACCAGGGAACAATGCCCCAGACACCCAACAATGCACCAAAGACTTTTTAAATCAGACACCTAACAAGTGCCGTGTTGGTTAACCCATCATTCTGGTTAAGATGTATCTCCACCCGATTAACTTACGGTGGCAGCAAGACAAACGCTTACTCAACCACCAAGCCATGAAAAAATACTCACAGCCAAAGGCACCAACTGGTACCCACAAAAA
>NZ_JASBOH010000042.1:0-460 GCF_039907205.1 Corynebacterium sp. c25Ua_47 | reverse complement strand
AACCTCGTCGAGTTGGTAGGCCTCTTGGAACCGTGTGATCATCGGCAGCATCGTGTGGGTTTCTGCCGAGTTGCCAGCAAATGCACCCACGTGCAGTGGAAACCCAGTGGCATCAGTAAGCAGCCCGACAAGGATTTGCGGCTCTACACGGCGCTCTTTAGAAAATCCGGGTTTGCGAAGCTCATCAGCAGTATCGGTTTCAAAGTACAAGGTGGTCACGTCGTACAAGATGAATGCGCCTGGCCCAATACCTGCATGATGGGCCAACGCTTGGGTTAATATCTCCCCGAACGATTCGGTGGCGAAGGAGGCAAGACGCCTCTGGATGGTGCGATAGCTTGCGCTTGTCACCCCAACTTCAGCAAGGGTTTCGATCGAATCAAACTTTGAGCCAGGATTAATCAACCGAGCGCGCACCAGATCGCGAAACACTTGATCATCACCGGTTGCTGCAGCAAGG
>NZ_JASBOH010000041.1:0-460 GCF_039907205.1 Corynebacterium sp. c25Ua_47 | reverse complement strand
TCTTGCTGTAGCAACTGGTGATGATCAGGTGTTTCGGGATCTGGTGCGCGCTCGGTTGATTAATCCTGGTTCGAAGTTTGATTCGATTGAAACCCTGGCTGAAGTTGGGGTGACAAGCGCAAGCTACGCCACGATTAAACGCCGACTACCTGGCTTTGCTACAGATGCCTTCGGCGAAGGATTAACCCAAGTGCTGGCGCATCATGCAGGTATCGGTCCAGGCACATTCATCTTGTACGACGTGACCACCTTGTACTTCGAAACCGATACTCCTGATGAGCTTCGCAAACCCGGATTTTCCAAAGAGCGCCGTATAGAGCCGCAAATCCTTGTCGGGCTGCTTACTGATGCCACTGGTTTTCCACTACATGTTGGAGCGTTTGCCGGAAACTCGGCAGAAACCCACACGATGCTGCCGATGATCACACGGTTCCAAGAGGCCTACCAACTCGATGAAGTC
>NZ_JASBOH010000040.1:0-524 GCF_039907205.1 Corynebacterium sp. c25Ua_47 | reverse complement strand
AGGACGCGAACTCCGTCTAGGTGGTGAGGGTTGTCAGATGCGAGTTTTTGGTACCGGTGTTCTGGGGACTCGGTACTGTCGTGTTCTGGGTAGTTGGTACCGGGCCGAGGGGTGCGTCGGCCCGGACCGTTTGTCTTAGTCGTCTGGGGTGGTGGGTGCGGTGGCTTTGCGCATGTCGAAGTCTCCGTGGGGTTGCCCGCAAATCGTGGACACGTAGTGGAGCTACCTAGTGGTTAGGCAGCTATTTCTTTTCTGCTGGTGGTTGAACCGGTGTGGTTCTCGAAGTCGACGGGGCTGACCATCCCGAGGGCGGAGTGCCGGCGCCGACGGTTGTAGACGACTTCAATCCAGTAGGCAACGGCCTTACGTGCGGCATCACGGGTAGACCAACGCTTACGGTCGTAGAACTCGGTTTTAAGCGTCGACCAGAACGACTCAGCCATCGCGTTATCGAAGCACACACCAGTACGCCCCACAGACTGAGCAATGCCCAGGCTGCGGCATACCTCCCAGAGCTTCTCGCT
>NZ_JASBOH010000004.1:0-200924 GCF_039907205.1 Corynebacterium sp. c25Ua_47 | reverse complement strand
ACTAGTTCCACTGCCACAAGGCAGAAGGAACGCAGATAAACATAACCTGCCCCAGCATGGGGCTAGGAGTACGAATCCTGGGCCCCTTCAAGCGGAACTGCCAACAACGTAATGGGGAGGGAGCGGTCTACAAACTATTCTGCGGAGCTTCGACAAAAGTAACAAGGGCGTGCCCACTCCAGTGAGCATTGACAGTAAGGATGAAATTATTGGGGTTCCTTTGTGAGAGTTCTCTTTAAAGATTCTTTGGTTATCTGTAGTCCTGGAGGCTGTGGTCAGTGAGTAGTCCAGGTTGTCTCGGTGGCAACCAAATCTTTGATTTGGGCGGCAGCACAACCGAACGTTAGTGAGGGCGTGAGCCACGATGGAATCTTATTTACTAGTTAGCGTTAGCGTTGACTGGTTGGTTTACCCCTGCTGGATATAGTTCTACAGTTTATAGTTATAAGCGACCAGGGGAAATAGATAAAATCCCAGTTCAAGCCCTGTGGATAACTGCTTGGATATTGGTAAATATGCGCAGCCGTATTGGTAAATATGCGCAGCCTGACCAGGGCATAAAGAAAGCGCCCACAAGGGGGCGCTCACTCGTTGATGAGTATTAATCCAGCTGCGGACGTGGCGGTTTTTTCTCAACTGAGGGAGATGTCTTAGTGACGGTGACTCCATCGAGGTCGGCTTTTATTCCACAATTACGCCATATCGCCTGAACATCGTGGATGGCTTTCTTGATTTCGTTGCGGAAGTTCACCCAGTCTTGCCCTGATACTAGCTCTTTGGTGGCGAAGCTTTGTGCCATCATGTCCCAGGTAAAAAGGTAGGAGTCTCGGTTGTTTTTGCTAAGCCAAAACTGCTTGACCGTTAGCCAGATATAAATGTCCATTGACCGTGGCTTGGTGAGCTGGCGTAGTACAGCAAGGTCGATAGGGATGGGGGCTTCGACAATGTGCTGGAAAAATTGTGGCGTGAGTTTGATGTAGGACTCGATGAAGCTTCCCTGATTAGGGTCGCGTGCATCAAACCATAAGTCCCATTCATCCATAATTTGAGTGTGTTTACCACGTGCGCGTACGCCATCGTCCTCTTTGACGGTCACGCGAGCATCAGCCAGGCGCAATAATTGCTCGCGGATATTGGCCAAGTTCCCTGTTGCGCCACCTGTGCCGCGTCCAGTTACTCCGATGGCTTGGAGGAAGTGGTTCATGGAGTGTCCGAGAGGGATGCGGACTGCTTGCTCAAGGTCTATTTTGCCTGCTTTGAGCTTTCCTGCGTTTTCCACGGCACGGGTGACGATGTAGGCCATGATTAGTCGGGGATATTTGCCGTAGGGCAATCCTCCATCGGCGTAGACAACGATTCGGCCTTGTGCTGTCTCTATGACTCGTTTTTCTTCGTCGGTCTTGCGGTATGGAAATAATGCTTGGACGAAGAGTTTGGATGTGTAGCCAATGTCTTGGGCGTTTATAAGTTCTTTTGCTTGATTAACTTCTCGGTCTTGGGCAGTCTTTTGGGCTGCTTGAAGCTGAGCAATTTTTTCTGGTGGCAGTGCCATGGAAGAATCCCTTTTCTGGTGACACTGCTTAACTTCTTGCAAACCGTGTATTTGGTGTATATGAACGAGGACAGAGGGCCACGCCCGTCGCCGGAGTTCGTGGAATGGCTTATGGATCTGCCAGTCAGATGGATTACCGACACGATGGGCGGACTGACTGCAAATCAGCAGAAGACCGCCTTCGGTAACGGGGTCCTGCCACTTCAAGCGCTCGTTGCACTGCGCAGTCTTGCATTACGTATGCAATCACGCTGAGTCGGGCGACCATCAACTGCCGCGCAACGGTCGGCGGAGTTCGGGAACGGTTCGACGGCCGAGCCTCAGATAATGCCTTCGAGGCGTTGCTCGATCTGCGGCTTCGGCATCGCCCCAATGATCTCGCGCACGATTTCACCCTTGTCGAAGACCTTCATCACAGGGATCGAACTGATGTTGTAGCGTGAGGCGATGTCGGGGTTCTCGTCGACATTGAGCTTGGCGATGAGGAGCTTTCCATCCTGCTCAGCTGCAATCTGGTCCAGGACCGGCGCGATCGCACGGCACGGGCCGCACCAGGCTGCCCAGAAGTCCACGAGAACGGGGACCTCGCTCTGGAGCACAACCTCTTCGAAGGCCTGGGTGTCGACGGTGGTGACTTCGCTCATGGGACTGCTTTCCTTCCTATTACACGTCGCGTGCGATAGACCGCGCGCACATCACAACACCCTACCCGGTGGGGGTATTCCCGTGGTGCTAGTTTTAGACCAGTCGCATCGTGGTCAGGCAGGTTTGCGCATCGTCGCCGACGGTCGAAAGTTCGGAGGTGACGGTCTGGCCGTCGTGGGTGATCGAGATCGATGTCTCGATGCCTCGGGGCAGCCAGATCCCGACGAAGCCGTTGTCGAGGGTTCTCAACTCCTCGTCGACGATCGTCTCGCCGGTCGTCGCATCCGTCACCGTTACGGCCACGTCTGCGTTGCGCAGCTCGCCCAGGCATCCGGTCGGGCTGTGGTAGTAGCAATCATGGGTCTGCGACCGATACGGGGCAACGGATACGTAGATCTCGTCACTGGGCAACCGCACCTCTGTCGCGTGCTCGTGCTGATCAGTGAGCGTGACCATCTCCGCAGTGATCGACGTGGTCAAGGTCTCCGTGCGATCGTCCAGCGGGATCGCATCGAGCGTTTCGACCAGCTCCCGCACGTCGAGGCCTTCGAGACCATTCTCGACAAGAATCTCGGCTCCGCTGGCCGAGGTGGCTGAGGGTGAGTCGTTGGCGGCCGCGCATCCGGTGAGCAGGAAAGCGCCGATCACGACGGTGGTTGCAGCGGTTTTCTTCCCGCCGTACTTCGGCAATGACCTGAGGTTTTTCATGGGATTCCTTCTCGTGCCTGCCCGTGGTGCCAATTGGCCATAGTACCCCATAGGGGTAGTGCCTACCTGTGTGATGCGGAAGCGCCCCGCCCGGTACGAGCCCGGGAGGGGGCGCTGCGTTCAGTCGTGCTTGCTGACTTCCGGTTCATGTTCGGCAATGTGCTCGGTCTCGATCTGGAAGGTTGCGTGATGGACGGAGACCTCGAAGTGTCCTGCGACGCAGTCTTTGATCTCTTGGAGCATCTGGGCGGCATGACCGTCGGTGAAGCATTCGTCGTCGACGACGACGTGGGCGGTCAGGGTCGGTAGGCCGGTCGCCACAGTGGAGGCGTGCAGATCATGAACATCCTGGACGTGGTCGAGTTCGAGGATGTGTGAGCGGACTTTGTCGAGGTCGAGGCCCTTAGGAGTGAACTCCATGAGGACGCCGGTGGTCTCGCGCATCAGCTTGAACGCGCGAGGCACGATCAGGGTGGCGATGAACAGTCCGGCGATGGCGTCGGCCTGCATGAACCCGGTCGTGGAGATCACGATCGCCGCGATGATCACTCCGAGTGAGCCGAGGGCGTCGTTGAGGACTTCGAGGAACGCGGCACGCATGTTGAAGTTCGAACCGCGGCTGGAGGCGAGGATGGTGATGGCGATGATGTTCGCGACCAGGCCGATGATGCCGAAGATCAGCAGTTCGCTTGCGGGCACCTCCGGCGGCTCGAACAGTCGCCGGATTCCTTCGATGGCGGCGTACGTGCCCACCACCAGCAGCAGTGCCGACTGTCCGAGGGCTGCGATCACCTCGATACGTCGGAACCCCCAGGTGCGCTTGGAGTTGGCGGGCTTGAGCATCAGCGTCCCGGCGATCAGTGCGACCAGTAGGCCGACGGCATCGGTGATGGCATGGGCGGTGTCGGTTAGCAGTGCGAGGCTGCCGGTGATGACCGAGCCGATGGCCTGGGCGACGACGATCGTCGCGGTGATCGAGAATGCGATCCAGAGTTTCTTGCGGAAATCTCCAGGGTGCCCGGTCTCGCTGGCTGCGGGGCCGTGATTGTGTCCTGCGCCCATGTCTACTTCTTCTCCGTATCTGTCGCGTGGTGGGTATGTGGGAGTCGCAGGTGCGTGCAGAGCAGGGCCTGCGTGCCGGTGGCATCGAGGAGGCATTCGGCAGCGGCGACGAGGGTACGCAGGAGTTCGGGCTGTGTCAGCGAGTACCAGGTGGAGCGCCCTTCCGGGCGCATCGTCGCCAGGCCGCACTCAACGAGAAAGCCGACATGTTTGCTTACCGTGGACTGGGCCAGGCCCATGTGCTCGACCAGATCGCGGACCCGGTGCTCGCCCGAGGCGAGGTGCTGCACGATCGCCAACCTCGTCGGTTCTGCAAATGCCTGGAACAGGTGGGCGTACGCTGCTGTCGCCACCTCGTCGAGGGTTGCCCCCTCTTGTTGATTCATAGTCATATAGCGATTATATCGCTCTATGACGATATTGTCGAGTGTGATCTGTCGCTCGATGCGAAATGAAGCTCAGAGGTTCCGGCGCGCCCGAGGGTGGACTGCCCGCTTCCTGCGACGCGTGCCTTATTGGATTCGGTGGAAAGTGGAGGTGCCTACGGGACTCGAACCCGTGTACAAGGTTTTGCAGACCGCTGCCTATCCTCTCGGCCAAGGCGCCAAGTCGCCGGCAAGATCAGTCGCCCGGCGTGAGGCCGGCAACCAGGTTGAAGGCGCCGGTGAGAATGTTCAGCGACACGACCCCGACGACATCAGAGATCTCACGGTCGCTGTACCCGAACCCCCGAAGCTCGTCGATCTGCTCGTCGGTGATCGACGCAGGCTCACGGTAGACCTGGAGGCCGAGCGCGATCATCGCCGCGACCGGGCCGGTCATCGCCGTACCCTGCTGGGCGAGTGCGATCTCGTTATCGCTGACCCCGAGTGATCGTGCCGCGCTGATGTGCGAGGCCAGGCACATTCCGCATCCTTGCTGCGACTGCACGGCGATCGAAACGAGCTCGCTGACCTTGCGGTCGAGCTTGGCGCGACGCATGGCTTTGCTCAGCTGGAGATAACCGCCGAGCACCGCCGGGGAATGCGCCATCGTCGAGACCATGTCTCCGACCTCGCCGTGCCGCTCGACGAGATCGCCGAGCAAGTCTCGTGAGCTCCCCACTGCGGTCTCAGGGGTCAATCGGGAAAAACGGGGCATAATGCCTCCTTAGTCAGTTTGGTCGCGAGTTCGAGGTTGAACCCGCAGGGATGCGTTCCTGCTGCTGATGCCCGGCATGTACACCGGTCAATAGGTAGAAGTCGCCGGACTCGCGTTGCTGCCGACTCACGATCCCGGCCGCATCCAGGTGCGGTGTGTCATACGTGGCGTGCGCGTGTTCAGCCTCTCTCATAGTCACCAATCCTACCCTTTACCCCTATGGGGTATCAAGTATTATCCGATTGGTTTGAAGGACTCGGAGACGCGTGGCCGGGTGCGGCGGATTGAGGTGAGGCCAGAGACGACGGGTCCGCGCAGGAGTACGTGTCCAGTCGGAAGGGTCAACCGCGTCCAGCGGCCGGCGGTGGAGATCGCGGCCTCTCCTTCGGAGCTGAGGAACCCGAAGACGTAGGCGGCGAACGCGACGCCTTGTGGCAGCGACGCGAGGGCTGTGTCCGGGGTGCCCCAGACCATGCCCCGGATCTTGCGGGCGACATCGTCGCCGGGTTTGTCGGGAAGTGCTTGGGCCACGGCCTCGATGCCGGCACGGACGCTACGCATCAGCGTCAGACTGGACACGTCCGCAATGTATCTCCACCCGTGTTGTGGGGGTTCGACGCTGGTCCAAGCGGGTGCCAGCGAGGTCTCCGGCAGTTCGAGGGACAGGGGGTCGACGGTCGCGGTCAGGGTTTCGACGGTGACGTCGCACTGCAGCTCGGGGTCGGAATGGAGCGTGCGAAGGACGAGGATCGTAGGGGTGCGGTCGAGCGGACCACGGGGCGTTGGTACACCGCACTCATGCGCAGCAGCCCGGCCGCGGCCTGCAAGCGCACGCCGTGGGCGCCGGCTCGCCTGGCCCGTTGAGCGAAAGTGGGCGCATCGCGGGCGGACGGCGTGTCGGTGAGGATCAGGCGTGGAGGGCGTCGTGAGGGCTTCCCGCCGTGTCCTGGAACGCGGCCTCGGGGTCCGGGATTAGGAGCGGACGAGTCGGTTGATGGCGTCGGTGGCTTCCTGTATCTTCTCGACGGCCGCCTCGTCGCTGAGCTTCGCTGCGTCGAGCACACAGTGCTTGAGATGATCGTCGAGTAGACCGGTCGCGACCCCCTGGAGGGCGCGGGTCAGGGCGGATACCTGGGTGAGGATGTCGATGCAGTATTTCTCTTCATCGATCATCTTCGCGATCCCTCGGGCTTGACCCTCAATGCGCTTCATACGGCCGAGGTAGCGCTCCTTGTCGTTGATGTATCCGTGCTGATGAGAATCGGTGTCGACAGACATGGGCATGTCCTTACTTCTGGCGTTCCAGGACGGAACGCGTGCTGGCTTCGGGTGTGAGGTCGATGCGCCGCAGGAGTTGGGCGTTGAGCGCGACGACCACGGTGGAGGCCGACATCAGGATCGCGCCGATCGACATTGGCAGGACGAATCCCACCGGTGCCAGGATGCCGGCCGCAAGCGGCACGGAGATGAGGTTGTATCCGGCGGCCCACCACAGGTTCTGCTTCATCTTACCGTATGCGCGTCGTGAGAGCTGGATGATGGAGAGCACCGACCGGGGGTCGGAGCTGGCCAGGATCACCCCGGCCGAGGCGATGGCGACATCGGTGCCGGCGCCGATCGCGATGCCGACGTCGGCCTGGGCCAGTGCCGGGGCGTCGTTGACGCCGTCGCCGACCATGGCGACCTTCTTGCCCTCGTGCTGCAGTTGGGCGACCTTGGCGGACTTGTCCTCGGGGCGGACGCCGGCGAAGACGCGGTCGATGCCGAGCTCCCGTCCGACCTCGTTCGCCACGGCCTCGGCGTCGCCGGTGATCATGACGACCTCGACGCTCAGGGCGTGGAGGGCGTCGACGGCGTTGCGGGATTCGGGGCGGATCTCGTCGGCGAGCTTGAGGCCGCCGACCACCTGGCCGTCGCGGAGGACGTGCAGGATGATCGCGCCCTCAGAACGCCATTCCTCGGCTGTGCCGACCTCGTGCTGGCCGGTCTCCTCAAGCAGCCGGGGGCCGCCGACGCGGACCTCCTGGCCGGCGACAGTCGCGGTGACTCCGACGGCGGGCGAGGATGAGAAGCCGCTGGCCTGCTGAAGGGCGAGGCCCTTGTCCTTGGCGGCGGCGACGATGGCCTTGGCGAGCGGGTGCTCGCTGTCGGCCTCGGCCGAGGCCGCGAGGGCGAGGACCTGGTCGGCGTCGAGGTCGCCGGTCGGTTCGACGCCGGTGACGGTGGGCTCGCCCTTGGTCAGTGTGCCGGTCTTGTCGAAGAGCACTGCGTCGACCTGCCGCATCGACTCCAGGGCGAGGCGGTCCTTGACCAGCACGCCGCCGCGGGCGGCGCGCTCGGTAGCGATGGAGACCACGAGCGGGATCGCCAGGCCGAGGGCGTGGGGGCAGGCGATGACGAGTACGGTGATGGTACGGACCACGGCCTCGTCGGGCATGCCGATGAGCGTCCAGACGACAGCGGTGACCAGCGCCGCGCCGAGAGCGAACCAGAACAGCCAGGCCGCGGCCTTGTCGGCGATCCGCTGGGCGCGGGAGGAGGAGTTCTGGGCCTCGGTGACGAGCCGGTTGATCCCGGCCAGGGCGGTGTCGTCGCCGGTGGCGGTGATTTTCACCCGCAGGCCGGAGTCGGTGGCGACGGTGCCGGCGGTAGCTGTCTCGCCCTCGCCCCGAGAGACCGGGCGGGACTCGCCGGTGATCATGGACTCGTCCATGTCGGCGCGGCCGTCGACGATGGTGCCGTCGGCCGGAACGCTGCCGCCGGGGCGCACGATCACGACGTCACCCACAACGAGGTCGGCTGGGGCCACCTTAACGACGTTCTCGCCCTCGACGCGCTCGGCCTCGTCGGGCAGCAGTGCAGCCAACGAGTCGAGCGCCGAGGTGGTCTGGGCCAGGGAGCGCATCTCGATCCAGTGGCCCAGCAGCATGATCACGATCAGCAGCGCCAGCTCCCACCAGAACTCCAGCTCGTGATGGACAAGCCCGAGGGTCGCGGCCCAGGAGGCGAAGAAGGCCACCGTGATCGCCAGAGCGATGAGCAGCATCATCCCGGGCTTGCGGGACTTCAACTCGCTGACGGCGCCGGTGAGGAAGGGCCTGCCGCCCCAGACGTACATGACGGTGCCCAGTACCGCGGCGACCCAGCCCGCCCAGCCGGGGACCTCGTAGCCCAGCAGCATGGAGAACATCGGCGAGAGGGTGACCGCGGGGATGGCGATGACGAGGTTGATCCAAAACAGCCGGCGGAACTGGCCAACGTGGTCCCCGTGGCCGCCATGGCCGCTGTGATCTCCGTGGCTGCCATGGCCGCTGTGATCTCCGTGGACACCGTTCTCATCGAGGCCCGTGTGGTCTGAGTGCTGCCCGTGGTTCATGGCGTGGCCCTGGTGTCCAGTGTGCTGGCCCTCGTGCGTGCCGTGCGCCTCCGCCGAGGCGTGCGCGGACACAGACCCGTGGTGATGCTCGCCGTGAGCGGGTGCATCGGTTCCGTGACCGTGGTGCTGGTGTGAGTTCGGGTCCGTCATCGTTCTTCTCCTTCGTCATCGAGCCATGCCGCTCACCCGGTCGCCGGGCAAGCGAACGTCGGCTCAGGGCGCTGGTTGGATCTCGCTCTCGACGACCCACTTGTGGTTCGTCATCTTCATGCCGTCCGTCTCGTAGTCGACCATGTAGACCGTCTCATCGGTGGACGAAGCGATGGTGGCCCTCGCGCCCTCCATGCCCTCCATGTGCTTGGCGAGCAGCGTCACCGCTGTGCCATCGGTCAGGCGCTCGTCGCCGGCATCCTCGATTTCTTCCTGCACGACCCACTTGTGGTCCGTGACGGGGTCGCCGCCACCTGCGTTAGTGTAGTTCACGGAGTACGTGTACGTGTCGAATGCGCCGGAGATCGTCGCTGTCGCACCGTCCATGCCTTCCATGTGGTCGGCCGTGAGCTGTACCTCTGTGCCGACCGGGTATGTGGGGTCACTGGCTTCGGCGATACCCTCGGGTGCCGGTCCGCCGTCCATCGGGTGCTCCATCGAGTGATCCATTTCCTCATCTCCGCTTTCTGCATTGTCGCCGCCGTGGCCCTGCTCCTCAGTAGCCGAAGGGTCGGTCTGCTGGTCTTCGTCTGCTCCGCTGCTGCAACCGGCGAGCACGAGTGTCACTCCGAGCACTCCTGCTGCCAGCCCTGCTCGCAGTCTCCTCTGCATGTCAGCTCCTTTCATCATGACACCTACCCTATACCCCCCAGGGGTACTAGTCAAGGATTGCGCGTTGTACCGGCGTGAATCGATCGAATTGTCCTTCTCAGAGGGACTGCTCATGTTGGATGGGCAATGCGGCGATGAGGGGATGGTCGAAGCCCGCCGGTCCGATCTTCGCGGCTCCACCGGGAGAACCAAATTCGTCGAAGAACTCGACGTTGGCCTTGTAGTAGTCAGAACATTCGTCGGGCAGGTCGTCTTCGTAGTAGATGGCCTCGACGGGACAAACCGGTTCGCAGGCTCCGCAGTCAACGCATTCGTCGGGATGGATGTAGAGCGAGCGTTCGCCCTCGTAGATGCAGTCGACAGGACATTCGTCGATGCAGGCGCGGTCCTTGACGTCCGCGCAGGGAAGCGCGATCGCATAGGTCATGGCTGCTCTTCTTGGTCGGGTGCGGTTCGGCGGCGAGAGTCGGTGGGGAGTTCGGAGAAGTCGTCAGTCTCTGCCGGATCTGCGGCCGGCTAAGGAATGCGCAGGCGTAGGACGGTGGCTGCAAGGCTGAGGGCGATGATGATCGCACCGAGGACTGTCATCGTTCCTGACAGGGTGAGTACCGGCACGAGCAACCCGGCGACGATGGTGGGCACGCCGAATGCCAGGTAGGCGACCGTGTAGATCACAGCCATCACGGCGGCGCGTTCCGACGATGCCGTGTGGGGCATGAGTGTGCGCAGCACCCCGAGGAACGCTGTGCCGAACCCGGAACCGACGATCGCGACCGACACGACGTAGGCCGGGTAGGAACCGAGTGCGAGGGCGACGATGCTCGCTGCGGTGCCGAATGCCAGGGCGCTGGTCGCATACAGGCTGATGGTGCGGGCGGAACGCCGCTGCAGGACGGACGAGGCGGTGATTCCGGAGATCGCCAGTGCGAAGATGACGATGCCCGCGTGGGTGTGCGTGGAGCCCCCGAGCTCACTGCCGACGAGGCCGGCTCCGAGCGCGAGGAAGAGTCCGTTGGTCGCCCACCCGGCGATAATCGCGGGCACACCGGCGGTGAACATGCGGCGCAGGTGCAGTGGCACCATAAACCGCGGGCGGAGGTCGCCACGTCGTATCCGGGTCTTGGGGACCAGTTCCGGTGTGCTCCACACCGTCGCTGCCACGGTGAGGAAGGCGAGCACGAGCGGGCCGAAGACCGCAGTTGTCGGTTCGGGGGTGAGATCGAGGAGCAGCGCAGCACCGAGTGCCCCGGTCCCGAGACCGATCATCGGCCCGATCGTGTTCCACAGGGCTGCGATGTTCGGATGCGACGGCGGCTCGAAGTCGATCATCATCGCCGACAGGGCCGGGATGAGCAGACCCGCTGCGAGTCCTTGCAGAGCGCGGGCGACCAGGAGTGTCGCGAGGCTGTCGGCGAACCAGAACATGGCCAGGCTGAGTGCCAGCGCCAGGGAACCGGCGGTTACGACCGGACGTCGGCCGATGTGATCGGAGAGCGGTCCGAGGTAGAGCAGCGCGGCCAGGAGGGTGAAGGTGTAGACCGCGAATACGAGTGTGGTGGCGACGGGGACGAGTCCGAGCTGTTCTGCGATCTGGGGGTAGAACAACGACGGCGCGCTGGCAGCCGCCATCATGAGAATGGTCGCTGCCATCGCGAGCGCGAAACCCCGCCGCGGGATCTGCCTCGTATAGTCGCCCGCCATCGTCTATGCCTGCAGGCCGTGGAGCTGCTGACCCCACTGGTAGACGGTGCCGACCGCGTCGATGCCGGTGACGCCGACGACGGTGCCGTCGGTCTCGTGGCGCACGATGAACTCCTCGCCGGCTTCCACCTGGGCGTCTGCACCAGCGGTGTACCCGACTCCGGAGATCATCTGACCGTAGACCAGCGCCATGTAGGGGCTGCGCGGCAGGTAGGTGCCCGGATCGTCGCTGATGTCGAGGTCGTGCAGTGCGGCCTGTGCGGCGTGCGTGCCCTGCGCGGCGGCGTCTTCCCAATGGTCGATGCGCCAGACGCCCAGTGCTTCGTCGTGATGCGTAGCTACACCTCCGGCGGCGTAGACGTGGTCTGCTGCGGCACGGAGGCGATCATCGACGTCGATGCCGTTCGTCCACGGCGACGGGGCTGCGGGCGTCGTGCCGAGCGCAACGAGGAGTAAGTCGGCCACGATGCGTTGATCGTCGTCGAGGGTGATGGCAACACCGGATTCTGTTTCGTCGACATGCTGGAGAGTGCGACCGAATCGAGTCTGCACCTTGGCGGCATGGTCAGCGGCGAGGCGCTCAGCCACCGGCGCCCCAAACGCTCCGATGCCGGGAACAGAACTGCGAGAGACCAGCATGACCATGTGTCCGTCGGCTTGCAGCGACGAAGCGGTCTCGGCTGCGATGATTCCGCCGCCATAGATCGTCACTCGCGCCGGCCGTGCCAGGCTGGTCAGCAGATCGCGGATACCCATGGCATCTTCCAAGGAGTGCAGAGCAGTGACCCGGCCTTGTCCGACGTCGTCGCCTTCGAGTACACCCGCGGGCAGAGAGCGGGGCACGCTCCCTGTCGCGACAATGAGCGCGTCGTAGGAGACCTGCGCGCCGGAGGTCAGTTGGACCCGCTTCGCCGTAGTATCGACATCGAGCACGGTGTCGGCGATGACCTCAATCTGAGGTAGCGGGAGCTTGATCATCTCCGGCGGGGTCGGGCCGAACGCGATTCCTTTGATGAGCATTCGCGTGTAAGGCGTCTCCCCGGTGCGGGTCACCATCGTCACCCGGACGTCGTCACGTGTGGCGAGAGTGCGGGCGGCTGCGGCTCCGGCTGCTCCTGAACCGAGGATGAGGACGTGTTGTGTGGTCATAGGGAAACTCCTGGGCTGCAGGTCGTGATCGATTTGGTGTGCGGGCGTCAGGAGCGAACGAGACGGGCGATGGCCTCGGATGCCTCGCCGAGCCTCTGCTCGCTGACTGGTCCACCGGCGAGGGCGGCGTCGAGGACGCAATGCTTGAGGTGATCGTCGAGCAGTCCGAGGGCGACGTTTTCGAGTGCCCTGGTGGCTGCGGAGATCTGGGTGAAGATGTCGATGCAGTAGCGGTCCTCATCGATCATCCGATCGATGCCACGGATTTGGCCTTCGAGGCGCCGCAGGCGATTGCGGTACGTCGCCTTGTCGCTGATGTATCCGTGGACGGACGGATCGCCGTCGCCTCCCGCCGGGCAGGTGTCGATGTGAGGTTCGGTCATTGAGGTCGGGGTGGTCATGTCGGTTCGCTCCGATCAGGTGCCGGGGTGCCGCAGCGGTGCCGCGGCACCCCGGCACGCTGGTGGATTACGCCATGTTGGCGGCGTATTTGGCGGGGTCCGAATCAAATGCGGGGCCGCAGCCGGCGCAGCAGAAGTAGTAGCGCTCGCCCTTGAAGTCGCGGTAGAGGCCGGCGGCCTCGGCGGTCTTCTTGCTGACCGGGGTGCCGACCATGACCGGGCAGGTGGTCATGTCATCGGCGCCCCCGCCGAGCAGGTTCTCGCGTCCACCGTTCTCGGCGGCGGGGTTAGTCTCGTTCGTGCTACAGCAGTTGCTCATTTTCTGGTGTTCCTTCTGTATCGGATTCGTATGGATGGGTGGGTTCTGTATCGGATTGGTATGGATGGGTGGGTTCTCGTTCGTCACTTCGTGGCGACGCTCTTGAACCCGCGCAGGCGGAGGCTGTTGCCGACGACGAAGACGCTGGAGAACGCCATCGCCGCGCCTGCGAGCATGGGGTTGAGCATGCCCAGCGCTGCGACTGGGATCGCGGCGGTGTTATAGGCGAATGCCCAGAACAGGTTGGTCTTGATCGTCGAAAGTGTCTTCCGAGACAGACGGATCGCGTCGACCGCGGCCCGCAGGTCGCCGCGGACCAGGGTGATGTCGGAGGCCTCGATCGCGACGTCCGTGCCGGTGCCCATCGCCAGGCCCAGATCGGCCTGCGCGAGCGCGGGGGCGTCGTTGACGCCGTCGCCGACCATCGCGACGATCTTGCCCTCGCCCTGGAGACGGGTGACGACGTCGACCTTGTCCTTGGGCAGCACCTCGGCGATGACCTCCTCGATGCCGACCTCGGCGGCGATCTGGCGGGCCACGGCCTCATTGTCACCGGTGAGCAGCACCGGGGTCAGGCCGATCTCCTTGAGCCCGCGGATCGCCTCCGCGCTCGTGGGCTTGACGGTGTCGGCGACGACGAGGATGCCGCGCGCAGCACCGTCCCAGCCGATCGCGACGACCGTCTTGCCTTCACCCTCAGCTTGAGCCTTCGCCCGTGCGACCTCCGGAGAGAGCTTCTGTGACCAGTCGGCCAGCAGCGACTCGCGTCCGACGACGACCGGGGTGCCCTCGACGATGCCCTGCACGCCCTTGCCTTCAACATTGGCGAAGTCCTCGGGCGTGGGCAACTGGCCGACTTCCTGGGTGGCGCCCTTGGCGATCGCCTGCGCGATCGGGTGCTCCGAGGAGTCCTCCAACGCACCCGCGAAGCGCAGCAGCTCGGCACGGTCCACACCGGATTCGGTGATCACATCTGTCAGGGTCATCTTGCCGCTGGTGACGGTACCGGTCTTGTCGAGCACGACGGTATCGACCTTGCGGGTGGACTCCAGCACCTCTGGGCCCTTGATGAGGATGCCCATCTGCGCCCCGCGGCCGGTGCCGACCAGCAGCGCGGTCGGAGTCGCGAGTCCCAGCGCGCAGGGGCAGGCGATAACGAGCACGGCGACCGCTGCGGTGAACGCGGCGGCGACGGGGAATCCGGCTCCCAGCCAGGCGCCGAGGGTGATGAACGCGACGACGATGACGATCGGCACGAACACGCCGGAGATCGTGTCAGCCAGACGCTGCACCTCGGCCTTGCCAGTCTGCGCATCCTCGACGAGCTTCGCCATCTGCGCAAGCTGCGTGTCCGAACCGACACGGGTCGCCCGCACGACAAGGCGGCCGCCCGCGTTGACGGTGGCACCGGTGACCGAGTCGCCCTCGCGGACCTCGACCGGTACGGACTCGCCGGTGAGCATGGAGGCGTCCACCGCGGAGGAGCCGGAGACCACGATGCCGTCGGTGGCGATCTTCTCACCCGGACGAACGATGAACTCGTCGCCGACCTGGAGGTCAGAGGTGGGGATCTTCACCTCAACGCCGTCGCGGAGCACGGCGACTTCCTTCGCGCCGAGCTCCAGGAGGGCGCGCAGCGCGGCCCCGGCCTGGCGTTTGGAGCGCTTCTCGAAGTAGCGGCCGGCGAGGATGAACATCGTCACGCCCGCGCCAACTTCGAGATAGATGTTCGCCGCGCCATCCGAGGGAGCGATCGTGAACTCGAACGGGTGCGTCATCCCGGGTGTGCCAGCGGTTCCGAAGAATAGTGCGTAGACGGACCACAGCAGTGCGACCGAGGTGCCCATCGAGATGAGTGTGTCCATCGTCGCGGTACCGTGCTTGAGGTTCGTCCATGCGGCCTTATGGAACGGCCAGGCTGCCCAGATGATCACCGGGGCGGCAAGCGCGAGTGAGGCCCACTGCCAATATACGAACTGCAGTGCGGGGATCATGGCCATGGCGATCACGGGAACCGTGAGCACAATGGCGCCGACTAGCCGATGGCGCAGCGAGGTGAGCTCAGTGTCTTCCTCCTCCCCGGCCTCGGTCTCCGACGTGTTCGCCGTGGTGCCCTTGGGCTTGGGCAGCGCAGCCGTGTAGCCGGTCTTCTCGACCTCGGCGACCAGCAGGCCCGGATCGTAGCCGGCAGGCACGGTGACCTTGGCCTTCTCGGTGGCGTAGTTGACCGTGGCCGCGACGCCCTCGAGCTTGTTCAGCTTCTTCTCGATCCGGTTCGCACAGGAGGCGCAGGTCATCCCGCCGATCTCCAGCTCGATGTCCGGCCCACCGATGGGGGGCGCTAATGTACTCATCCTCTTCCTTCTCTCTTCATCTCTCGTGCGACGCCAGGCCCTGCGGGTCAGTGGCCGCCGGTATGCGAATCGTCTGTCTGCGAGCCGTCACCATGCTCGGCGTCGATCACGAACTCGGCGGTGTGCACCTGCCCATCGACCTGGAAGTCCAGGTAGAGCAGGTAACGGTCGGCGGTCGGGGCCTCCGCTGCGAATCCGATCTCGGGTCCGGCCGTGTCCCTGGCCTGGGGCTCGTCGCCCTCGGCGTGGACGTGCAAGTAGGCGAGGTCGCCTTCGCGCAGCGCCACCAGGTGGCCAAACGCGCCCAGGTAGGGCTCCAGCGTGGTCACCGGCTGACCGTCGCGCTCGACCGAGATGGTGAGCTCGCTTGAGGTGCCGGCGGTAAGGTCGCCATTCAGGGAGACGGTGTATCCGTCGACCTCGTCGGTGGTCTGTGACTCGGTCTCAACAGGGGCGAAGTCGCCCGCCACCTCGACGGCGCGAGTCAGGGTGATCCCTTCGGCTCCCTCGCCCTCGGGTGTGAAGTCGGCGTACACGCGGTAGGTGCCCGCCTCGTCCCAGGTCCACGGCACCGACCAAGTGCCTGTGCTCGTGTCAAGCTCGGGGTGCACGTGCTGGAAACCAGTACCATCGGTGCGAACGGCGATCAGATGCAGGTCCTTCTCGTGCGCGGTAGTGTACTCGGTCACCGCTTCGCCGGACTCGTCGAGGATCTGGAAACTCAGGTCTCCATCCTCGCCTGCAGCCGTGGGAGCCTGGACTGGGGAAAGTACGAAGCCGTCCGCGCTTGCGGAGACCCCGTTCAGAGTGGGCTCCGCAGTTTCTTGCGCAGCGCCGCCGTGTCCTTCACCGTGTGTGTTCACGTCACTTCCTTCTGCCCATGCTGCTACGAAGCTGTCAGGAATGACGGCGCCGGCAAGGCCGAAGGCCCCGCCGAACGCCACCACCAGCCCGGCCCCGTAGAGCGCAAGCCGTCCTCCGGCCTTCATCAGACACGCACCGCCGAGTAGCCGGCCTCCTCGACCGCCGCGAGGACCTTGGCATCGTCAATCTCGCCCTCGGCGGTGACGTTAAGCTTGCCGGTCTGCGCGCTGACCTGGATGTCCTGGACGCCGGGGATCTCACCGACTTCCTCGCGGACCGACATCTCGCAGTGCCCGCAGGTCATGCCCGTCACCTGGTAATTGTTCGAAGCCATTATGTATCCTCCTTGTGTCTCTGTAGTACCCCTACCGGGTACCTGTACAAGTCAACAGTATACCCCTGGCAGGTATTCCGCAAGAAGGGGGTGGTCGTATGAGCCACATCGCACGCGTGCTGCAGACGATGGCTGGAGCGTCCGACATGCGCCTCGTGGCGAAACGATGCTGCGGGGCGACCCGCTGGACGGTGTCGCTGCGCGTCGGAGAGTAGTGGTCCCGGTCTAATGAGAACCGTGGACTTCCTTGCCACGTCGGCGAAGGCAGTGACGACCGGTACGGGCCGGACACCACCAAACACCGATCAGTCGCTGGTGCTCATGGTACGAAGCCGGCCATGTCAACTGGATTCGCAGGCGTTCGAGATTGGTGAGTGGAACAGACGAATCCCAGCTGGAGTGCTCAGTTACGCCGGAGACAGTTAGCAGCCCCTGTGCAGGCATTAGTCAGGAAAAATAACCCCTCACAGGTTGCTGGCACTGACGCTTTTAAAAACAAAGGGTTCGGCGCACTCGTGCAGGCGGCCCGGGAGTCTCAGGAAGTCTTCGAAACCATCACGGCAGATCCAGGCAACCTCAATAAGTTCCTGGAGGTGCTAGCGCACATGATTGTCGCCGCCAAGGACGAGCAGCAGTCAAAGTAATCATCACGATAGGCACCCTGTATTAGTGATTACCGGTAGGGGTGCCCTCATCTAGTAGTTACGTGGCGAGAACGGATGATTACCGTAGGAGTTGCACTCTTAGTACTCTGAAGTGTTCGTATTCGATTGACTCAGAAATCATTAACGAGTTCTAGCCCTGCCTGAGGGGCGAGAGGCAGGGCTAGAACTTATACATAGTGGCCGTTCGGGGGGAAGCAGCCTATAACCATTGTGCGGAGCTTCGACAAAAGTCACAAGGGATTGTTCACTCCAGTGAGCATTGGCAGTGAGGAAGAAAGTACTGGGGTTTATCTATGTGGTTTCTCTTTAAAGGCTCTTTGGTTATCTGTAGTCCTGGAGGCTGTGGTGCTTGGAGTAGTCCTGGTTGCCTCGGTGACAACCAAGCCTTTGATTTGGACGGCAGTACACATGAGTACCGCTAACCCCTATGATCCATAGTCGATGTCTTGTATCTATGCAGGATACTCTGCGGTTTTAGCATTTGTTGCAATATATTTCAAACACTGTTACTGCAGGTAAAACATATCTTTATGTGTGTCTCGCACAAAATGACAGTCATGTGTTTTACAGTTGAGAGATACTAAAGACGAAAGAAGGCCACT
This sequence comes from Corynebacterium sp. c25Ua_47, assembly GCF_039907205.1. Taxonomy (NCBI): domain Bacteria; kingdom Bacillati; phylum Actinomycetota; class Actinomycetes; order Mycobacteriales; family Corynebacteriaceae; genus Corynebacterium; species Corynebacterium sp. c25Ua_47. The sequence continues at coordinate 183,230 of NZ_JASBOH010000004.1, read as the reverse complement.
CGGCGGCAACCAAGTGACCTTCGCTTATCACCCAGTAGTAGCTGGGGGAAAGCATGTGCATGATTCTATCTAATGATTCCTCTCCGGGCACTTTGACCGGTGCGCGTGTTGGTACGCCATCTAGAGTGCGCCAGGATTGCGCAGGTCTAGATGATACTCCGGCAAGTTAGCTTGACCGGGAAAAACTTCTCCAGCATCTTGGGCGTGATGCGCTACACGGTTCTATCAGCCGTGACTTTCAAAGTGCTTACCGTGTCGTGGTAGATGAAGAAACCGGTAAGAAGCGCAGCGTTCCGAGACTTTATCGCACTGATTCGGAGAAACTCGGTCGATGTGAATACGTCATGCTGACGAATAAGCAATATTCTGCGGTTATGGTTATTGATGTTGACCAGCCCGGAGAATCTGGAGGCCATCCAGTTCATCTCAATGCTTATGTTAAAAGCGTTATCTTCGCCCTTGTCCAGCGAGGCATTGGGCCAGCATGGGCCGGGATTAATCCGCTAAGTGGTAAAGCTCAGTTTATTTGGCTGATTGACCCGGTGTATACCGGCAAAAATAAGCATTCCAGCAATATGGAGCTGCTAAAAGCTACGAGCCAGGAGTTAGGCGCTCTTCTCGCACATGACCCGCACTTTGCGCACCGTTTTAGTCGTAGTCCTTTTTATACTGGTAAGTCAGTAGAGGCATATCGCTGGTATCACCAACACGATCGCGTCATTCGCCTCCAGGACTTTCTAAGGCAGGTGCGTGAGATGGCTGGACACCCTCAGTACGGTAAAAACATGCGTCAGCAATTTAGCTCTGGTCGTGAACTCATCAATGCAGTGAAGGCTCGTCGAGAAGAAGCCCAAGCCTTCAAAGCTCTTGCAGAAGATGTTGAAAACGAAATAGGCGCAGGACTTGATCAATATGACCCAGAACTGATCGACGGCGTCCGTGTCCTTTGGATTAGTCAAGGGTGCGCGGCCCGTGATGAAACGGCGTTCCGCCATGCTTTAAAGACCGGACACCGGCTCCGTGCTGCTGGACAACGCCTCACCGATGCGGCCATCATCGATGCCTATGAGCATGCGCTACAACACGCGCAGACGACACTCCTGGTGCAACCTTCTAGCCCCCGATGACTTCGAAGCACTCACATCAGCTACACTGACCCAAGCAGCATAGATAACCCCCGACGTGTCCACTTTCCGGGGGTCAGGCCCGAATATCGACTGGTGTGCTTCACAGCAGGTTAAAGAAAGCTGGTGTGATCGAAGTGCGGTCTAGACGCTCACGCTTGTCACCTGATGAACGTGCCCAGGCCGTGGAGCGAGTGCTTGCTGGTGAGAGCTGTCAGACAGTGGCTGATGCTGTTGGTGTGCATCCTTCTACTGTGTATGAGTGGATAAGGAAGCAGCGGTATGCGCAATTACGCCGGCAGCGACGCCGTCGAACGCCTGATGAGGCGGTGGTGTCTATGCCAGATACAGGAAAGAAGCTGGGTAAAGATTCTGTTATGCCAGCACCGATGAAAACTCAAGCCGTTGATGGATTTCTTAGCGGCGTATTCGACAAACACGCCTTAGTAGGGCGTGGTCGCAGGCTTACTGTTGAAGACCGTGTTGCTATTGAAGCGGGATGTCGTGTCGGTGATTCGGCACGAGCCATCGCGCAGAAAATAAATAGGCACCACAGTGTCGTCGCCCGTGAAATCACCCGTAATGGTTGGAAGATCGTCGATGAGGACAGCACAGAGCAGCTGCGATATAACGCCCACAACGCTGCTGTTTCTACTGCTGGTCGGATGGTGCGGCCAAAACTACGCAAGCTCGATGAAAGCCCAACGCTTCGGGGTGTAGTGGTCGATTGCCTTGCCCGCAGGTGGTCACCTGGGCGCATTAGTGCATGGCTTGAGCATGCTTTCAGCGATGATGAAAGCATGCGTATTTCCCACGAAGCGATCTACAGTGCCTTATACATTCAAGGCAAAGGCAGCCTGCGAGCCGAGCTTGAAGCAGTCATGAAGACTAAAGACGTACTTATCCGCGGCGGCGCAACACGCAAGCGTCGTGCCCGAAACGCAGGCGTGTTAACCGGTCGCCCTTGGATCAAAGGTGCTGAGATCACCCACCGCAGCCCGGAAGCTGATGACAGGGCTATCCCCGGGCACTGGGAGGGCGACCTTGTCATTGGTAAAGGTGGCAAAAGCGCGCTGATTACCCTAGTAGAGCGCACCAGCCGTTACACCCTGCTTGGACACCTTCCCGATGAGCACAGTTCACACACCGTGGTCGCAACCCTGCAGGACATGGTCAAAGACCTCAACACCGAGCAGCTAAAGACCATCACATGGGACCAAGGCGCAGAAATGGCTGTCACAGCACAAGTCCAGATTAAAGACGGCTGCCAGGTGTTTTTCTGTGAACCGCACTCACCGTGGCAGAGACCAACCAACGAGAACACCAACGGCGAGAACAGGCGCAGGTTCTACAAAAAGGGCACCGACTTTGCCACCGTCACACCCGAACATGTCGCGTGGGTGCAAAATGAGCTCAACGAAACACCCCGACAAATCCTCGGCGGCGCAACCCCACGTGAAATACTCAACGAACTATTCAAGCGTGGCGCATCCACCGCTTGATTCCGCCCTGCGAGTATGCACATCCAGGTCTGCACATTTAGAACCTGCTGAACCCAGTCCAACGTGGCCAGGCCCAGGCCCGTCCAACAAAGTTTTGGTGCACGCAGCTGGGCCACGTCTGTCGGTCCTGGAGAAAAGTTGTTCTGTTCGGCTTCCTCGGCAGGGTCAGTTACAGTTACGGCTGTGGCGACTGGAGAAATTAGCGCAGACCGTCAAAGTTGGGGGCGTTGCGTTTGAGCGACACGTTTGACCTTTGGGAACTTCCCTATGAGGGGAAGACTGTCTACGTCCTGTTTTGCAGCACGGGCGATCGTTTCTGCTTTAACAGATTTAGACGACACTTTAAGCCTTTCTACTTCGGGCGAGATTCGGTCGCGGGTTGCACAGTGTTCCATACCCCGTGGATTGATGGATAAGGTGCCGGCTGCATGTCTTATACGTGAGGGGCAGGTCGTTTCGCGCGTGAAGGACGTTGATCATTCGTTGGTCTTCAGGGAGAACGCGGCGTCAGGGTGGGAAGAGGACGGCCTGAGCCACTTCTTCGCGGGCAAGACTGTAGATGTCCTTGAGCCCGGTAGTCGTGCGGCGCGGGTAAGACTCCGTGATGGCTTTAAGCGGATCGACTTTCTTCCTGTTGGCAACGAGTCAGTACGGCAGAGGCGCGTTGAATTAGCCACACATCCCCATCGCGCGGGCGCGTGGGAAGTCAGCAGGAAGTTCGCATTGGCGGCGCTGTCCTTCGTTCTTTTGTTTTTCGGGCCGGCGATTCGTGACCGCCTAGAACCAGTGATTGACCCCGTGGCTAAGCGTGTTCCGGACATGCATAGCCGGGGTGAGTTCTACGGCATGGTGTTTGAGTTCTTCCAGATTGACCATGTGATTGATTTCGTGGCGTCTCTGTTCAGTTCGATTGGCGCTGTCGTCATTCCGCTCGCAGGCTTGGTGGTGGCCTACGTTGCCGGCTGGAAGGGCGCGCGGGACACGGGCACCTGGTGGGAGGCGGCCGGGCGTGCCCTTGGAAATGAAAGCGAGCTTCCGGCCTTCGAAAGGTGAGACGAAGCCCTTAACGGTGGTTAAAGGTTCCTAATTACGGGCTCAAAAAATGGTGGGATTCAAGTGGTAGTTGAGAGGAGAATTCTCGGGGCCGTCCTGTTAAAGGATCGACAAAGGAAATGCGTGTTGCCGTCAGATGCATGGGAATTCGCATGTCCTCGGCTTCTGCCGGGTAGATGACGGGGTAGATGGGGTCCCCAATAATGGGTATGCCAGCCTGAAGCATGTGCAATCGGAGTTGATGCGTCTTTCCGGTCTGCGGCTTCAAGGTGTACTTCGCGAGCTCTGGTAGTGAACCGTGGATGGACTCGTAGGGGACCTTATCTACGGGCACCACGCCGGCGACCTCGGTGATGGCATTGACTTCCCCGTCGACGATGCGGCCTTGCAATTCCCCCGGGGTCTTCTCCATACGGGAGCGCCAGATGGTGCCTGGGGAGACGTCGGCAAGCGGCGCGATGGCCTCGTAGGTCTTGTTTACGCGGCGCTCGGCAAACAACGTTTGGTAGGCGCCCCGGACGGAGCGGTCCTTCGTAAAGACGAGGATGCCGGAGGTAAGCCGGTCGAGACGATGCGCGGGAGATAGCTCGTTGTTTCCGGTCATCCGGCGCAGGCGAACGGTTGCAGTCTCTGTGATGTGCCGGGCGCGGGGCATGGTGGCCATGAAGGGCGGTTTGTCGACGACCAGGAGGTGCTCGTCCTCAAAAAGGATTGGTATGTCGTATGGGACGGGAGTTTCGGGAGCCGGCATGCGGTAGAAGTAAACCACCGCGTTGGTGGCGAGGATGCTATCAGGGCGAAGAGGGGATCCATCTTGGCGCACAACTTCGTCTGCGTCGAAGCGGGCCTGTAGTGCGGCCTCGTTGTCGTCGGGGTGACGGTGGCGCTGAGTGGCGATGAGGTGGTGAACGAAGTTCCACGCGGTAGCCGGACCTTCAGGCACGCGGGCGTGGGTGGGGTTTAGCCCATCACGGATAGGAAGTGGTGTTGCGCCACGCCTTTTTTGCGATATTCTTTGACCCATGGATTTTAACTCTATTCTCGCACCCGTCATCGATTTCTTCTCTAATGGTATCGGTGCCGTCATTCGTGACATTGTCTTGGCCGCCTACAACATCCTCTTCCCTGCGAACGCGGACGCTGCTACCACCCCACAGGTCTAGTAATAGGTATTAGACTGGAAGTGTAAGCACTTCGAAAGGAAAGGTCATGGCAAAGGAAGACATTGTCGTCGTAGCCGTTGATGGTTCGGAAGCGTCGAAGAACGCCGTCCGCTGGGCTGCTAATACCGCGGTAAAGCGGGGTATCCCGCTGCGTATCGCATCGAGCTATACGATGCCGCAGTTCCTCTACGCCGAAGGCATGGTTCCGCCGAAGGAGCTTTTTGATGACCTCCAGGCGGAAACCCTAGAGAAGATCGAGGATGCCCGCGCCGAGGCCCACAAGGTTGCCCCGGATCTGAAGATTGGCCACACCGTGGCTGAGGGCTCCCCGATTGACATGCTGCTGGAGATGTCCAAGGACGTCACCATGATTGTCATGGGCTCCCGCGGTATGGGTGGTCTCTCCGGCATGGTGATGGGCTCGGTGTCCGCATCCGTCGTCTCCCACGCATCCTGCCCGGTGGTTGTAGTCCGTGAAGATAACCACGTCACTGAGTCCACCAAGTACGGTCCGGTTGTCATCGGCGTCGATGGTTCCGAGGTTTCCCAGAAGGCAACCGATTACGCCTTCAAGGAAGCCGATGCCCGCGGCGCGGAGCTCATTGCCGTTCACACCTGGATGGATATGCAGGTGCAGGCTTCTCTGGCCGGCCTCTCCGCTGCGCAGGCCGAGTGGGCTGAGGTGGAGAAGGAGCAAGCAGAGCTGCTGACCGAGCGCCTCGCTGAGTTCCAAGAAAAGTACCCGGAGGTACAGGTCAAGAAGGTTATTGCCCGCGACCGTCCGGTTCGCGCGCTGGCAGAGGCTTCTGAGGGCGCCCAGCTTCTCGTCGTGGGTTCCCACGGCCGTGGTGGCTTCAAGGGCATGCTGCTTGGATCGACCTCCCGCGCGCTACTGCAGTCCGCACCGTGCCCGATGATGGTGGTTCGTCCGGACTCCGAGTAACCTTCGCATAACCCCGTAATAACGATTCGGGCCCATTTATTGGATATATGGTGGGCCCGGGTCGTTTTGGTGTTTTAAGGCGTACGGTGGGGAGCACGTAAATAAAAGCTATTTACTGTTATGAGAAGGAGAGAGTGACATGGGACTTGGTCTCGGTTTCTTTGGTTCGATTGTTGTCGGCATCATTGCGGGTTGGCTCGCAGAGAAGATTATGAAGCGCGATCAGGGGCTGTTCACTAACCTCATTGTTGGTGTTATCGGCGGCTTGATTGGTGGCGGCTTGCTTGCGCTCTTTAATAAGAGTGTTGGTGATAGCTGGTTCCTGATGATTATTACGGCAACGGTCGGCGCCTGTATCCTGCTGTGGATTGTGGGAGCCATTACGGGCCGCAAGAAATAATAATTCGCATACATACCGGTTTGTCTATATTGTGTAGATGAACCGGTTTTGTCATGTGAGGAGAAGAAATGGCCGAAAAGAAGTCGCGACGCAATCGTCCGAGTCCGCGCAGCCGACTGCTCGAATCCGCCACGCGGCTCTTTACCACCGAAGGAATCCGCGTGATCGGCATCGACCGCATCCTGCGTGAGGCGGACGTCGCTAAGGCATCGCTGTACTCCCTCTTCGGCTCTAAGGACGCCCTCGTTATCGCGTACGTTGAGGCCCTCGATGAGGAATATCGCGCCGATTGGCAAAAGCGCACCGAGGACGCGACAGACCCGGAAAGCAAGATTCTGGCCTTCTTCGACAAGGCCATCGAGGAGCAGCCCTCCATGGAATTCCGGGGCTCGCACTTCCTCAACGCTGCGGGCGAGTATCCGCGGCCAGAAACTGATGCCGAGCGCGGCATCGTGGCCGCCTGCGTCGAGCACCGCACGTGGATGCATTCCACGGTCACAGCACTTCTCAACACCAAGAATGGCTACCCTTCAGAGGAGCAGGCGAGCGAAATTCTCATCTTCCTTGATGGCGGGCTTGCCGGCGCGCGCCTTACCCGCGACGTCGCCCCGCTCGTAACAGCCAAGCAGCTGGCTATTCGGCTTCTGTCGGCTCCTCCTGCCGACTATTCGATTTAACAATCTTTCGCGCCTCCGCCACGATTTCCGAGTGCCGCTTGCGGCTAGCGGCGAGCTCTTCCTTGTGCCCCGGATCCTCTTTGAGCCGCTGCTTAGCCGCTTTCTTTTCCCGCTTCTTCTCCTTGGTGCGCCAGCGCTGTATGCTAGCGCGGCGCTGCTCGTGGACGGCCTCTGGCAGCGGGTAGCGCTTGCGCAGAATGATTTCGTACACGCCCGTCTGTAGCAGGGTGAAGAGGTAGGAACAACCCCAGTAGAAGATGATGGTCACGGGGATGGGGCCGTGCCAGGCCACCATCCACAGCATCCACGGGATAAGAACCACCATGAGGGCCATAAACCACAGCAAGCGGCGAGGGATCTTCTCGTCGAAAAGCGTGGTGAGGTAGCCGCGGTAGAGCGTAATGAGCGTGTTGAGGGAGGTAAACACGAGTGCCGCGATGAGCATTGGCAGGACCAAGTCACGGTGCTCGCGGGCGAAATCGGTGAGGGGAACGCCGAAGACGGTGGAAGCGCGGAAAGAGGAGACGTCGTCTAGCGTGAGCATCCCCACCGGCTCATGCGTGGAGCCAGAAACCCGGAGCACCACCTGGTAGAGGCCAATAAAGGCGGGAATGATGAGGAAGGCTGGGAAGCAACCCACCAGCGGGTTGTGTTGAAAGCGCTTCTTGAGATCGCGCTGCTGCGTAAGGACGGCGACGGCCTCATCGACGGTGTCGGCCCGAGCGAGCTGCGCGTTGAGCTCGGTCATCTCTGGGCGCATGAGGGCTCCGATGCGGCCTTGCTTCACGGAAAGCCAGTTCAGCGGAGCAATGAGCCCGCGGACCGTCAGCACGAGGAAGACGATGGTGAGGATCCATGCCATGGAGCCGCTGAAGAAAGCGCCTAACAGGAGGTGCCAGAGTTTCATGATTCCGGAGACCGGATACATGAAAATTTCGATCATCGCCTACTCCTCTTTCTGCAGGGTGGTGGGGCACTTACACGTTACAGGGAGGCTAGGGTAGTGAGTATGCCCCACCCCACCGCACGCACGCGAACGACCGTCGGCTCCGTCATCGGTGAGCTGATGCTGACGGCCGGCGTGCTGCTGCTGCTCTTTGCTTTTTATGAGTCCTACTGGACCAACATCGCCTCCGGCAAGCTACAGGACGAAGCCAACGAGACGCTACAGGAGGAGTGGCACAATCCACGCGGCGCTGGCCATGCCCCGCAGCTCGGTGAGGCATTTGCACGCCTCTATATCCCTGCCTTCGGCTCGGACTTCGCCTTCGCGGTCTTGGAGGGCACCAACGAGGATGATTTGCTGCGCGGACCGGGGCGCTACACCGACACGCAGATGCCCGGTGAGCCGGGCAACTTTGCGGTGGCCGGACACCGCGTGGGCAAGGGCGCGCCCTTTAATGACTTGGGTAACCTGCACACCTGCGACGCCATCGTCATCGAAACTGCGACGGAGTGGATCACCTACCGCGTGCTGCCTATCGACGGTTCCCCGGGGGAGTGCTTCAGCCCAGAGCAGCAAGCCAAGCCGGAGTACCAGCCGGTTCAAGGCCGCCACATCACGCTGCCGGGCGATGTGAGCGTGCTCCAACCTGTTCCCGGAGCGGAGGGCGTTGAGCCCAGCGAATCCTTGCTTACACTCACGACGTGCCATCCGCAGTTCTCCAATGCGGAACGCATGATCGTGCACGCCATGGAGACCGACCGGGAGGCTAAGAAGCCCGGCTCAGATGACAATGACCGCCCCGCCGTCTTGGAGGAGAACTAATGTATCGCGCACTGTGGAACCTGTTGCCCGGCCCCACCGCGGTAAAAGCCGTGCTGGCGTTGGCTCTTGCCGTGGGGGTTTTCTTCCTGCTCATGGAGGTTGTGTTCCCCTGGGTAGCAGCGCAGATGCCCTATAACGACGTCGCCGTTTAGACCATTAAATGCTTAGGCCTTATACGTTTAGGCCTTATAGGCCTAAACGCTTGATCGCTTCCTGCGCTATGAGCTGGGGCTTGAGAGTCTGCAGCTGGTTTGACCACACTACCACCGCGTGGTTGTCCTTCTGGACTGCAAAGACCGAGTGATCCTCAAAGACGCCGCGCCCGCCCGACCAGCCATCGAATTCGGCGAGTTCCGTGTCCTTGACAGGGGCGGCCCAGTCCACGACCGCGCGCGCTTCCTCCACGCTGGGCATCTGGCGGATGAGGACGGTGGCTTGTGGGTCCTCGGGGTAGGACCAGAACACACAGGCGGGGGTGCCAAAGCGCTTGTCGACGCCCCACCGGGTCATCCTCTGCCCGTTCGTATCGGCCACCCATTGGGTATCCAGATAGGGGCAGTCTTCCCAGTCGCTGACCTCCGCCGTGGCGTCGATGGGCAGGCCATCGCCTGCGTCGGTGGGTGGCGCAGGGCTTGCGGCCGGGGTGCTGGGGGTGGGGTCGTCTGCATCCGAGCACCCCGCGGCGGCGAAGCCGATGCCGATCAGGCAGGCGGCAAGCGGGGGAAGTAGGCTGTGGCGCATGACGTCCACACTAGACCAGCGCTCGGTTGAATCGGATGCCCTGCGCAACGGTATCCACGTCCTGACGGCGACGCTGCTGGTGGTGGCGATTTTTACCACGGTGCGCCTACCTCTGTGGCAGGGCGTGCTCAACCTGCTGCTCTTGGTGTCCTTCGCTGTGGTGTACTTCGGCGGCTCAGCTTACTTGGAGACGCTGCCGCGCATCGCGCGTTATGGCTGGATAGTCATCCTCACGGTGTTGTGGCTCGCTGACTTGGCTGTGGCGCCTGCGGCCATCTACCTCGTGTTTTCCCTGTACTTTGTGTACCTCTACGTACTGGAGATGATCCCCGGCGTCATCTGCGTTATCGCGGCCACGGTGATGACCGTGCTGGTGCAGGTACCGGGCGGGCTGTCCTTCGGCGGCGTCATGGGCCCAGCGGTATCGGCCCTGGTGACGATCGCTATCACCTATGCTTTCCGGGCGCTGAGCCGTATGAACCAAGAATTGGTGAAGACCCGTTCCCAGCTGGTGGAGTCCGAGCGCACGGCCGGCATGACAGCCGAGCGCCAGCGCATCGCCCACGAAATCCACGACACTCTGGCACAGGGCCTGTCCTCCATCCAGATGCTTCTGCACGCCGCTGACCGCGACCTGGCCCAGGAGAATATCCCTAAGGCACAGGAGCGCATTGAGCTCGCCCGGCGCACCGCGGCGGATAACCTCCACGAGGCGCGTGCCATGATCGCAGCACTACAGCCGGCGGTGTTATCAGAAACCTCCCTGGAGTCAGCTATGACCAGGATGGCGGATAACTTCGCGGCAACCGGTGGGGTTGATGTTTCCGTGGACGTTGAGGGCGATGTCCAGCAACTTCCCATGAAGGTGGAAGCAGCACTGTTGCGGATTGCGCAGGGGGCGATGGGGAACGTCGTCAAGCATGCCCACGCCAGCAAGGCACGGGTGACGGTAACCTATGCGCCGGATGAGGTGCGCGTGGACGTGGTGGACAATGGAGACGGCTTTGATGTCGAGGCAGTGGAGAATAAGCCGGCGGGCTTGGGGCATATTGGTCTATCGGCGATGCGCAGGCGTGCCGAGGAACTTGGTGGAGAGGTCGTGATTGAATCCACACCAGGCAGCGGTACGGCGGTCTCAGTTAGTGTGCCCTTACATAACGATGTAGATTAGGAATTTGTCCACACCGTACCAATGAGGAGGAAGCCCGTGATTAGGGTCTTGCTTGCCGACGACCACGAGATCGTACGCCTAGGTCTACGCTCGGTGCTCGAGGGGGCTGAGGATATCGAGGTGGTGGGTGAGGTAGCGACCGCCGAAGCCGCCGTCTCCGCAGCGCAGGCAGGTGGCATTGACGTCCTCCTCATGGATCTGCGTTTCGGAGCGGGGATTGAAGGTACCCGCGTCATGGGCGGCGCGGAGGCGACCGCCGCCATCCGCTACTCCATGGAGAACCCGCCCAAGGTGCTCGTGGTGACCAATTACGACACTGACGCGGACATTCTCGGGGCGATTGAGGCCGGAGCGGTGGGCTACTTGCTGAAGGATGCGCCGCCGGTGGAGCTGCTCGCGGCGGTGCGCTCGGCGGCCGACGGTGATTCGGCGCTTTCGCCGGTGGTGGCCGATAAGCTGATGACCCGCGTGCGCACGCCGCGGACCTCCCTTACCCCGCGCGAGCTGGAAGTACTGAAGCTGGTCGCGGCGGGATCCTCCAACCGGGAGATCGGTGTGGAGCTGATGCTTTCGGAGGCGACGGTGAAGTCCCACCTCGTCCACATCTACGACAAATTAGGGGTGCGCTCGCGCACGTCGGCCGTGGCGGCCGCCCGCGAGCAGGGCGTTCTTTAGAGGTTGTTGGCGTCGCGGTAGGCCAGGATGACGTCGTTGGGGATCTTGCCGCGCTCGGCCACCTGGTAGCCGTGCTGGGCGGCCCAGGCGCGGACATCGGCCGGCTTGTAGCGGCGGGTGTCCTTCTTCACCGGGTGACGGGCGGCCTTTACGAAAGGCTCCAGTGCGGCGTGGAATTTATCGGCATTCTCCTGGGAAACGTCGAGGAGATAGTCCTTACCGTCAACGCTGAAGCGGATGACAATCAGTTCTTCCTCGCTGAGGGGCTTGTTATCAATGTCGTCAAAAAACTGGGTGATTTCGCGGCGTGCCATGATTCTCCATTCGATCTGTAATCTGATCGCGCTGTGCTTGGGCTTCCTTCATCGTTCACCACAAGAGCGGAAGCCTAAACTTTAAGTAACTTAACGGATTAAAGAGAAAGTCATTAAAAGAACCTTCTCTTGTTATTGACTATAGAGCAAAACCACGTCTGCGACACAGTTAAGGGGCGCTAGGAGAAGCAATATTCTGGCCGGTAACAAAGACTGATTTTAAACCCGAAAGAAAAAGCCTCCGATCCGCTTTCTCGCCCTTGTTAGGATGCGGGAAATGTAGGGATCGAAGGCTGGAAGCTGTGGTGCGAAGGGTTATGCGCCCAGCTTGGACTGGATCTCGTCGTTGAGGGAATCAATCTCGCCGGAGATGGAGCGGTGTGCGCGCTGGCGCTGCTGCTCAGTCATGTATTCCGCATTGTCGATTGCGGAATCAAGTTCGTTGAGCCGCTCCTTGACGTCGCGCTTAAAGCCGGCGGGCAGCTGGGCGTCCTTCAGGGAGTTGCGGATGCCGGCGGTGCGCGCCTTTAGCGGTGCGCCGTGGCCGGAGAAGGAGGCCAGCTGTTCGGCGCTGACGCCAGCCTTGTGCGCGCGCTTCTTCTCAACCTCGCGCTGGGCAACGGTGATGCCGCGATAAATCAGGGGAAGCAGAAGCGGTGCGGCGGTGCGCAGAGCACCGGCATAACGCTTGACGTTGCTCTTATTAAAACGGCCTTCTTTAATGCGTTCGAGTTCCTTCTTGGCCATTTTGTATTCGTGCTTGCGGCGATTCTTCAGGCCCTTTTCCTCGGACTTGATAAGCGCCTTCTCCTGCTTAGCCAACAGCTTTTGCTGGCGGTGCTTGGCCTTATCGGCAGCCTTTACCTCTGCCTTTGCGCGGGTCTTGGCGGCCTTAACCTCAGCGCGGGCCTCGCGGCGGGCCTTGCGGATCTTCTTCAAAATGCCCATTGAAACGTCCTTAAATTATCTATCCTTAGGGTCTCGCTACAACTCTAGCAAGGTGGTCTACTAAGCTCACCTGCTGTGAAGGATGTGCTCGTCGCCACGGATCTTGTGGGCTGCCGTTATCGCTTGGTGCAGCGCCGCGCGCATCCCGAGATCCCACGTACCGCGGTAAGTCAGGCCCGCGCGGAACGCCATGCGGCGGCTATCGATGCTGCCTTGAGCCGCCTTCCCGCAAAGGGGTCGGGCCGTTTTCGCCGCATTGACCTGGAGGGTAGCGACTTCGATCGGGCCCTGGCCACGTTGGAGGCTCTAGCTCGCGGGTATACGCACATCACCAACGCCGTCTTTTCCACCGAAGAGTGGATGGTGCGCGTGGAGCTCCTTGTTCGGGACGGCGAAATGTACAGCCCTGTCATCGTCTCCGATCACCGCGTGGCGCGCCGGCATGAGGCCTCGCGCGCGCTCGTCGTGCCGACCCACCGCTTGGGGTTGAGCGAGCCCTTGCCGGCAAAGTACAAGATTCGGCATCACGCCATCGACGGCTACCGTTTGGCGCTGGCAGCCCGGGGCTTGGAAGAAGTGGGGCTGAATTCTGGCAGGGGCGCGGCGATTGGGCAGGACCGCAGCCAGGCTTTTGTCACGGATACCTCGCGTTTTGCCATCGATGAGGCACTGGCGCAACCGCTGCCCGCGGGCCCGCGCCGTGTCAAGGAGTGCGCCTCCTGCCGCTTTTGGCCCTTGTGCCGGGAAGAGCTGGAAGCCCGCGATGACATTTCCCTCTTCCTGCCGGGCGACCGCGCCAACCCCTACCGCGAGCGCGGCATTACGACAGTACAGGGGCTTATCGACGCCTCCCTCGGCGCCCCCTCCGCCCTCGCCGCCGCCTGGCGCGAAGGTATTCCCCTGCTGCGCCGCGGGCAGGTCAGCGTTCCCCGGGCGGATGTCGAAGTCGACGTCGATATGGAGGCCTACCTGGATCAAGGCGCCTACTTGTGGGGTGCACTCCTGGACGGTGAGTATCACTCTTTTGCAACGTGGGAGCCGCTCGGCGGCCGGGCGGAAGCAGAGAATTTCGTCGAGTTCTGGGAGTGGCTCATGGGAGTGCGTGCTGACGCGCATGCGGCGGGCAAGACCTTCGCGGCCTATTGCTACTCCGCCCACGGGGAGAACCATTGGATGCGCAGGTCCGCGCAGCGTTTTTCTACCCCCAACCTCCAGGAAGTGGAAGAGTTCATCTCCTCGGAGGAGTGGGTGGATATGTTTGTCCACGTCAAGCGTAGTTTCGCCGGCACCGCGGGGTTGGGTCTGAAGACCGTGGCCCCGGTCGCGGGCTTTGAATGGCCGGAAGAGTTTGACGGCGAAGAATCCGTTAACGCCCGCCGCGCCGCCCTCGCCGGTGACACGGACGCGCGTGCGCAGATTCTGCGCTATAACGCCGGCGATGTGCGCGCTACCCACGTGGTCCGCGAGTGGATGTCCGCCGGCGCGCCGGGCGTGCCTCCCCTCGAGCCCTAGCTTCTTCTGCCTTCCCGTTTGCAAGTCCCCAGACCTGAAACCCGCAACCTGCAGGGTGGGCGTCGCCAAGCGCTTGCCGACGCCCCACTGCCCACGCAGGAGGTTGCGGGTTTCAGGTCTGGGGCTCTACAGGATGAGGTTGAGTCCGCCGAGGATGATGAGCACCGCAAGGGCCACCCACACCTGGTCCCAGTCCGTGGTGGTCGTGGGCGCTGGTCCTTCGGCCTTCTTGAGAAGTACGGCTTTCTGGGCCTTGACCGCGCGGACGGTGAGGATGGGGAGGACGGCCATGGAACCGAGGCAGAGCAGGGAGGCGGCAACCATGGTGAGGGAACTGGAGGTGGCAAGCCACAGGGCAAGCCCGCCGTTGATAAAGACCGAGCGCCCCAGCCCCCAGCGGTTATATTCGCGCAGGCCAGCCCGCACCGCTGAAGGGCCGCCGCCCATCGTGGTGGGCAGCATATAGCCCATGACGCCGATGAGCAGTTGGGCGCCAAACCCTACGACGAGCGCGAGCATGGGAATCTGTGGCTCGCTGGAGAAGAAATGCTGGGTGGTGTAGTACACCAGACCGCCGAGCAGCCAGAAGCAGGAAAAGAGCACAGAAAGCGCCGGGAAGGTGATGCGTCCGCGTGGTTCCCGGAGCACGCTAAGGGCATTGAGCAGCCAGCTTTGCAGGCTAAATGCCCAGCCGACACAGTAGAGGATGAGGCCTACCTGCGGGACATTCCAGATGCTGCCGACCAGAGTGGCGATGACGCCCAGACCCAGCAGGGTGAAGCTTAAGCCCATGTGCGGATTGATTCCCTTGGTGCGCCAGATGGACGGGAACAAGATGGTGAGTGAGCCGGCCGCCGCCAGCCCCACGAAGCCACCAATATTGGCGGCCACGTGCGCGATGAGCAGGCGCGGATAGGAGGGGTGCGTCGCGAGGAAGGCGCCAAGAGTGGCACCAACGGCAAGAAAGAAGGCAGAGGCTACGTACGCAGCAACGACAGGGCGGAATCTTTTGGATTCCGCTTGGCGCCATAAGGCAAAGAGGGCCACGCCGTGCCAGACCACGGCGAGCGCGACAAGTGTGGCGCCCACCTGCGTAAGCAGCCAGTGCCATTCCCAGGCTTCGACGAGCATCTGCCCCACGAGGGTGAGGATAACGCCGGCATTCTGCAGATAAATCCGCGCGAGCTGGCGAGGGCGGGCCGACATCGGAACCTTGAGCTGCACGAACTTCTCGGTGAGGTGCTGGGACCACACCACGATGCTGTTGCTGAGGATGCCAAGCGTGAAAAGGTGGATGAGGACCCACCGGTAATTCGGGATAAAGGTATGGATTGCGCCCGCGAGAAGAAAGATCATCATCCACAGGCTGACCGGGCGGGATGCTTTCCTGTGCCATGTGCGCGGCGACCACTTATCCATAAAACACGATTTTATCCGGTTTTTCTCACAACCCAACTCAACACCGCGATGCCCGCGGCGAGTGCGGCGTAGACGGCGATGAAGCCGGTCCACGATAGGGAATCAAAGAGCACGCCCGCTAGCGCGCCCAGGATGGAACTGCCCAGGTAGTAGAAGAAGACATAGAGGCTGGAGGCCTCAGCGCGGTCGTGAGTGGCGATATGCCCCACCCACCCCGAGGCCGTGGAGTGCGCGGCAAAGAAGCCGATGGTGAAGAGCACGATGCCGAGCAGGGTGGGGATCAGTGACCCCATGCAGAGCGCGATGCCCACGGCAAAAAGCAGGCAGGACAGCAGCAAGGTGTTGGCGTGGCCGACCTGCGTGACCAACCGGCCGGCCCGCGCCGAAGACCACGTGCCAGTGAGGTAGAAGAGGAAGACCAAGCCAGCCAAGCCCGGCGAGAGGTGGAAGTGGTCGATGAGCCGAAAAGCCAAGAAGTTATAGAGGGACACGAAGGTTCCCATCGCCACGAAGGCCACGATGAACAAGGGAATCAGGCGGGTATCCCGGGCATGGCGGAAGATGGCTCGCAGCTCCGAGCGGAAGTGGATTTCCTTCGGGGTGAAATTCTGCTGGTAGGGCAACAGGATTGCCGCGATGATGGCGAGGATGAGCGTGACCAAGCTGGAGCCGGCCAGGGCCCAGCGCCAGGACGTGAGCTCGAGCAGCCCGGTGGGAATGAGGCGGCCGGTGAGCCCACCGATGGTGGTGCCGGCGATGTACAACCCCATGGCACGGGCAACGTAGGAGCTTTCCAGCTCCTCCGAGATCCAGGCCATGGCGGTAGCGGGTGCGCCGGCGATGACGGCGCCCTGGAGCGCGCGGGTGGCGATAAGTATCTCCGGATTGGGCGCCAGCGGCACGAGCATGCCGATGAGCGTGGCCGCGATGGTAGAGACGAGCAGCAGTTTTCCGCGGCCGATGCGCTCGGAAATGATGGACACGGGGATCACGCAGATAGCCAGCGCGCCTGTGGCCGCGGAGATGGTCATGGCGGCTTCCGTGGGGGACATGCCCATGTCCTCCACCAGGGTGGGCAGCATGGCTTGGGTGGGGTAGAGGCAAGAAAAAATTGCCAAGCCCACGAAGAGCATGGCAATGGTGGCGCGCCGCGTTCTGGTCATGCATCAAGCATGGCCTAGCGCGGGTTATGTGTAAAATGTCTAAAAGTTACATAAAACATGCGAGGTGTGCATGAATCTGGAGGATGTGCGCGGCGTCGTCGCCGTGGCCGACCATGGCCTCGTCGGCGCGGCTGCCGACGCCCTCGGGCTCTCCCAATCCGCGCTGACCCGCCGCGTTCAGCGTATCGAGACGGCCGTGGGGGCCAGCCTTTTTGAGCGCAGCGGCCGACGCTTAAGACTGAATGCTCGCGGTCGGGCATTCGTCGAGCAAGCGCGCCGGATGCTCATGGCGGAGACCGCCGCGCGCGATGCCGTGGCCCGGCTGATGGATCCGGAGCGCGGCACCGTGCGCCTCGACTTCATGCATTCCCTCGGCACGTGGATGGTCCCGGAACTGCTCAAGGCCTATCGTGCTGAACACCCTCACGTGGACATCCGCCTGCACCAGGGCGCGGCACGTGAGCTCGTGGAGAGAGTAGCGGCCGGGGAGTCAGATCTCGCGCTCGTTGGCCCCCGCCCCACTACCCCGGGGGCCGTGGGCTGGCACCAGCTCAAATTGCAGCGCCTCGGGCTCGCGGTTCCGGAAGGGCATTGGGCGGCAGGACAAGACAGTGTGCGCATGGAAGATTTTCGGGAGGAGCCCTTCATCGGCATGCTACCCGGCTATGGAACGCGCATGCTGCTCGATTCCCTAGCGAGCGAGGCCGGCTTCACCCCGCGCCTCGTCTTCGAATCCATGGAGCTGACCACCGTGGCCGGCCTCGTGGCTGCTGGCCTGGGATCGGCGCTGTTGCCGCTCGATGACCCGTACCTCAAAGCCCGCAACCCCATCCCGCTGCAGCCCGCGGCCTACCGTGAGCTGGGGCTGGTGTGGCGGGAGGGTGATGATGCCCCGCCGGTCGAGCACTTCAAGGATTTCGTCGTGACACTCACCGCCGACTAGCTATCGAAGGGAAGCTCGGCGGCCAGAGCTGCGAGCGCCTCCGGGGTGGAAACCTCGTGGGGCAGCCAGGGGATGGTGTGCACCGGTTGGCCCGGCAGCTTCTCCGCGAGCAGCGCGAGGGCCGCGTTCTCTGAGGCATGGCGCTGCTGAAGAAATTGCTCTGCGCTGTTCGGAGTGCGGCGGTTGACCAGCAGCCCACCGCAGTGCACGCCAAGGGAACTCAGGTCCGCGAAGAATTCGGCGGTTTCCAGCACCGGAGTGCGATCCGCGGTGAGGACGAGGAAGAAGGACGTGGTGGCTTCGTCGGAAAGCACGGCGCGCAAACGCTCGAAGCGGCGGCGGCGCTTGAGCAGTGTGGAGCGGATCTCCTGGTTGCGGCGGTCCACCGGGTCCTGCGAGCTGGCGGAAACGGCCTTCTCCGCCGAGGTCATGCCGCGCACCACCGCGCCGAATTTATCGGATTTCTCGCGCCGCGCGAGCAGGCCATCGGTATACGCGGCCATGATCTCCGGCAGCGCCATGAGCCGCGCGGTGTGTCCGGAAGGGGCGGTATCGAAGATGATGTGCTCAAACCCACCGCCATCCTGCTGCTCTTCGATGAGCTGCGCGATGCGCTCCAGCATTGCCGCTTCATGCGTGCCGGGCGAGTGCCGCGCCAGGTCCAGATGACGGTCGACCTCACGGTGGAGGCGTTCTGGCATGAAACGACGCATCTGCTTGCCGACGCCCCTCAGGTGCTCCTCCGTCGCCCGCGCCGGGTCGATCTCGATGACGTTTAAGTGGGGGCGGATGGTGGTGGGGGCGTCGGCAAGCGCGGTGCCAAAGATGTGCCCCAGGTTGTGCGCTGGGTCCGTGGATACCAGTAGCACGCGCCTGCCTTCCTGAGACAGGCGGAGCGCGGTGGCGGTGGCCAGCGTGGTCTTACCCACTCCGCCCTTGCCGCCGAAGAACATGACGGGGGCTAGCAGCATGAGATTCCGTTCAAGGGTGAGCGCTCCATGCCCATGCGCGTGTGCCAGGCGTGGAAATCTTCGTACATCAGCGGCAGCAACTCCAGGGTGTAGTAGCTGGCCGGATTCGGCAGGCCGAGGGCTTCCGACAGGATGAGCAGCATGAAGAGATCGTCTTCCTCCTGCTGCGCCTTAGCAAAGGAACGCCGATAGGGCGCGGAGTAGAACTCGTCTAGACCGCGCCCAAAGGCCTTCAGTTTATCGAGCATTGACCGGCAGGGGCGGCTCGATGTCTTCGTCCTTCCACACCACCTGTGGGGCCTTGCGCGCGCGGGAGATGGCGGCGATGGCTTCGGCGATGACCCAGATGGCGGCGACGATAATGACGCCATCGATAACCAGCAGCAGCCAGTTTCCGGCCTGGAACAGCGTCTTGAGCTGCAGCACCGCAGCCCACAGAGACATGACGGTAACGAAAATCAACGGGAGCAGCACTGGCCACGTCGGGCGGCGCAGCTGGGTCAGGATGACCACGATGATGGACAGCGTCAGGCCGGCCATGAGCTGGTTGGTCGTGCCGAAAAGCGGCCAGATGAGCATGCCGCCGGAGCCGTCGACACCGGTGGAGAAGGTCAGGCCCAAAGCGCAGCCGACGGCGATGATGGTGGCCACCAAGCCGCTGAGCTTGATGCCCATGAGCTCGGCAGCCTCGGAGACCACCATGCGCTGCAGGCGCACGCCGGAGTCCATCGTCGTCGCGGCAAAAAGCACGGCCATGGTGGCCAGGATGGTGGCGGAGAGTGAAGTAGGGATGCCCAAACCTTCGTTCATGAGGGCACCGCCACCCTGGACGAAGGCGCCGACGCCGCCGGCGTTCCATTCGTTGTAGACGGCCTCCCAATCGGCGGCGGTCTTGAAACCGGATGTGGTGGCGACGATGGTGCCCAGTGCGAGGAGGCCCTCGCCCACGGCGCCGAAGTAGCCGACGAAGCGGGCGTCGGTTTCCTTATCCAGCTGCTTGGAAGAGGTACCGGAGCTCACCACGCCGTGGAAGCCGGAGACGGCGCCGCAGGCGATGGTGACGAAGAGCAGCGGGAAGATGCCTGGTGTGTTGTCAGGGACGTGATCCGACACGGTCGGTGCAACAACCTCGGGGCGGGTGATAAGGAAGGAGCCGTAGAGGATGATGAGGCCGACGAAGAGCTGCAGGCCATTGATGTAGTCGCGCGGCTGCAACAGGACCCACACCGGCAGCAGGGAGGCGATGAAGGCGTAGACGAAGAGCAGGATGATCCACACGCCGCGGTCCGGGATGCCCAGGACGGTTTCCGGCAGGGCCAGCGGGACGCGGTCACCGATGATCATCAGCGCGTACAAGGCAGCGACGCCCACGATGGAGACGATGGTCAGGTTCCAGCGGAAGCGGTAGATGGCCTGGCCGATGAGCAGGGCGACGAGGATGGCGCCCCAGGTGGGGATGACGGCGGTGGGCGTGGAAATCAGCAGGTTGGAGATGACCACGGCGAAGGCCGCGTTGACCATGAGCAGCAGCAGGAAAATCACGACGAGGAAGAGCGCGCGCCCGCGGGCGCCGATATAGCGCCCAGACAACGTGCCGATGGATTGCCCGCGGTGGCGCTGGGAAGCCCACAGCGCGCCCAGGTCATGCATTCCGGCAAAGAAGACCGTGCCGAGCGTGACCCAGAGGAAGGCTGGTAGCCAGCCCCAAATCACGGCGACGGCGGGGCCGATGATGGGTGCAGCACCCGCGACCGAGGTGAAGTGATGGCCCCACAGCACGTATTTGTTAGTAGGGACGTAGTCGACACCGTCCTCCATGGTGTGGGAGGGCGTGGAAAAATTATCAGAGAGCTGATACACCTTCGACGCAAGGAAGCGGGAGTACAGCAGGTAGCCCGCCACCATCATGGCGAGTCCGATAAAGACGAGAAGAAGTGAGTTCACAAAACCACCTGAAGAGAGTCAATTGAGATGTCGCATCAGCGTTGGCTCCTCAGCAAGAAAGGCAAGCCTGTAATACGCATCCCTGTGTGCAGGTGGTGTGAATTATGCCATAGCTGTTTTGTGAAGGTGGGTTTAATTTCTAAATCTCGATAGGGAAAGTTGGGGCGGGTGGGGCAGAAGGGGGTGTGGTTCATCACCGCTCACGGTCTGCGAATTGCCTTGACCGATAGGCCAACTGCCCTACATGACGAAGATCCCCCTCGGATCGGCGGCGAGTTCAGGTGGCGCATAACTTTGGCAACTAGGTCAGTTTCGGCTCGCGCACCGGGAGCAGGAGTCCTGTGCAAAGGCCTGCAGCTTGTTGAAAACGCGAAACCGCGCCGAGCCCCATTGAAGAGGACCCAGCGCGGTCGAAGCAATATGGCCTTAAAGGAGGCCGGAGTGCTTACTTGGTAGCAGCAGCGTAACGCTCAGCAACGTCATCCCAGTTGAAGACGTTCCAAACTGCCTTAACGTAGTCAGCCTTCACGTTCTTGTACTGGAGGTAGAAGGCGTGCTCCCACATATCCAGCATCAGCAGCGGGGTGAAGTTCACCGAGATGTTGCCCTGCTGATCAGTGAGCTGCTCAATAATCAGGCGGCCAGCGACGTGGTCGTAGCCCAGAACTGCCCAACCGGAGCCCTGCAGGCCGGTCGCAACAGCGGAGAAGTGAGCCTTGAACTTCTCGAAGGAACCGAAGTCGCGGTTAATAGCCTCAGCCAGCTCGCCGGTCGGCTCGCCGCCACCGTTCGGGGAGAGGTTCTTCCAGAAGATGGAGTGGTTGGTGTGGCCACCCAGGTTGAAGGCAAGGTTCTTGGACAGAGCGCGGATAGCGTCAGCGTTAGCCTCGCCGTTGCGCTGCTCCTCCAGAGCCTCGAGCGCAGCGTTAGCGCCAGCAACGTAGCCAGCGTGGTGCTTGGAGTGGTGCAGCTCCATGATCTCAGCGGAGATGTGCGGCTCCAGAGCGTCGTATGCGTAGTCGAGTTCAGGAAGTTCGTAAACAGCCATTTGTGTCATCCTTTCTTTGGGGTACGAGGCCCCATCGTAGGGTGCGGATGAGGATTTGGCCACAATAATTTTTTAATGGGAACCGCCGTGAACGAAAACCTGGATTGCAAGCGGCCTAGCGGAGTATAAGGGGAGGACAACACTACGCGAAGGAGAATCCTGCATGTTTCTTTTCAAGCCAGAACCCAAGCTGGTGGCAGCGGAGGACGCCCTTCCCGGGCGATCCGAGCCCGTCTTGGACAACCCGCAGCCCCATGCGGTCCTGGGGACTCCTATCACCGGTCCGTGGAAGGAAGGGCAGAAGTCCCTCATCATTGCCATCGGCTGTTTCTGGGGCGCGGAGAAGATGTTCTGGGAAACCGAGGGTGTGGAGTCGACGTCCGTGGGCTATGCGGGCGGCACCACGCCAAACCCGACCTATTACGAGGTCTGCCGCGGGCTGACCAACCACGCGGAGGCTGTGCAGATTACCTATGACCCGCAGCGCGTGAGCCTGCGCGACCTTGTGGTCAAGGCCTTGGAGGCTCACGACCCCACCCAGGGCTTCCGTCAGGGCAACGACGTGGGCACGCAATACCGCTCGGCCTTCTACCCAGAGATCGAGGAGGAACGCGCGGAGATTCAGAAGCTCGTGGATTCCTATGCGGGCAAGCTTGCCGACGCCGGCTTTGGCACCACCACCACCGAAGTCACCCTCCTCAGCGAGACAGACTCAGGCCAGTATTACTTGGCCGAGGACGAACACCAGCAGTACTTGCACAAGGTGCCCAATGGCTACTGCCCGTACCACAGCACCGGTGTGAAGTGCGGCTAGCGCGGTGTGCGCGCGGCTAGAGCTGCTTGCGCACGTGCGTCCGAAAGTCGGAAGGTTTGTTGAGCTGGTCGCGCTCCACGAAGGCCCGCATGCGCTCGGCGAGCTCCGGGGTGAGCTGGGTTCGTGTTTGGGATCCGAGGACAGAATCCCAGTACCAGAAGGTTTCCTCAAAGTAGTTGTGGCCGTGGCCGCCCGGCACGTTGAGGGAGTTGATCTGATCCAGGGCCACCTGCCAGAAAGTGATGAACGGGTGCCAGTGCAGATTTTTAAAGGTATCCGCGTACAAGGTCTGCGGGGTGGGTTCGTGAATCCAGTTGGGACGGGCGTAGATGAGTTTGCTGTCCCACCACACGATGGCGTCGGAGGCGTGCTGGCCCACCGCCACGCGCGGGCGTTCCCAGGGGCCGTAAGGTTCGCCGAAGGCATCGTGCTCCATGTGGGCGGGAACGGCGGCGAAGCGGAGGTGCCGGCCGCCGTCGATAAGCGGCAGGCGTTCCAGGGAACCGCGTTCGCGGTGTAGGCGCCTCATGAAGCTGGTCATCCGCGGAGGTCCGGTGAAGACCGCACCATCGCAGGCAGCGAGGAGTTCTTCGACCGTCTCGTAGTTCTCCACGATGGCATAGCAGCCCAGGGACTCGCCGCTGAAATACAACTTGGGGCGGTTGTCCTCGGGAAGGAGCTCGAGGCGGGCATGGACGGCCGTGATGAGCTCGCGCGCAAAGATGCGGGAGAGGTTCTTGTCCACCAAGTAGGAAAACATGGAAGGCAAGTAGTCGAATTGCAGGGCCACGGTGGCGCAATTGCCCCGCGTGAGGAATTCGTAGCCGCTGACCGCATAGTTATTGATCCACCCTGAGCCGGAGGGCATTTGCAACACGATCGTGTCGCGGTGGAACGCACCCGTGCGGTCCATCTCCGCCACCGCGTGGCGTGCGGCGGCGTGCGGGCCGCGACCGCGAATGAGTCCGATATAGATGCGAATTGGCTCGTGGGCGCGCTCGAAGTGCATGACCTCCTTGATGTCCTGGGCGCGCGGGCCGCGGTCAAGAAACGCTCTGCCCTGTGCGCCGACGGCCGTCCAAGGCTCATGGGACCAGGGGCTGCCAGAGCGCTCCGGCTCCCACGGCATGGCGGAGCCCGGATATACCAGCTTGTTGAGCGCCAGGCCTTGGACGGAGGCCTTGCGGAGCAAGCGACGCCACACCATCCGGTCGCTGACCAGGGCTGTGGCGAAGCCGACCGCGCCGCCGGCTAGCGGCCAGGCAATCCACCTGGGCAGCCAGCGCTGGACCTGGAGGGACAGCTGAGTGACGGTGAGCTGGGCTGCCTCCCCCACAACGAGCAAGGCGCCGTAGCCTGCCGTGCCCACGGCCATGCCCAGTGCTGCGGACTGCGGGCCGCGGTCATTGAGCTTTCCCACGAGCCGGGCTTGCTCCGTCTGATTGCGCAGGGAGCGTATGCCTGCGACGAGTGTGCCAACCCCAAGTGCGTAGTAGGAATAGCGCCGAGTGGTGGGGCCGACGCGGTCCTGGGGGCGTCGGCCAGCGTGGTGCAGCGCGCGCTTGGCAGCGAAGGCCGCGGTGGTCGCGGCGAGGTGCCCGGCGCCTTGGCCGATGGCCACGTTGGCGGCGGTGACCCACCACGGGCGGGGCAAAAGGGAAGGGGAGACGGCTGCCCACGTTGCGACTTCGGCGCCGAAGAGCCCGGGCCACATGTTTTGCGGAAGGCGCCGCCGGCCAGTCATGCGCATGCCGGGCGTGAGATCGCTGATGATCTCCAGGGAAAAGATTGCAGCCTGAAGGCCCGTGCGGGCGGTTCTGAGTGCGATGCGGCGCGCAAGTTGACGCATGCTGGCCATTGAACCAGCTTTAGGTGCGACGTGCAGTGGAGCATCCATAGATGTCCGATCAGACATGAAAATGTGAGATCGGACTACTGGGTCTGTGAATTCGGGCGCATAACGAGCAAAATTCGGACATTGGGGGCACAATAGGAGGCATGGGAAATCATGTTGGAAACAAAGTAGTACTCATCGGCGCGGGCGACGTTGGAGTTGCTTACGCCTACGCTCTGGTCAACCAGGGAACTGTTGACCACCTGGCCATCATCGACATCGACGAAAAGAAGCTCGAGGGCAACGTCATGGACCTCAACCATGGTGTTGTCTGGGCCCCGTCCCGCACCCGCGTGACCAAGGGCACCTACGAAGACTGCAAGGACGCCTCCATGGTCGTCATCTGCGCCGGCGCCGCTCAGAAGCCCGGCGAGACCCGCCTGCAGCTCGTGGATAAGAACGTCAAGATTATGAACTCCATCGTGGCGGACGTCATGAAGAATGACTTCGACGGCATCTTCCTGGTTGCCTCCAACCCGGTTGACCTGCTGACCTACGCGGTATGGAAGGCCTCCGGCTTCCCGCACGAGCGCGTCATCGGCTCCGGTACCGTCCTGGATTCGGCCCGCTACCGCTACATGCTCTCCGAGATGGACGACGTGGCTCCAACCTCCGTCCACGCCTACATCATCGGTGAGCACGGTGACTCCGAGCTGCCGGTCGTCTCCTCCGCCAACATCGCTGGTGTCTCCCTGTCCCACCGTTCTGAGAAGGACCCGGGTTACAACGAGCGCATCGAGAAGATCTTCGAGGACACCCGCGACGCCGCCTACCACATCATCGACGCCAAGGGCTCCACCTCCTACGGCATCGGCATGGCCCTGGCCCGCATCACCCGCGCGGTCATTCAGAACCAGGCTGTCGCACTTCCTGTCTCCGCTTACCTGCAGGGTGAGTACGGCCACGAGGATGTCTTCATCGGCACCCCGGCCATCGTTGACCGCTCCGGCGTCAACCGTGTTATCGAGCTGGCCCTCGATGACCACGAGAAGGAGCGCTTCGAGAACTCCTTCAACACTCTCAACACCATCAAGGAAGAAATCTTCGGCTAGTGAAGATTGTCGCCCACAGGGGATACTCCGGGAAATATCCGGAGCTATCCCCTCTTGCCTTTGAAAAAGCGCTCGAGCTTCCCATTCACGGCATCGAGTGCGATATCCGTCTGAGCAGCGACGGCAAGGTGGTGGTTCACCATGATCCCACCCTGGACCGCACCACGAATGGCTCAGGCCGAGTGTCTCGCATGACATGGGAGGAGCTGCGCCGCCTCAAGATCGGTGGTGGCCAGCGCATGCTGCTTCTCGACGAGCTCCTCGAGATACTCGGCGATAAGAAGCATCACCTCTACATCGAGACCAAGCATCCCTCGGGGCAGGGCGACATCCTCGAAGAACAGATGGTGCTGCGGTTGCGCTACGCAGGGCTTGTCGACGACCCCCGGATCCACATGATTTCCTTTTCCCACCGGGCCATCCGTCGAATGGCAGCGCTCGCCCCGCATATCGACCGCATATATTTGCGCCGCGATTGGGAGCGCCATTTCAACCGCCCGGACATCCTGTTATCGCAGCCCACGGGCCTAGGCATGTCGCTGCTGCGCGGCAAGCTCCAACCAGGCGCCATTGGTGCGCATGGTCTGCCCACGTACATGTGGACCATCGATAAACCTGAGGATATGAAGTGGGCGTGGGCCAATGGGGTGGATATTCTCGCCACGAACCAGCCGGAAGTGGCCCTGCATGCCATTGAGCTGTAATGAACAGGTAAGTTGTTCAGTATGGCCAAGAAGAAAAAGAAGAACGAACAGCTGCCGGAGGGCATGTCCCGCCGCCAAGCTAAGCTCGCTGCCCGCGCCGCCGAGCGCGCTGCCCTGGAAAAGGACCCCCGCCCCTTCGGTGGGCTCGCCGCTGAGGCTAGCCTCGTCGCCCTGCAGGAATTCGTTCCTTCCGCAACGGCGAAGCTGTCTGTGAAAGGCTTTGACAAGGACGTTTACGTCTCCACCGTGCTGCCCGGTGCTACCGCGGCACTCATCCGTGATGAGGAGTCCGGCGGCGAGGCCTTCGTGGGCCTGCAGGTGCAGTCCCATACGCACAACCCGGGCCGCGACCTAGCTTTCGCCCTGAACTGGGTGAAGAACAACGCGCCGGGTTCCACCCTCGAGTCCACCGCTGCTGATGGCTCCCAGCCGGAGCTCAAGGAGCTGCTTGAGGAAGACGCCGAGCTGGAGATCAACGTCTACCAGGACTTCGCGTGGTGGATGCCGGAGGGCGCGCAGGTCCCGCCGCAGATGGCGCAGGCTCTGCAGCGCGCTAACGATTCCGTCATCGAGTCCTACCAGGTGGGCCAGGAGGCTGAAGGCTTTGTGGGCACCGCCTTCTGGGCTAACGCCGGTGGCGGCAAGGCGCACATCCGCTGGGTCCGCCCCTGCGATGACGAGAATGCTTTCCTTAACGCCCTTGCGCGCATCGCCGCTCGCGGTGAGCTCAACCTGGGAGAGAACACCAAGTTTGCCGGTGTCTTCCGTACCCACGGCCTCATCGCTCCGGTCTTCGACCTCGACCCGGAGGTTGCGCACGATTCCTACGAGGCAGAGTTGTCTCGCGTGAATAAGGCGCTGGAGGAGGAGATCTCCAACGACGCCAACCTCGATGCCGATGAGCGCAAGCAGCTGCAGAACATTAAGTCCCGCCAGGTAACGCTGCGCTAGTTGCCCCGGCGCCTCCGCCCCCGAGGCGCGGGTACGAAACGATCAAATAAGGCTCCGAAACCATGTGGTTTTGGAGCCTTATTTGATCGAAACGACCGGCCGAAGCCTTAGCGCATGGAGTCCCAGAGCGCTTGGGCCTCGGCGTCATCCCAGAGGACGACGTTGCCCACGACCGTGTCCTCGAAGCCGCCGATGGGAACCGTCTTTGTTTCCACGCCGGAGGCCATGGATAGCGCCACGCGGGCAAGGTGCCAGACGTGGTCCTTCTCGTTGACGATGAAGGAGTCGGCGGTGTGGTTAACCAGTGAAATTGCCTTGAAGGGGTTGCCAATCGTGGAGAAAGACGTTGCCTTATCCAGCAGTGCGGCGAAGAATTCGCGCTGGCGCTCCACGCGGTCCAAGTCACCCATCGCGGTGGCGCGGGTGCGCACGTAGCCGAGGGCATCCGGCCCGCGGAGCTTTTGGCAGCCCGCTTGGAGGTCGATGCCGGCAAGCGGATCGTTGATGGGCTCCTTAACACAGATATCCACGCCGCCGACGGAATCCACGACGTTGGCCAAGCCGCCCATGCCGATCTCCGCATAGTGGTCGATGTGGAGGCCGGTGGCTTGCTCCACGGTTTGGGTCAGCAGCTGCGGGCCGCCGTACGTAAAGGCCGCGTTGACCTTGTCCATGCCAAAGCCGGGGACGTCGACGTAGCTATCGCGCGGAATGGAGACCAACTGGGCCTTTCCGGATGCGGGAATGTGCAGCAGCATGATGGTATCGGTGCGGCCGACGCCCACATCGCCACCGGTGCCTAGCTCCGCCTGTTGTTCTTCAGTGAGCCCCTGGCGCGAGTCCGAACCTACGAGCAGCCAGTTTGTACCAGAGGTTTGTGCCACCTGCTCGGTGGGCAGGGCATCGATGCGCGTTAAACGCGAATCCGTCCACAGGGTGAAGGCCACCATGAAGACGAGGGCGATGACGACGATCCAGCCCAGGCAACCGAAAGCCTGCTTGGCTGGGTTTACTTTCTTGCGGCGGCTGTGCGGGCGACCTTCGGCACGCCTGCGGGTGGGGGCTTGCGGAGCATAGCTACGCGGTGGGGCATCCGGGGTGTACCGATTGGCGCGGACAGCAGGCTGTTGCGAAGGTACGCTCCGGCGGGGCGCTGGGCGTGCGGGGGAGCGCTGGGCCATGTAGGCGTCGACGTCGAAGCGGGTCTCCTCCGGCCGGGAACGCCGCGCGCTGGGGCGCTGAGCGCGGGAGGATGAATGCGCAGGATTAGCTTGCTGCGCGGATGGACGGCGGCGCACCGGTCGGCCGTAGCGATCACGCAAGGGCTGCCCGTCGGCACCAAGGACGAACTCGCCAGCGTCATCACCGGCTGCGTGTGAGCCGCGTGGGCTGGCCATGTTCCGGGGGCGGGAAGGGCCTGCAGAGCTAGCGGAGCCCGCGCGGCGAGGCGTGCCGTGGGGCTCGCCGGCACGGCGGGCTTCGCGCTCTGGATCGCGTCCTTGGTAGGTCATGGGGAACACTGTACCGCGAAACAACTTCTGCCCCACCTATCACACAGGGGGCGGTAGCTGTCTTTTCGCTGTGGCTTGCTGATAGCTCTTATTTAAGCGCCGAAGAGGAGGGCGTAGCCGACGAAAGCGATGGCGTCGATAAGAAAGTGCGCGATGACCAACGGCCACACCTTGCCCGTGCGGTGGAAGTACCAGCCATAGACCACACCCATGATGATATTGCCAAAGCCCGCGGATACTCCCTGGTAGAGGTGATAAGAACCCCGCAGAATGGAGGAAGCCGCCAGCGTTGCGGGCAGGGCCCACCCAGACTGCTTGAGCCTGGTCATGAACCAGTACACCACCACCAGTTCCTCCGCCCAGGCATTAGCAAAGGACTTGACGAGCAGCACGGGAATCTCAATCCACGTATCGAAGGCCCCTGGGACGACCTCCTTGGTCCAGCCGAAGTGCAACGCTATGTAATACAGCGCCAGACCCGGCAGGCCGATTACCGCCGCCAACGCCGCGCCGTGCAGGCCATCGCGCCACCGCGGGCGGGGCGGCAAGGCCAGCAGATACAGGGCAAGCGCTCCCCACGCGAAAAGAACCGCGGCGCTGCACAGCTGGAAGGCGAGGTCGAGCAACGTAGTCGCTGACTGCGAAGCGTTGATGGTGACCGATTGCTCATTGAGCGGCGCCGGGTTGAGCAGAGAATCGGTCAGACGCAACGCGGCGCGCACACCCGAAATACCAAAGGTGATGGTGAGGACGATGAGTATTTCCGCCCGCAGGCGTGAGCGCGCGCTCATGGGTGAAGCACCTGGGCGAGGCCGAGGAGGGAGGACTCGTCAAGCGTGATTGACCCTAAGTGCACGCCCACCGGCGGGTGATCGCGCACCGGCCACGGCACGCAGATGGCAGGCAGCTGCGCCACGTTGAACAGCGAGCCCCACGGTGACCACCGCGTTTGCTCATCGAAGTTGGCCTGGTGATCCAGCGCCAGGAAATGCCCGCGCCGCGGCGGATCGAAAGCCAGCATGGGACTCAAAATGGCATCCACGTCCCATTCCTGGGCCAGCATCTCCGGCAGCTGAGCGGCATGGGCGCGGGCCGCGGCGAATTCGGAATCCGTGACGCGGCGGCCCTTCGCGCGAATCCACTCCGCGTAGCCCTCCGCAAAGTCGAGGCCCGCCAATCTCCGGGTGAAGATGTGCTGGAAGGCCTCAAAGGTGCGGGCAGCTTGAGGGTAGGCAGAGATGGCGACGGTTTCGAAGCCGGCGCCTTCAAAGGAGGCGGTGGCCTCCGCGACCGCACGCAGCATGTGCGGGGCCACCTCGGCTTGAGCGAAAAGGGGATCCGTCAGCACGCCAATGCGGGCGCGCCGGGCACGCGGACGAAGGCCATGCAGCGCGGCGGTATCGGCGATGCTGCGCGTGATGAACCCCTGCACCGAGAGGTCCTCGCCGCCGGGCTTAAACCCGACGACGCCGCAGGCAGCGGCCGGAACGCGGATGGAACCGCCGCCATCGGAAGCATGCGCGGCGCGCAGTAATCCTCGCGCCACCTGGACCGCTGCCCCGCCGGAGGAACCGCCCGGCGTATGGCCGGGATAGAGAGGATTATCCGGGTGGGGCAGGCCGACAGGTTCGGTGTCCACACGCAGGCCCAGCTCGGGTGCGGCGGACTTGCCGACGACTCGCGCGCCGGCGTCGATAAGCTCCTGCACAAAAGGATCAGTCTCCTCCGCCACGTAGGCACGCTCGGCATGGCCGAGCGTGGTGGGCATGCCGGCGACGTCGTTGAGATCCTTGACCGAGAGAATCCACCCGCTCAAGCGCCCGTGTGCCTGGGGCCGGCGCTCGAGATCGAGATACGTGAAGCCGTGCTCGGCAGGGCTCAGGCCCGCTAGATCCTCGCGCAGCTTGTCCAGTGTGAACTCGGTTCTCTCCATGGCGGCTCAGTCTAGTAGTTGAGTGGGATAAAGTTGCTGCCATGAGCACCACCATCGCATTCCTCGGGCCCGCCGGAACCTTCACGGAAGCGGCGATGCAGCATTTTGCCGCTGACTTTGATTCCCCCGAGGGCCTTCCGGTGAGCTCGCCGGCAGAGGCGCTGGCGGCGGTGCGCTCGGGCGCGGCGGACTATGCCTGCGTGGCCATTGAGAACTCCGTGGACGGACCCGTCACGGCTACTTTTGACGCGCTTGCCGACGGCTCCCGGGTCCAGATCTACCGCGAGGTGGACCTGCCGGTGTCCTTCTCCATTCTGGTGCGCCCCGGCAGTTCCAGCCGCACAACTTTCTCCACGCATCCTGTGGCCTACCAGCAGGTACGCGGTTGGTTGGAGCAGAACCTGCCGGACGTGGAGTATGTCCCGGCGGCGTCGAATGGCGCGGCGGCGCAGGCCGTGGCGCGCGGGGAGGTGGATGTCGCGGCCGCCCCTGCCCGGGCAGCGGAGGTCTTCGGGCTGGACTTGATTGCGGAGAATGTCGCGGACGTTGCCGGGGCCACGACCCGCTTCGTCCTGGTGGGGCCGGCCGGAAAACCGACCGAGCGGACCGGCAACGACAGGACGTCGGTCATCTTCACCCTGCCCAACGAGCCTGGCTCCCTCGTCGGCGCCCTCCAAGAATTCGCGCACCGCGGGGTGGATCTTTCCCGCATCGAATCCCGCCCGCTGCGCACCGTCTTCGGTAACTACCGCTTCCACGCCGACCTCATCGGGCACATCGAGGATCAACCGGTGGCGGAAGCTTTGCGGGCACTGTGGTTGCGCGCGGAGAACGTCGTTTTTGTCGGCTCCTGGCCTTCCGCGGCGAAACTCGGGGAGGGCCCACGGGATTTGGCGCGGTTGAAAGAGGCCGATGACTGGGTAGCGCAGGCGCGCACCGGCCAATAGTGTGGTGAAGCATGACCGGAAGAATCATCCTCCTGCGCCACGGCCAGACGTATTCCAACATTGACCGCATCATGGATACCCGCCCGCCGGGTGCCGAGCTCACCGAGCGCGGCCGCGGCCAGGCGGAAGATGTCGGCCGCGAGTTGGCGGAGCTGTGCGCGGGCCGCCGCGTGCGCTTTGTGTGTTCTATTGCCCTGCGCGCCCAGCAGACGGCGATGCTGGCCGCCCGCACATACGGCGAGGCAGCCGATGAGCGCGGCGTTCCGGTGGAAGTGCGCGTGGGCCTGCACGAGGTCTTCGCCGGCGAACATGAAATGAGCGGCAGCGAGGATACCCACCGCGAGTACATGGTGGCGCTGCGCGGCTGGGTCGACGGCGACCCGGAGGCCCGAATGCCGGGCGGTGAAAGCTACGTGGACGTGTTGGGGCGCTACCAGCCGGTGCTTGAGGATCTCGCTGCTGAGCTGGAGGATGATGAAGACATCGTCGTCGTTAGCCACGGCGCCGCCATTCGTGTGGTGACGACGCACGCCTGCGGCGTAGACCCCGATTTTGCCTACACCGGGTACATGCCCAACTGCCGCTTTACCCTCATGGAGCCGCAGGGCCAGCCCTTTGGCCAGTGGGTGCTGAGGCGCTGGGCGGATACCGAGGTTTAGTTCTCTGCGGCAACGGTAGGCGCCTACCCCCAGCCGAGCTCGTGGAGGCGGTCCTCCTCGAAACCAAAGTAGTGCCCGACCTCGTGGAAGACGGTCACCATGACTTCGTGAGCGAGCTCTTCTTCCGAGTTGCTTATCGCCTGCAAAGGCTGCCGGTAGATCGAGATGGTGTCTGGCAGGTGGCCGGTGTGTGAGGCCGTGCGGTGGGTGAGCATCACGCCCTCGTAAAGCCCAAGAAGGTTGGGGTTATCTGGGTGCTCTTCTTCGACGAGGATCACCACGTTGCGCATCTGATCGACGAAGCGATCCGGGATCTTGTCCAGGGCCTCGCCGACTAATTCCTCGAAGCGTTCCTCGCTGACCTCGTACATGTGCTTACTCCCTGTTGAGTGGACGGGGGTTTATTGGGCCGGTGCCACGGCTTCAGGCGCGGCGGGATCGGCGTTCTGCCCGGCCGGCTGGGCATTCTCGCTGCCCTGCTGGGAGTTCTGCTCGGCTGGCTGGGCATTCGGGTCGCGCAATGGGTTGCGCTTCGGCTGCTCCGTGGGCGGGGCGCCATTGATGCTCAGGGCATCACGGCCGCCCGTGGCAGAGCCGGTGATCTCGGAGAAGTGGCCGTCCTTGATGTGGATCAGCGAGCAATTCACCGAACGGGAGCCTCCCTCCCACGATTCGCGGCTCATCGCGCCCCAGAAAGGCTGCAGCGTGGATTGGTAGAGATTCTCCTCGCCGCCCAGGTAATCCATGGCGTTCTGGGTACACGTTTCGGAGAGGAATTTATCCATCTCTTCATCGCTGGGGTAAGCATCGGGGAACTTCTCTGCCAGGCTGATGACGGACACGGTCTCCATCTGGTGCGGTTCCTGGCACGGCACGGTGCTGACTACCTGTTTGTCATCCACCTTGCGGCATTCGCCGGGCTTGGCGACGATCGCCTGGTCCACCTCGCTGACCTTGCCCGTGGACTCCTGCGGTACGCCGTTGGCGTCGGTAGTCTGCAGGCCGCACAGGAGGGTGCGGTCACCCTGATCCCAGGAACCGGCCGGCGGAAGGATGGAAGCAATGTCGTAGCGTCCGTTGGGATCCCATTTGCCGTTGAGGTAGCTCACCGTGGGGGCCTCGCATAGCTCGTCGCGCAGGGCGTTTTGCCGCGTGACGTCTGGGCGCTTGGCGTTGGGGCCGAACTCGCTGGTGGGGTAGGCGCTGAGATCCTCTCGGGCGGAGACCTCGAAGCGGTGCGGTTTATCGCAGCTGGTCTGCTCAAAACCTGTGGCAGTGCCGTCCGGGGCGATATCCCACGTCACACACGAGCCCGCGGAGGCGGTGGTGAAGGATGCGGCTTCGCCTTCGGAGGAATCAGCGGCCTGGCTACCGTCGGCGCTGGGGGAAGCGGAGTCATGTGCGGCCGAATCGGTGCCAGTTGGCCCGCCGCTGAAGAGACCGTAGAACGCCAAGAAGACGGCCGCGGCTACGGCAGCAACGAGGACGACGCGGATGGCGGAGGCGGAGCGCCACGCAGATGAAGTGCTCATAGAACTCTTCATACTACCCCCTCAACGGCCCAGGCTTCTAGCCCGCCCAAGGCTAAGGCGGCGGGAGAATCACTAGATGCGCGAGCGGGAGACGTGTGTTGTGAGCCGGTAGCGGTCAGTGCGGTAGACCGAGGAACACCATTCAACCGGGCGGTCCCCGGAGCGGGCGAGGCGGGTGATGTGCAGGAGCGGGGTGCCCGGTG
Organism: Corynebacterium sp. c25Ua_47; assembly: GCF_039907205.1. Classification (NCBI taxonomy): domain Bacteria; kingdom Bacillati; phylum Actinomycetota; class Actinomycetes; order Mycobacteriales; family Corynebacteriaceae; genus Corynebacterium; species Corynebacterium sp. c25Ua_47. The sequence continues at coordinate 149,551 of NZ_JASBOH010000004.1, read as the reverse complement.
AGACGTCGAGAAGCTCGGCGATGTCCTCCTCAGCTGCCACGGCGGTGACGGTTTGTTCGGCCTCGGTGATGGGGACCTTGAAGGTGTTATCCAAAATCGAGTAGACGGAGTTGTAGATGTCATTTTCCAGCAGCGTGGGCGCGAAGGCAGAGTTATACCAGCCATCATCGATGGAATAAGGCTCGCCATCGCCCAAGCGCAGGCGCCGCAGGTGGGTATGGGAAACCGAGGCTTCCGTACCGAAAAAGGCGCAGACTTCACCGGGGGCGGCGCTGCGTTCACCCAGCAGGATGCGCGAGGAGGCCTGTACTTTCTGATAGCCCATCTCATCAGAAAAGGAGGCCAAATGAAGCCGGGAGACCAGCGGGTTGGGGGCCACGAAGGTGCCTTTTCCTCGCACGCGGCGCAGGCGGCCTTCAGCTACTAGGTCACCGATGGCGCGGCGCACGGTGATGCGGGAAACGCCGTATGTTTCCTCGAGGATGCGCTCGCCCGGAAGGATGTCACCGGGTTTGAGGGTGGTTCGGCAGAGCTCGGAAAGAATATCCCGCAGCTGAGCGTGCTTGGGCACGGGGCCGTCGGTAATGATGTGAGGTGCCATGTTATCCATGATAATCCGCTGGTTATTACCAGTGCAAAGGTATGGCCGTGCGCTAAACTATCCGGCGTGATTGATCTCAAGTTTCTTCGCGAAAATCCCGATGTCGTCCGCGCCTCCCAGGTAACCCGTGGGGAGGACCCCGCCTTGGTGGACCAGCTGCTCGCCGCCGATGAACAGCGCCGCGCGGCAATTGTGAAGGCAGACCAGCTGCGCTCGGAGCAGAAGGCCTTTGGTAAGAAGATTGGCCAGGCCTCCCCGGAGGAGCGCCCCGCGCTGCTGGAGGGCTCCAACGAGCTGAAGGAGAAGGTCAAGGCGGCCGGCGAGGAAGCGGCCGCGGCCGAGGCCAAGGTGACGGAGCTGCAGTACCAGCTCTCCAACGTGGTGGAGGGCGCCCCCGCGGGCGGTGAGGATGACTTCATCGTGCTCGAGGAGGTCGGCGAGAAGCCGCAGTTCGACTTCGAGCCGAAGGATCACCTGGAATTGGGTGAAACGCTGGGGCTTATCGACGTCAAGCGGGGCGCCAAAGTCGGCGGCGCACGTTTTTACTACCTCACCGGCGATGGAGCCTTCCTGCAGCTGGGCATGCTGATGTTGGCTGCGCAGAAGGCTCGTGAGGCCGGTTTCCAGCTCATGATCCCGCCGGTGCTCGTGCGCCCGGACGTCATGCAAGGCACCGGCTTCCTGGGCCAGCACTCGGATGAGATCTACTACCTGCCGGCGGATGATCTCTACCTGGTGGGTACCTCGGAGGTGGCTCTGGCCGGCTACCACAAGGAAGAAATCATCGACCTGTCGAAGGGGCCGCTGCAGTATGCGGGCTGGTCCTCCTGCTTCCGCCGCGAGGCGGGTTCTCACGGCAAGGACACCCGCGGAATCCTGCGCGTGCACCAGTTCGACAAGCTGGAGATGTTTGTCTACTGCAAGCCGGAAGACGCCGAGGAGATGCACCAAAAACTCCTGAAGATGGAAAAGGACATGCTTGCGGCGATGGAGCTTCCCTACCGCACCATCGATATTGCGGGTGGGGACCTGGGCTCCTCCGCGGCGCGCAAGTTTGATAACGAGGCGTGGGTGCCGACTCAGGAGACCTACCGCGAGCTCACCTCGACCTCGAACTGCACCACCTTCCAGGCCCGCCGCCTGTCCACGCGCTACCGCGATGAGAACGGCAAGACCCAGTACGCCGCTACGCTCAACGGCACCCTGGCTACCACCCGCTGGCTCGTGGCCATTCTGGAGAACCACCAGCAGGCGGACGGCTCCGTCGTGGTTCCGGAGGCACTGCGCCCATTCGTGGGCAAGGACGTTCTGTACCCCGTAAACTCCTAGAAGAACGCGGCGCGCGGCGGCTCGCGCGCCGCTTACTTTTGTCCCCTCCTTGCTGCCTTCCGCCGGCGGCGAGGTCTTAAGCATTTGGAGCACTATGAGCGCTGTGGCTAACTTCCTCTACCGGCAGATCACGCACATCGGGCGCGGGGTGACTATTGCTCAGGGGCTCAAGATGCGCTTGTCCGGGGAGGAGAATATCCCGGATAAGGGCGGGGCCGTCATCGTGTGCAATCACACCGGCTACATGGATTTTCTCTTTGGGGCTTTCCTGGCGTATCGCAAGCGCCGCTTGGTGCGCTACCTGGCTAAGGCTTCTATCTTTAAGACACCGGTGGCAGGACAACTTTTTCGGCTGATGGGCCATGTGCCGGTGGACCGCATCGATGGTGGGGCGTCGATTGTGAAGGGCATTGAGCTGGCCAAGAGCGGGGAGCTCGTTGGGGTGTTCGCGGAAGGAACGATCTCCCGCAGCTTTGAGATTCGCAGCATGCGCAATGGCGCGGCGCGGATTGCTCATGGCGCGGGGGTGCCGATTATTCCGCAGGTTATCTTTGGCTCCCAGCGCCTGTGGACGAAGGGGCAGAAGAAGCACCTGGGCCGCACGAAGGCGCCTGTGCTGATCAAGGCCTTGGAGCCTTATTACACGACGGGTGACTTTGACGCGGACATCGCTGAGGTGCGCCGCCGGATGCAGGAGGCCCTGGAGGGCCTGTGGGCCGACTACGAAGCGGAGTTTGGCCCGATGCCGGCCGGCGAGTTCTGGGTGCCGGCACGCAAGGGCGGCGGCGCCCCGACGTTGGAGGAGGCAGAGGCCCAGGACTCCGAGGTGGAGAGTGAGCGCTACCGCGTGCGTCGGCTGCGCGATGATCTGACAAGCCTTAAGGACCGCGTCTCCGAGGCCACGGTGGAGCTCATGCGCGACCGGATGGCGCTGATGAAGCCGGGCAGTAACGAGGAAACCGGTACTGCAGAAGCTGGAGCCGATGCCGCAGAGAAGAATCGCCCGCGTACTGCGCCGGAAACCCTCGAGTGGATCAAGGAGAACCTCAACTCGGTGGTTGAGGAAGCCATGCGCGGCGTCGGGGAAGGCCGCGACAAGGTCACGGAGGTCATGGCGCAACTGAAATCCGACGTGATGGAAGCCCAGGCCTCGATGACGGCGAGCAGCAAGGAGATTTTCGCGGGATCCGTGGTGGAGCAGGGCTTGCTGTCTGCGGCGACGCAATCGCGCATCATCGTTTCCCGCCTGCCTCACCGGGTGAAGGCTGAATACTCTGAAGCGCCGCGGGTGATTGCGGCAGATCAGAGTGCGTTGAGTATGGAGAACGGCGAGATTTCGAAGCGGCTCCAGGAGGCGCTTGTACAACTGCACCCGCAGGTTGAGGAAGTGATCGTGATTTCGCCGCAGGGCGAGGTGCTGGATGCTGCGGCTTTTGGGGATCTCCCCCAAACCTGCTGGCGCATTGCCTGCGCGGACGGGGCCGAAGGGGTGCAGTTCAACGATGCTCCCGGTGGCGCGGTGGTGACCGCGGCTTCGCCGGCGGAGGGATTGGCAGCCGTGGTGAAGAAGATCGGCGCCGAGCCCAAGGATCTCTTGTTCTTTGCCAACGAGCCAGGGGATGAGACCTTTGCGGAGGGTGGGGAAGGCGTCGCTGTGCATATGGTGGCGCTGGAGACCGCCCCCATTGAGGTGATTAAGGCTGCCCGTGCGGTGACGTATTCCTCGGAGCGTTATGGCATGGCTGAGGTGTTGGAGGCGATGGCGCGCCTGCAACGAGAGAAGGAATAGGTCCTTATATCCCTGGACTTGTGGAGAGTTCGTGACGCCCGTTAACACCCCCGGAAGGGGGTGTTATTTTATTTTGTTAACCTATGAAGCTTCTTGAAAATGCCAGCTTACGGCAACGAAACCTACGTGTGAGTAGCGTCTCCGGAGAGAAATCCAGGTGATATATAGCATTGGCTTTGGGAGAAAACTTCTTCTTCATCCGCCTTTCGGGCAGGTAGCCGAGGTATCGGTGAGCAGGGCGCTCGTGGTGGATGAGCACGATATGCTGCGCATTCCGTCAACTGGACAGGACTTTCTGACGCCGTGCAGCGAGAGAGGAGACTCAGTCAACAATGAGCACGACGAGTATTACAAGCTTCAACCCTGAGTATTTTGAAAAGACCTGGAACGACTACTCCACCGAGGATTATGACGTCGTCATCATCGGCGGAGGTTCCGTAGGCGCCGGCGCCGCCGTGGATGCGGCCACTCGTGGCCTGAAGACGGCTGTGCTCGAGGCCCGCGACTTCGCCGCTGGCACCTCGTCGCGCTCCTCCAAGATGTTCCACGGTGGCCTGCGCTACCTGGCCATGTTTGATTTCCGCCTGGTGGCGGAGTCCCTCAAGGAGCGCGAGCTCAACATGTCCACCCTCGCACCGCACCTGGTGAAGCCGCTGAAGTTCATCTTCCCGCTGACCCACCGCGGCTGGGAGCGCGTCATGATGTTTGGCGGCTTTACCCTCTATGACCTTATGGGTGGCGCCAAGAGCGTTCCGATGCAGAAGCACCTCACCCGCAAGGGCGTGCTGAAGGTGACCCCGGGCCTCAAGGAGGACGCCGTCGTCGGTGGCGTGCGCTACTACGACACGCTTGTCGACGACGCCCGCCACACCATGACCGTCCTGCGCACCGCCGCCGAATACGGGGCCAACGTGCGTACCGGCACTGAGGTGATTGGCTTTGAGAAGGACGCCCGCGGACGCGTCACCGCTGCGAAGGTCCGCGACCTGGAAACCGGCCGCGAGGCCACCGTCAAAGGCAAGGTTTTCATCAACGCGACCGGCGTGTGGAACGACAAGATTCAGCAGATGGCCGGCGTCGAAGGAAAGTTCACGGTTCATGCCTCCAAGGGCGTGCACATCGTGGTTCCGAAGGATGCTCTCGACGCGGAAGCCGCGCTGTGCTTCGTCACCGAAAAGTCCGTGCTCTTCGTCATCCCGTGGGGTGAGTACTGGATCATCGGTACCACCGACACCGATTGGGAAAAGGGCCTGTCCCTGCCGGACCCGGCCCCGACCAAGGCGGATATTGACTACATCCTGGATCAGGTCAACCAGCGCGTGCGCAACAAGATCACCCGCGATGACATCGTTGGCGTGTACTCCGGCCTGCGCCCGCTGCTGTCCGGCAAGTCCGACTCCACCACCAACCTCTCCCGCAACCACGCCGTGGCCCGCGTGGCACCGGGCATGGTTTCCGTCGCCGGCGGCAAGTACACCACCTACCGCGTCATTGGTAAGGATGCCGTGGACCTGGCCGTGAAGGAGCTGGGTACTAAGGTGTCCGAGTCCGTTACCGAGCGCACCCCGATTCTGGGCGCGGATGGCTATCACGCGCTGGCCAACCAGGTACCGGCGCTGGCTCGCCGCTATAACCTCAGCGAAGAGCGCATCGAGCACCTGCTCGGCCGCTATGGCTCGCTGATCGGTGAGGTGCTGGCCCCGGCTGCTGAGGACGCCACGCTGCTGGAGCCGGTTCCAGGCGCGGAGAGCTACATCTGGGCTGAGGTTCGCTACGCCGTAACCCACGAGGGTGCCCTGCACATCGACGATATCGTGGCCCGTCGTCTGCGCGTGGCCATCGAGTTCGCCGACCGCGGCGTCGCCGCTGCGCAGCCGATCGCTGAATTCGTTGCCCCGCTGCTGGGCTGGGATCAGGCCGATATTGAGCGCGAAGTCTCCCACTTCACCAAGCACACCGAGGCAGAGCTCGCCGCCGAGGCAGCGCTGACCGACCGTGAGGCAAATGACATCCTCGAGCGCGCAGGAAGCGCACGAGCCACCAAGGAAGAAGCCTAAAAGTCACGGGGCCCAGCGAGCGGTGGATATCCCTCGCTGGGCCCTTGGCCTAGGCAGATAAGAAAGGACATCTAATGACCGGAATGGATGCATTCCTGTGGGAGTTCATCGGCACTGCGCTGCTGCTCTTGCTCGGTAACGGCGTGTGCGCCGTTGTTAACCTTCGAACCTCGGGCGCACGCGGTTCGGATTGGATCGTCATCGCTATGGGCTGGGGCCTCGCGGTGTTCATCGGCGCTAGTGTTGCCGACCCCACCGGTGGCCACCTCAACCCGGCGGTCACCATCATGCTGGCCGTGAACGGTTCCCTCGAGTGGGGCCTCGTTCCCTACTACCTGCTGGGGCAGATTCTCGGCGCCATGCTTGGTGCATTCCTTGCCTGGGCTACCTTTAAGCAGCTTTTCGACGCCAACAACCTCGACGAAGCCGGCAACGTCACCGGCGCCAACAAGAACACCGGGGGCATCTTCTTTACCAAGCCCGCGCACCCGAATAACGGGTGGAACGCGGTTACCGAGTTCATCGCTACCTGCGTGCTGCTCATGTTCATCGCCTTCGGCCCAACCGGAGGAGAGCTGGGCCCGCTGAGCTACTTCGGTGTTGCCTTCGTCATCGTCTCTATTGGTCTGTCCCTCGGCACCGCCACTGGCTACGCGATTAACCCGGTCCGTGACCTTGGCCCCCGCATCATGTACGCCTTCGTCCTTCCCATCAAGGACAAGGGAGACGCCAACTGGGGCTATGCATGGGTCCCGGTAGTTGCACCGATGCTGGCGGCCGTCGCCGTTGGCCTGTTGTCCATGGTTCTTTAAACCAACCCCGACAAGGAGAAAACAATGTCTACCAAGAGCTACGTTGCAGCAATTGATCAGGGAACCACGTCTACCCGCTGCATTATTTTCAACCACGACGGCGAACAGGTGTCCGTCGGCCAGCTCGAGCACGAGCAGATCTTCCCGGAGAAGGGCTGGGTCGAGCATGACCCGGAGGAGATCTGGAGCAATACCCGCCGTGCGGTGGGTGAGGCTTTGGCCAACGGCGATATCAACGTCGAAGACATCGCCGCCCTCGGTATTACTAACCAGCGTGAGACCACCGTTGTGTGGGACAAGAACACGGGCAAGCCGGTGTACAACGCCATTGTCTGGCAGGACACCCGCACCACAGAGATTTGTAAGGAGCTCGCCGGCGACGAGGGTGCGGACAAGTGGCGCCGCCGCACCGGCCTCATCATCAACTCGTACCCGGCCGGTCCGAAGGTCAAGTGGATCCTCGATAACGTCGAGGGTGCGCGCGAGCGCGCTGAAAAGGGCGAGCTGCTCTTCGGCACCATCGATACCTGGCTGCTGTGGAACCTCACCGGTGGTGCCGACGGTGACAACGGCCAGGAGGCCCTGCACGCCACCGACGTCACCAATGCCTCGCGCACCTTGCTCATGGACATCGAGAAGCTCGAGTGGGATGAGGAACTGTGCAAGGAGATGGGTATCCCGACGTCCATGCTCCCGGAGATCCGCCCGTCCCTGGGTGACTTCCGAACCGTGCGCGAGCGCGGCTCGCTGGCCGGCGTGCCGATTCGCGCCATTTTAGGTGACCAGCAGGCCGCCATGTTCGGCCAGGGCTGCTTCCGCCCGGGTTCCGCCAAGAATACCTACGGTACCGGCCTGTTCCTCCTGCTCAACACCGGTACCACCCCGAAGTTCTCTGAGAACGGCCTGTTGACCACCGTGTGCTTCCAGCGCGAGGGCGAGCGCCCGGTCTACGCGCTCGAGGGTTCCGTTTCCATGGGTGGTTCCCTGGTGCAGTGGCTGCGCGATAACCTCCAGCTCATCCCGAACTCCGCGTCCATTGAGAACCTGGCTCGCGAGGTCAAGGACAACGGCGGCGTCTACATCGTGCCGGCTTTCTCCGGACTCTTCGCTCCGTACTGGCGCCCGGATGCCCGCGGTGTCATCGTGGGCCTGACCCGCTATGCCAACCGCAAGCACCTGGCTCGCGCGGTCCTCGAGTCCACCGCGTACCAGACTCGCGACGTCGCCGATGCCATGGTGGCGGACTCCGGCGTGGAGATCACAGAGCTGCGCGTCGACGGCGGCATGACCATGAACGAGCTGCTCATGCAGTTCCAGGCGGACATGCTTGGCGTGGAGGTGCACCGCCCGAAGAACGTGGAGACCACCGCTACCGGTGCGGCCTTCGCTGCCGGCTTGGACTCCGGATTCTGGGATGATCTCAGCGTGCTGAGCTCCCAGCAGGGTGACTTCAAGGTGTGGAAGCCGCAGCGCGAGAAGGACGAGGTCGAGGCTCTCTACCGCGACTGGAAGCGCGCCATCAAGCGTTCCCTGAACTGGGAAGACGTGGACGATGACGACGTTATCGCTTAAGGGCTAAGTAGCAGTCTTTGCAGGCAAGCGCGGCTGTCACGAGCATTCTCGTGGCGGCCGTCTTCGTCGTTGTGCGAGTGGCGGGCTGCGGCACGGTGGTGGGGATCTAACGCTGCAGTGGACGTTGTTGTGGCTACCAGCGGTTGCGGGTGCGCTCTTGTGTGCATCGCTCTGACGTAGACTCAGGGCTATGGCCAGTGACGTATTTTCGGACCGCGCTCCGCGCCTCATCATCAGTGATATCGATGGCACCTTGTTGGACCGGAACCACCGAGTTCCCAGGCGAAACCGCGAGGCAGTGGCCCGAGCAGTTGCCGCGGGCAGCGAGTTTGCGTTGGCGACCGGCCGGCCCTTCCGCTGGATCATGCCCGTACTGGAGCAGCTGACCGTGCGCCCGGTGTGCGTGACATCAAATGGTGCGGTGATTTATGACTCGGCAGAAGACCGCGTGCTCTCCGCCCACGAGCTCTCGCCTGAAGCCCTCGCGGAAATCGTGGAGGTGGCCACGAAGGTACTCGAGCCCCATGGCGGTGTTGGCTTCGGCGCGGAGCGCACGGGAGGCTCGGTCTTGGATCCGGTGGAGGAACTCTTCGTGGTGGAATCGCACTATTCGGAGAATGCGCTTTTTGAAGGCTTCGGCCTCGTGAGCGTCGGCGAATTGGTGTCCCGACCGGCGGTGAAGCTGCTGATCCGCAACACCGCGTTCTCCGCATCGGAACTCTACGAGCTTATTGCTCCGCACATCGATTCCGAGCTGGCCCACGTGACCTACTCAATGTCCGAGGGAATCCTCGAGGTGGCGGCCCCCAACGTGACGAAGCGGCGCGGAATTAAGTGGCTGGCCGAGCACCACGGTATCGCCCGCGAAGACATCATCGCCTTTGGCGATATGCCCAACGATATCGAGATGCTCGAGTGGGCAGGTTGCGGGGTTGCCATGGAGAACGCTCACCCAGAGGTCATGGAGGCGGCAGATGCGGTGACGGTAGCGCATCACCAGGCAGGTGTGGCAAAGGTGCTTGAGCGCTGGTTCTAGTGCTGCTGTACCCCGCCGCGCTGTAGCCGTGAAGCCCAGCGCTACCTGCCCTTTTTGTAGCAGATTCTGAGAGTTTTCTGCCTCCGGTTGCGGGGTGTGTGGTGGTGTTTTAGTCTCGTGGGCATGGGGGATTTGGAGACTTATTTCTCCTATCGCAGTTCGGGGTTGGATCTTGTGGGGCTTGCGGTAGGCAGTGTGGATGACTTACGCGCGCGTGGTGCTTCTGTGGCTGATGCTGCGGAGTTGACTGGGCTGCATGCGGTGTATTTCGGGCCGACGCGTTTTACGGGCAAGCAGCGCCAGGCGCGTGCGGCGGCGGTTTCTCAAAGGCATGATCTGGCGACGTTGAGCTTGATTGAGTCGTATACCGGCAGGGTGAAAAAGGAGTTGGATGCGTGGAATCTGCGCGTTCGGCTTGCGGCGACTCCGGCACACCGTATCCCGAAAGTGGCGAAGGAACGGTTGAAGCAGTTGCGGCCGCGGCGGGTGCCTGAACCTGGGGTGCGGTTGACGTATCGAAAGTCGGGTCCGCATTCGTTGACGATTACTGATTCAGCCTTGCGCATTAGTGAGATGCGCGGAACCTTGGAGTCGATTAATTCGGCTGATTTGTTGGATGCGGCAGGCCAGGTGTTCTTTGCTAAGGCTCATGGGGGAAGCAAGCCTGCGGTAGCGACCAATGTGGTGGTCACCTTGGATGAGTTGGATCAGATCGTGCGCGGTGAGGGCGATGATATTGAGCTTGTGCTTACCAACGGTGGGCGGATGACGGGTCGGGAGTTTGTAACCTATAAGTTTGCCGAGGTTGGGTATGTGACGTTGGTGCATCCAACGATTGGGCCGGTGTGGTTGCATCGGGTGCGGCGTTTAGCTGGGTTTGAGCAGCGGTTAATGGCCAGTGCGGAGCATCCGACGTGTGCGCGTGAAGGGTGCAATAAGCCGGCTGATTATTGTCAGGTGCATCATTTGGTGCCGTGGAAGGCGGGTGGGGCGACGGATCCGCCGAATTTGACGATGTTATGTGCGTATCACAATGGCATCAATGATGATGACCCGGATAAGCCGACTGGTGCTGGCTATGTCTTCCGGTTGCGGGGCGGGGTGGATTATGTGCCACCCTGGGCGGAGCCGATTACTTCCCAGGCGGCCTACAAGGCAGCACAAGCAGCGTTGAAGCAGCAGGCCAACGGGGGCGTAGTGGGCGGATCCCCGCCGGATACCTAAATCCAATAGATAACATGCCGAAGCGGAAGCCACCGAGGTGGCTCCCGCAATATCGGCGATCCCACAGGGCTGTGCGCGTGAGTTTTGCGCACACGCGGTGCGGCTGGGATTAGTTCGTGAAGACCTGAATCTGCTCAGTCTCCGGGTTGTAGACAATGGAACCGCCCTGGAACTGCACGCGGACTTCCTTGCCGAAGCCGGTGGGGAGTTCGTCGGAGGTCGGTAGGCCGAGCGTCGCCGCGTTGTTGCCCGAGGCCCATTCCTTCGCGATGCGTCCCACCAGCGCGTGCGTACCGGTCTCTTCGGAGCTCAGCACGACGCCGTTCTGGAAGAGCTGGTAGATGATGCCGGCCGACTCATCCGGACCGCCAACAGCCAGGCCCAGAGCCGGGCCGAAGGCGTTAAGGACTGCCGTCCACGTTTCCTTCAGGCCCTCGTTCTTGCTCAGGGAAAGCACCTTGGTCACGATCCCCGGGATCTGCTCCACCGGCAGGCCATTGACCGTCTGGTTCATGTCAACCTGGTGCTCGGAGCGGGCATACATAATGGCGAAGAGGGTGCCAGCCAGGCCGACTAGTGCGGTGATGGTGCTCATCGGGATTTCAGTATCGCCCAGCGAGGACGTTGCCTCCTGTGCGGGAGCTGCCGGTGCAGGAGCGGAAGGCGCGTCGTTGTCGTTCGGCGTGGAGCCGGAGGTATCCGGCGTAGGTGTATCCACGCTGCCCCAGTCTGTGGACGTCGAACCAGACGCGCCCGACTTGATGGCGAGGTACTTCTTGTGCGCCGCCTGGCGAATCTTCGGCCACTGTGCGATGGTGTAGCGCCCCGGGCAGGCAGTGAAGTGAACGTCGCTGTGCCCGAAGAGGCCATAGACCGAGGCAGAGGCACCAGCCGGGTAGCGCGAGCCGCGGAAGTTCTCCGCCGAGCGCAGGGAAACGCGGGAGGTCGGATCAACACCGGAAATCGCGCCCTTCCAGCCAGCCAGGTCGGTGACGGATTCCAGCAAGGCTTCCGTTGGCTGAGCCGTCTCGTAGTTACCAATCATGGAAATGCCCCACGTATTCCGGTTGAAGCCACCGATGTGGGCGCCCTGCACGGCTTCGTCGAGCCCGCCGTAGCGGCCCTCGTAGATGGTGCCGTACTTATCCACCAGCGCGTTGTATCCGATATCGCACCACCCCAGGTTCTGGGCGTGGTACTTGTACGCGGCGCGCACCTGCGCGGCCGCCTGCGCGCGGGTGTAGTTATTGGAACCCGCGGTGTGGTGTAGCGCAATGGCCTTCACGCCGTCGTCATAGTCAGCGCCCTTGCAACGGATATTCTCATCCGCGCCCCAACCTGCGCGCGAGACCACGCGCGGCATGCCATCGGTCTCAGCGGTCGGCTCAATAACCTCGCCCTCCTGGGCGTTGCCGTCCATGAAGACAGCCTCGAGGCCTTCCACGTCGCTATTGGCCGGAAGCTTTTCGGTCTCGGCGACGGGGGCGATGTCGCCGACGTTGAAGGAGGCGTCGTCAAGCGCGGCGTCCTCGACGGGGGTTTCGGTGAACTCTTCGTCCAGATTCGACCCGGTCACGAGATCCACGTTGTTGATGGAAACCTGCACGTCATTGGTATCGCCCACGAAGATGAGCTCTGTGCCGTTCGTGGCGGAGGGATCATCGTTGTTGTAGGACATCGAGTCCATGTCGTACCACTCGGACCAGGACCCGTCTGGCTGCTTGGCGCGGACGAAAGCTGCGACGTCGCGCGAGCCCTTCCACGTGACGGCGAAGGAGGAGAAGGTCTCATCGCGATGGAATTGTTTGACGGCGCGCGGGCCTTCGCCCTCGCCCTGGGCGGCGATGGCCGGGTCATCCACCACGACCGTTTCGCCGGACCCGAAGGATTCGGAGGCCGAGCTCACTTCGATGGGGCCGCTGCCCGCTTCCTGAGTCTGGATGAGGGTTTGGCCGCCCACGGCTGCGGCAGCGACCACAGCGATCGAGGTGACCGTAGCGATAACCGGCGTCGACCACGTCGATTTCGCGGGAACAAGACGACGTTTGAGGTGCACTGTTACTCCTAGGATGGTGTGCGCCACAAGGTTAAGAGGAGCGCAAAAAGTTAACTAACGGGACAGATGTTACGTCAGGTGTTGGAGTGAAAGGGGGTGTGACACGCGAGTTTTCTCGCTTGGGTGTCACCCGCCGTTCTATGCGCGTTACTGCTTTAAGCTGATGCTCATGACTGCATATGACCTCATCGTTGTTGGATCTGGATTCTTTGGCCTGACCGTGGCCGAGCGCGCAGCCTCCCAGCTGGGCAAGAAGGTGCTCATCGTCGAGCGCCGCGAGCACCTGGGCGGCAACGCCTACTCGGAGGCCGAGCCGGAGACCGGCATCGAGGTCCACAAGTACGGCGCGCACCTCTTCCACACCTCGAACAAGCGCGTGTGGGAGTACTGCAACCAGTTCACCGACTTCACCGACTACCAGCACCGCGTCTTCGCCATGCACGACGGCACGGCCTACCAGTTCCCCATGGGCCTGGGCCTGATTAACCAGTTCTTCGGCCGCTATTACTCCCCGGATGAGGCGCGTGAGCTCATCAAGGAGCAGGCCGGCGAGTTCGCCGTAGATGAGGCGCAGAACCTGGAGGAGAAGGCCATCGCGCTCATTGGCCGCCCGCTCTACGAGGCTTTCATCCGTGATTACACGGCCAAGCAGTGGCAGACCGACCCGAAGGAGCTGCCGGCCGGCAACATCACGCGCCTGCCGGTGCGCTATACCTTCAACAACCGCTACTTCAACGACACCTACGAAGGCCTGCCTGTCGATGGTTATGCGGCCTGGCTGGAGAAGATGGCGGAGCATGAGCTTATCGACGTCCGCCTCAATACCGACTGGTTCGACGTCCGCGAGGAGCTGCGAGAGGCGTCGCCAAACGCGCCGGTGGTTTACACCGGCCCACTGGATCGCTACTTCGATTTCGCCGAGGGTGAGTTGGGCTGGCGCACGCTCGATTTTGACATGGAGGTGCTGGAGACCGGTGACTTCCAGGGCACCCCGGTGATGAACTACAACGACGCGGACGTGGACTACACCCGCATCCATGAGTTCCGCCACTTCCACCCGGAGCGCGCCGATAAGTACCCCAAGGATAAGACGGTGATCATGAAGGAGTACTCGCGCTTCGCGGAGAAGGGCGATGAGCCGTACTACCCGATTAACACCCCGGAGGACCGCTCCAAGCTGGAGGCTTACCGCAAGCTCGCTGCCGCTGAGGCCCGCGAGAACCAGGTCCTCTTCGGCGGCCGCCTGGGCACTTACCAGTACCTGGACATGCACATGGCCATCGCCTCCGCGCTGAGCATGTTCGATAACAAGCTGGCTCCCTATTTCCGTGATGGCCAAGCCATCACGCAGGAGCGCGGTCACTAGGCCACGGCGCTGGCCCGGCCGCTCCCGGTAGCGCAGCGTGGCGCGCTATGCTGAGACACCTCGATGAAAGGAGGTGACGGCATGGCCCAGCGCAAAAAGAAGCGCGCAGACCGCAGTATGTGGAAGATGTCCCCGGAGCGGCTCGAGGAACACCTCAAGCTGCGCAGTCGCGCAACGCGCATTCCCGATAAGAAGAAGGAACAATCCAGGAAGGCCTGCCGGAACACCCGGCGGGCCTTTGGCCGTTTATGGGGAGGTTGTGCCAGCGTACGGAACTAGACCAAAGAAAATAAAACTTGTGGTCTGGCCAACAATCACTTAAGGTTAACAGTAGGTTAACAATAGGCGAACAGAAAGTGAGTTTAGAGATGACTTCCCCGAACGCCCGCCGTTTCGATACGTTGCGCCAGGATTTACACGCAGATTATGGCCACGAGTACACCGCCCAGGAGATTGACTCCTTCCTCGATGCCACCATTGAGCGTCACGAGGCTGGCGCGACTTTAGAAGAGTTCATTCCCGTGATGGTGGAGCGCGAGGTGCGCGAGCACTTCGGCACCCACCGCATCCACGTGCGTTTCTCGGCAGGTGCCGACCATGCGCTGGCGCAGGCAGCCGTGGCTTTGACGAAGAAGTATGCCGGTAACGCGCTGCTGGTGGACGCCGCCGTAGCCCACCCGGAAAACGACCCTGACTCCCACATGGCCCACGTGCTCCAAGAGCGCGGCATGGCGAAGCACCCGGACCGCTACGTCGAGGACCTACGCTTGGTCACTATCCCGGACATCATTGTGTACCTCGGCCGCGAAATCCCGCGCGATGAAGCCGGCAAGGACGTCAAGATCTGGGACATCGCCACCGCCGAAACCGTGGAAGAGACCCGTGAGCTGGCCGATGACCTCGGCGCCCGCGTGCTCTACATGCTCAACCGCCTGGGCATCGAGCCCATCTCGGAGGATGCCGCTGTCACGGCCTAAATCAGCTGGATAAAGACTTCCTCAACGCGGTCGACACTGTGCAGGGAATCTGGAAGGTTAAGACCGGCATGGGCGATGACGTAGGCGTCGCGTACATCGGTCTTGGAGTTGCCGACGTGGATGCGAGAGAGCTGCCGCATCGCAAGCCCTGGTAGATGGCGAACATCTGCCCCCATGTCTTGGGCGACTGCGACGGTTAATCGGCCGATGTTGTTTGGCTGATCGACAATGACAAGGGCCGAGGCGTTGTCGGCGAGGAATTGGCCGAAGAGCTTGCGTAGCGAGCCTTCATGCTGATTGATGCGTTTGGACAGGACTTGCCTGCCTTGGGGATCGAGGACGCAGGCGTGGTGGAAGTATTTGCCGACGTCTACGCCAATGACGAAGTCATAGGCCATCGGTGTATGCCTCCTAGCGATGAATTAGAAGTTGGACTATTTAAGCTTCATCGCTGGGGTTGTCGGACGTGCTTGCGCTGGCATCCACATTACTGTGAGACCTCATACCACCTGGGCTGGGTCGGGTTCCTATTAGCAGTTTGAGGATGTCACTGTCTTCGGCGGCATCACCCCCGGATCATTTTCAGACAGGGGCGGGAACAAGCCATACCGAAGCCAGCGACTAGTTCCACTGTCCTTTCAGACGGAGGGACCGGAAATAAACATAACCAGCCCAATCGGGTGGACAGGCTATGAATCTTCGGTGCCCTGAGGTGGAACTGCTAACAACGTAATGGGGGGAAGCGGGGGCAAAGTCAATAATTCGAGTCTGGCATAAGTTGATAAGGATTGCCTAACCTAATACTGTTTCAAGTTATGTTCCGATCGGGAATCGGCAACGGAAGCGAGGCGGCGACGATGAACAGAAAACGTGGATCGACCAGAGAACCCCTCTCCGGAGGGGGAGTCGGGGACGCGGGCCCGGACGGGACGGGCGACGGCGACGCGGTGGCGTCGCAGACGGACGACGGGCGGTTGGTACACGTCGCACCGGTCGCAGCGGGTGGCCGACCATCCACCCGCGATATGCTCGTCGCCGCCGCGATCGGCGTCGCGGGGTCTCTCGTCGTCGTGCCCCTGACCTACCTGCAGGTGTTCGCCGGCATCGCCCACGTTTATCTCGTCGCGGCGACGCTCGGGTTGTGGTTCCTGCAGTGCGTCGTTCCCCTCATCGTCGTCCGCAAGCCTGGCGCGAGCCTCATTGCGTGCCTTGCCATGGGCGTCGTGTCCGCGGCGACCACCCCGTTCGGCGTCGCCGCGATCGGGGCGCTGATCATGGAAGGATTGCTCATCGAGCTTCCATTCATGGTCACCCTGTACCGGCGGTGGACGCGTACCCAGTTCGTGGCGTCGGCGATGTTGTTCTCCGCGCTGATGGGAACGATGGCCCCGCGCGCAGTTGGCGTCGACTCGCCGACCACGCCCATGACCCTGATCAGCTTCGCCGTAGCCTTGGCCTCGAGCTTGGTGTTTTTGGTCCTGGGCTTTGCCGTCGCAAAGGGGCTTCGCAGCCGCGGGGTCACCCGGTGACCGGCGGAGCACCCGCGTGCGCCGGTGCGACACGCGGGACGGCCCCGGCCCGGTTACGGGTTAGGGGCGCGGGCGTGCGGCACGCCGATGGGCGATGGGCACCCGACATGGTGGATCTCTCCTTCGACTTCGGCACGATCAATGTCATCACGGGACCCGTGGGATGCGGAAAGACGAGCCTGGCCCACCTCATCGCTGGACTGATCCCCTCGCACATCCCCATCGACCATGCCGGATCCGTGCACATCGTTGATGTCGACGGCACCGAATGCCCCGTGGACGGGGACCGAGTCACCTTCGTCGGGCAAGACCCGGCGACGCAGGTGCTCACGCTCCGAGTCGTCGATGACGTGGCCATGGCCCTCGAGTTTTCCCTCGTGGAAGCCGACATCGTCGCCAAGCGATCAGCCGCGGCCCTATCAGAGCTCGGGCTGTCAGAGCTCGCGGAGAAGGATCCGTGGGCTTTGTCGGGCGGGCAACGCCAGCGGATGGCCATCGCCGGTGCGGTGGCCAGGGCGCCGGAGGTCATGATCTTCGACGAGCCCGCGGCCCACGTCGACGAGGACGGTCGCCGGTCGCTGTTCGCCGCCATCCGTGATTTGCGGGCCCCGGGGCGCGTCATCCTGCTCATCGAGCACGACCTCCGCCCGTTCGACGGGTGGGTCGACACGGTGACGATCCTCGATGCGGACGGGAGCGTCGCCGCCCACGGAGCGCCGGATGGCATCGCGGTGAAGGACATTGCGACGTCGGCCGCGACCGCCGGAGCGCCGGACGCCAGTACGCCGGGCACGGGGGCACCGGACCGTCTCAGTCCGGACCGGCGGCGAAGGCCCCGGGGAGCCGGGGATGGCGCCGATCCGGAATCGGAGGCGGACGCCGTTCCACTGCTGGCCTTGACCGGAGCCCATGTGGCCCGGGGCAGGGAGCGGATCCTGAACGGGGCCGATCTGACACTGGAACGGGGCGAGATTCATGCCCTAGTCGGTGCCAACGGAGTCGGTAAGTCCACCTTGCTGGCGGTGCTGTCGGGCCAGATGAAGGCGGGAGCGGACCTCCGGATTGACGGCGCGTCCGCCCGGCGCGTCCCCGACGCCTTCGCGTCGTTGGCGTTCCAGAACCCCGAGCACCAGTTCACCCGCGCGACCGTCGCCGCGGAAATCGACTCCGCGCTGGCCGGCACGGACCCGCACGGACCACTCGGCGCCGATGAGCTGTGGAAACTGCGGGAAGCCTTGTGCCCCCGGGCACTTGACCCCGTCTCGCCGTTCGTCCTGTCGGGCGGACAGAAAAGACGGTTGGGCATCTTCCTGGCGGTGGCGGCCAATCGCCGTTTGCTGCTTCTCGACGAGCCGTTGGCGCATCTGGATTCGCCGAGCTCGCGCATCGTACTGGATGCCCTAGCGGAATACGCAGGGGCCGGCGGAACCGTTGTGTTCACGTGCCACGACCGCCGTGCTGCGCGAACGTGGGCGGATCGGGCGAGCATCGTCGCCGAAGGGAAGGTCGCCTGGTCCGGTCCCGCAGCCGACGTGCCGGCTTCCCCGGAGTCGTCCCGGCGGGATCGCGCACTGCCCGCGGCCGGCGCACGGACGTCCTTGGACGAAAGCCCCTGGACCAGTGGATCCGCCGCTCGAAGGCGCGCGGGGTTGAACGCCATCACGATTGTCGCGGCGGTGATGCTCGTCCTCGTCGCCGGGCTGCTCTCCGGCGGAGACGCCGTTCTCGCTCTGACGGGGGTCGCGTTCCTCGCACTCGCTGCGATCGCGGAACGCGACGTTCGGGCGACGGCGGGGAAGGTCCTCCTCGTCCTGTTGATCGGGGTGTTCTTCGGCCTGCTCGGGTGGCGCTCCGAGTTCTACGGCAGTGGGGATCCGGCGGAGGCTGTCCGCCACGGCATCCATCACGGACTGCTACTGACGGCCGTGTTTGCGGGGACGGTCCTGGTCTCCGCGTGTATGCGCGTCGAGGAGCTTTTCGACGCCATGGTGCAACGCCTCCGGGTGCCCTACACATGGTGCACCATAGCGATTTCCGGGGTGAGCATCGCGGCGTTCCTGCGCAGCGAAATCCCCCAGCTGACATGGGCGATTAGATTGCGCTCGATGCGACCGGGGCAGTCTTTCCGCTCCGGCTTCATTCGCGCGACGACGCCCGCGCGCATCGCCTTTCCCCTGTTCGTCAGCGCCGTGCGCTGTGCCGAAAAGCTGTCCCTGACCCTGGTGATGCGCAACTTCGGCCGCCATCCGCGACGTACCTTCCGCACCGATCACCCCTGGCGAGTGCGTGACGGTTTCGCGGCCGCAGCGTCCGCCGCGGCCTTCGTTGCCGCCCTGGTGTCCGCAGTGACTTGACGGGCACCCGGAACCGGCGGGCCCCGAGCCCGCGAGCGTTTCCGAGCCTGTACGGAGACGCGCCCCACCCAGTTGCTTCAACCCTTCAGACACATCCTCCGGGTCGCGCCATGCGGGCCCGGTCCGCCCGGCACCGGCATGGCGCCGGCAACCGAAAGAGGTACCAGTGAACACGATCCGGACCATCAGCGACGTGCTTCGGGACAAGGCCGATGAGACGAAGAAGGGGATCACCTTCGTCGAGAATCGGCGGGACGTCCTCGTCCCGTACGGCCGGGTCCATGCGGAGGCGGTGGCGGCTGCGACTCGGCTGGCCGAAGCCGGCATCGGCCCGTTCGAGGTGCATGCAGACTCACTCGCCCGTGCTTGCATCGACTCAGGCACCGGGTACATCGACGTCAACGATTCGATCGACGCCCGCCGCGCAATCATGGCCCTCGACGGGGATGCTCGGCGGGAGGGGGTTCCCGTGCTCACCGGGTTCGGCCTGTGCCCGGGCTTGTCGACGGCCCTGTTGATGCTCGGGGCCTGCGCTGCGGGGGCCGAAGAGGTCCGCGATGTGCGGGTCGATCTGCGAATTGGCGCCGACCAGGAATCCGGGGCCGCGTCGGTCGAGTCGATGCTCCGGACCATTCGCGGCGGATACCGCGCGATGCTCGGCGGCGCCATCGTCGAAGTGTGGCGCAACCTGGTGTCGTCGCAAAGCGGAATCGGCTACGAATGCCCGGACATCGACGTCGTACGCGGGGTGTGCCCCTCGATCCTCGGATTTTCCTACCACGTCGCCTTCGATGCTCTCCCCGATGAGTCGGTGGAGAAGATCCGCACGTCGAGACTGTACGCGATGTCCGTTGTCTCCGGTCTGCTCGCCCGTCTCGGGGCGGCCGTGACGTCGCGGAAGGCGCGGGCGAACGGCACTCCGCAACCCGCCGAGCTGGTCATCGCACTGTCCTCCGCCGGCGCGGGCGATGCGGGGTCGGCGGCCGAGACGACCGTAGTCCGGGCGACCGGCCCAGGTTCCTACAAAATGACCGCGGCGATTGCTGCCGCCACCGTTGCGTCGGTCGCGGGGAAGCCGGTCGCGCCGGGGTGCCGGGATCTCGTCGGCCACCCCCGGCTCCTCGAACCGGTCCTCGCCTTCGCCCGCGATGCGGGCATCCATATCGAAACGCCGCATGACAACCCGACCACGGGGCCACTGCCGGCAGCGGCCCACTGCGACACCAAAGAAAAGGAGAAACGATGACAGATCAAGCTGAACGGGGTGCGGCGATCGTCGTCCGCGACCTCACGAAGAGCTACCCGATTGCGGGCAAAGCCGGCACCGCGCCCGAAGGCGGGGCAGGTGCTCCGCCGGACGGCGGGCGCAAGGGAAAGCGCGGCGCCCGGATGCGCAAGCATGTGCTCGACGGCGTGAGTTTCACCGTGCCCGCCGGGTCGATCGTGTCGTTCCTCGGCCACAACGGCGCAGGCAAGACCACCCTCATCCGAATCCTGTCGACGCTCATCACCGCAGACTCCGGCGAGGTGAGCATCTTCTCGCGCGATGTGAAAGAGGATCCGGCGGGCGCGCGTGCCGACATTGCCACCACCGGCCAATTCGCGGCGATTGACGAGAACCTCACCGGCCGGGAGAACCTGGAGTTCTTCGGGCGTCTGCGCGGACTCGACCGCGCCGACGCGGCCGCCCGCGCGACGGAACTGCTCGCGCAATTCTCGCTCGCGGACAGTGCCTCGACGCTGGCGTCGGCCTATTCGGGTGGCATGCGGCGCCGCCTCGACATCGCCGCGTCGCTGTGCGTCGTGCCCAGGTTGCTGTTCCTCGACGAACCCACGACGGGGCTGGACCCGGTCAGCCGCGAAGAGTTGTGGGGCTTCATCCGGCAACTGCGGGACGACGGAATGACCCTGGTGCTGACCACCCAGTACCTGGAAGAGGCGGAGGCGCTGGCAGACCACGTCCATCTGCTCAAGGACCGCCGCATCGTCGCCAGCGGAACGCCGGAGGAATTGCGCCGCGACTTCGGGTCGCACGTGCTCCGCGTGTCCTTTGCCACCACCGCCGAGGCGGAGGCGTTCGCCCGCTGCCTAAGGGGAGCGTGTCTGGACCGTGCCCGCGTCGCGGGGAAGTTGGTGTCCCTCGACGTCGACCCCGGACCGCAGGTCCTCGAGGCGGTGGCGCGGGCGATGGAGGCCTCGGAAACGTTGCCGGATTCGCTGAGCGTGTCGCCGCCCACCCTCAACGAAGTGTTCATATCGATGAACGCGGGGGGTGCGGCGCGATGAGTGCGACGTCGGTCGCGGCGTTTCTCCGTCGGGATCTGCTGCTGCTGCGACGCAACACCGCGTCGCTGATCTCCATGTTCGTCGTTCCTCCCCTCTTCCTGCTGTGCCTGTACGCGGTGTTTGGGTACTCGGCAGGGCAATCCGGCTTCGGGTACCTGCGTTTCGTGCTCGGCGGCTGCCTGTTCCAGGCGGCGATGTTCACCGCCGCGGCGTCGGCGATGGCGGTGGGACAGGACGTCGAATCCGGGCTCGTCGACCGTGTGCGCGTGTTGCCCGGGGCCACGGGCGGCTATGTCGCCGGCAGGCTCGCCACCGATGTGCTGCGGATGTCCGCGTCGATCGCGGCGCTGCTGATCGTCGCGTGGGCCTGTGGCCTCGACATGGCTCTCGGTGACGTCGCGTGGACAGTCCTGTGGTCACTGCTCGCCGCCGCGGTCCTGTCCCTGGTCACGGACGGGGTGATCCTGATGGTGCCCGCCCCGGTGTCGACAGCCTCATCGATCCAGGCGCTGGAAATGCTGCTGCTCATGTTCTCCACCGCGTTCATTCCGGCGACCGCTTTGGACGGCTCCCTGCGCGACGTCGTACGTCACATGCCGTTTTCGCCGATCATCGAGGTGATCAGGGCGGCGTCCCCGGATGCCTTCCCGGATAGTGCCGGGGAAGAGGCAGCCCTGTGGCTCGGTGTCGCGGCGGTCGCCGGAATCGTCCTGTTCATCCGCCGGTTCACCTCGAGGAGCGAATCATGATCGGCCCCATCTTCGTGCATCTGCGGCGCATTGCCCACATTTGGCTGCGGCGCCCCGACTTCTGGTTCATGACGTTCATTGCTCCGCTCGTGTACCTGTTCATCGTCAACCGCATGTTCGGTAGCCTGGTCAGGCAGCTCACCGGAGAGTTCGAACTCCCGAACGCGGTCATCCTGGTCGTGACGACGTGGGCGTTCATCTTGGCCATCACGGGATCGTCCACTGTGTTCGTTGAACGCAGCAATGGCCTCCACGAGCGGTTGATCACCATGCCGGCACCGTACGCGGCCGTGCCGACCGCACGGATCATCGCCGAGTTCATCCGGATCATGGCGATGACGGTCGTCGTCGCGGCGATGGCCGCCTTGCTTTCCGACAGCCCCCCTGAGGCGTCCTGGTGGTGGAGGATCGCGGTGACCGGCGCGATGGTTGCCGCGGCGGCCGCATGCACCGGCACGTACATCGCGTTCTCCATCACCAGCCCCCAGGGATCCGTGGCCCTCATCCCGTTAATCATCGTTGCGATGTTCGTCAACACGGTGCTCATGCCCGCCGACCACTTCCGTCCCCTCCTGCGCGGAATCGCCGGGCACACCCCCGTATCCGCGGCCGGCGAGGCCGTCAACGGCACCGGGGCTGCGGGTCTGGTGGTCTGCGCGGCCTGGTTCTTAGGCATCGCCGTGCTTGCGGCGTGGGGCATCGCCGTGAAAACGAGGCCGGGGGAGTCTGCATGACGGGCACGTCCACGGGGGCATCGCCGCCGACGACGGCCCGCGAATCCGAGCATCTAACCCGAAACCGCCGCGTGGACGCGGCCCACACACCCGGAGACAGAACCAGATGAAGTCGATCGCCCAGATCGTCCAGAACAACCGCAGGCTCCTCGCGGCCTACGAGGACAAGGTCCAGCCGAGGTTCCTAAGCCGCTATGCGCGCGAACCGATGGACGCCGCCGCCGTGTACCGGAAGCTCCGTGCGCTGGATCCCGGGCCGGATGCGCCGGCCCGGGTCCTCGACCTCGGTTGTGGAACCGGGTGGCTCGCCCGCACGCTCGCCGCTGAGTCTCGCTATCGCAGGGCGAACATCGTCGGCTACGACCTGTCGCCCAATGCGATCCGCATCGCCCGCGAACGCGCCGCCGCCGACGGGCTCGGGGCCCGGACGGATTTCCACGTTGCCGACATCCTCACGCCGCTCGCGGGAGAGCCCGGCGGGGCCTGTGAAATCTGGGTGTGTGGCGCGCTCCACCAAATGAAGGATGCGGGAGCCGCGCTCGGCAGGGGCTCCGGGCTGCTCGCCGACGGCGGCATCGCTTACGTGCAGACGTTCGTCGAGGATCCCGACGTGAACGAGCGGGCCGACATGGCCGGCATGGCGAAGATGGGCCACCGGGTGTTCCGGGGCAGCGAGCTCGAGGACCTCGCCGAAGCCAACGGGCTGAAGCTGGACGGAGCCTCACGCGCCGGCATGGTGTATTTCTGCACTCTCGCGAAGAAAAGCGCGATCGGGGAGGCGGGGAAGTGAGCGCCGTGGACGGGACCGTCGGCCCGTGGTCGCTGCTCGCCCCGATCCGGACCCGGATGCGTGCGGTGGTCGCGTTATCCGTCCTGTCGTCGGTGGCTACCGTCGCTTCGCTGGTCGGCATCATCGACATCGCGATGACGTACCCGGAGGCCCCGGAGCATCGGACGTGGTTGGCCGTGGCTGTCATCGTCGTCGCCGCAACGGTGCGCATGGCCGCGGACGGCGCCGCCGGCATGCTCTCGCACCGGGCGGATAACGACCTGCAGCTCCACCTCCGGCGCCGGTTGGTTGCCCATATCCGGAAGCTGCCGCTGGGCTGGCTGGACGCCCGGCGCTCGTCGGGGATCATCGGGTCGGTTGAGAAGGACGTCGCGGCCGTCCACCAGCTCATGGGCCACACCGTCGGCGAGACCGTGGTGGCGGTGCTGGTTCCCCTGCTTTCCCTCATCGCGCTCGTCGCGGTCGATTGGCGGATCGCGGCGGTGGCGGTCGTCCCAGTGCTGGTCACCTTCGCCCTGATGGGCATGATGATTTCGCGCGGAGCCGGTCTTCAGCGCGACTACGAGCGAGCCTCTGAAAAAGTGACGGCTGCGGTCATCGAGTTGGTGCGCGGCATCCCTGTGATGAAGTCCTTCGGACGCGCCAACCAGGGCGCGGGCCGCTACGATGCCGCGGCGTCGTCGTTCGTCCGCGCGTGGTCCGCCTGGTCCCGGCAGTCGAACATCTATCTCGGGCTCATCGACGTGGTGACGTCCCCGATCACGGTCCTCGCAGTGGTGTGCGGCGCCGGCCTCGCTTTGAGGGACACCGCGGGCGGCAAACCCGAGGGTCTCGTCGCCGGGCTGGTTCTCGGCCTTGGACTCTCCGCGGCGATCGTGCGGGTGGCCATGAACTCCGAACCCATCATCGCGGGGCTCGCCGCTCTGAAGTCCATTGCGAAGGTGCTGAGCACGCCGCCGATCGCCGAGCCCGCCGATCCGGTGCCCGCGCGCGGGGGCGCGCTCGAGGTTCGGAACCTGGTCTTCTCCTACGGGGATGGGCCGCGGGTCCTCGACGGGATGTCCGCGACGTTCGAACCGGGGACCCTCACGGCGCTGGTGGGGTCCTCCGGTTCCGGAAAGTCCACCGTCGCCCGGCTGTTGGCACGTTTCCACGACCCTGTCGAAGGCTCGGTGCTGCTGGGCGGCGACGATCTTCGCGACATCGCTGTGCGCGACGTGCACCGTTCGGTGTCGGTGGTGTTCCAGGATCCGCAGTTGCTCACGCTGCCCTTGCGGGAGAACATCCGGCTGGCCAGGAGAGACGCCACCGACGGCGAAATCATGGCGGCCGCGAAGCTCGCGAACCTCGATACGGTCATCGCGGCGCTGCCGAAGGGCCTGGATTCGGTGGTCAACGTCGACGTGACCTTTTCCGGTGGTGAGGCGCAGCGCGTGGCCATCGCGAGGTCGATTGTCACGGACGCGCCGGTGCTCATCTTCGACGAGGCAACCGCTTACGCGGATCCGGCTTCCGAGGCCCTCATTCAGTCCGCAATCGAGCGTTTGGCTCGTTCGCGGACGGTGATCGTGATTGCGCACAGATTGAGCACGATCCGCAACGCCGACCGCATCCTCGTTCTCGATGGGGGAGCGGTCGCGGAGGCGGGCACCCACGACGAGTTGCTTGCGCGCGGTGGCCGCTACCGGGATCTGTGGCGCGCGTTCGCGCTCGACGACGAACCATCCGCCCCGCGGGGCACTGAAGCAGACGATGAAAAGGCAGGGAACCGATGATCCGGGACTTGTGGTCGATGACGGATCGGCGCTCGAAGATGACGCTGGCGTGGCTCATTGCGTTGGCCGCGCTTGCCGCGCTGGCACAGGGTGCGGCGTTCGTCGCGCTGCTGCCGCTGCTGTCGGCTCTGGCCGTGGGAGATGATGCGACGGCGTGGCGTTTCACCGGCGTCATCGCCGGCCTCGCGGCCGCCCATGCGGTGCTGTCCCTCGCCGCGGGGACGGTCGGCAGGGCGAATTCCGCAGCGGTGCTGTCGTCCCTGCTGCGTTCCCTGGGCGAACGCGTGCTGACGTTGCCACTCGGGTACGTCACCAAGTCCACGGCCGGCCGCTTTTCGGAGATGGCGTCTTCGGGCATGGCGTTCGCGGCGTCCGTGCCGCACGTGATCCTGAGGCCCGTCATCGCTGCTGTGGTTGCGCCGACCGTCATCGCTCTCGGAATTCTGGCGGTGGATTGGCGCGTCGGGTTGGTTCTCGTCGCGTCGGCGCCGGTGCTCTTCTTCGCCTACCGGGCCATTGGCCGGGTTGGCGGGGAGTCGGACGAAGCGCATGCTGACGCCGTAGCTGCCGTCTCCGGCAGGCTGATCGAGTTCACCCGCGGCCAGCAGGTGATTCGCGCCGCGGGCGACGGTTCGGCGGCGGACGCGATGGTGGATGAGGCGATCCAGGCCCAACACGATGCGTTCGCGAAGGCGACGTCGACGCAAGGCGCGGCCATCGGACGGTTGGGCTCGGTCGTCCATGCGGTGTTCACGGCGGCGGTGGTCGTCGCCGTGGCGGTCGCCGCGACGGGCGGGATGTCACCGGCGCATTTGGCGCCGATGCTCATTGTGGTCGTCCAGTTCACCGGACCGATCACCACGGCGGGAGCGTTGTCCGGCGGTTTCGGCGCGGGCCGCAACACGTTGGCTGCGCTGCGTGACCTGCGGGCGATCCCCGCCCTTCCCGAGCCTGCCGCACCGGAGCTGCCCGACGGGCATGACGTGGAGTTCCGCGGCGTGAGCTTCGGGTACGGGGAGAAGAAGGTCCTCGACGGCGTCAGCTTCCGTGCGCCTCAGGGAGCGCTGGTCGCCATAGTGGGACCTTCGGGGGCGGGCAAGACGACGGTCATGCGGCTGCTGTCGCGGTTTCATGATCCGGACTCGGGGGAGATCCTCATTGGCGGGGTGCCCTTGCCTCGGATCGGCACCGACGGCGTGAACTCGCTGGTGACCCCGGTGTTCCAGGAGACGTTCCTCTTCGACGCGTCCGTGCAGGACAACGTGGTCTTCGCCGACCCCGGATTCGGTTCCGGGCCCGGCGACGGAGACCGCTTGCGCGAGGCCGCCCGGCGATCCGGGGTGGACCGCATCGTGGAGCTGCTGCCTTCCGGGTGGGATAACCCGGTGGGGGAGGAGGGGACGCTGCTGTCGGGAGGCGAGCGGCAGCGCGTCGCCATCGCCCGGGCGCTTCTGAAGGATTCCCCGGTGGTGCTTTTCGACGAGCCAACGTCCTCGCTGGATGCGGCCACTGAGCAGGCGATTGTCGGCACGATGGAAGCGTTGCGCGGCGATCACACCGTGATCGTCGTCGCCCATCGCCTGCACACCGTCCGCGATGCCGACCTCATCGTCGTGCTTTCGGAGGACGGGACGGTCGCAGAACGGGGCACGCACGATGAATTGCTGGCGAAGGGCGGCCGCTACGCCGAGTCGTGGACGTGCCGGACGGGAGGCTCCCCGGGTGCCTGATCCTCGTCCGTCGAGGACTATCGCTCCGGTCCGGTACCGGTGCAGTGGTCCCGCCACGCCGTCCCGGTCAGCGGGTCCTCGACGATGCCCTGGGCGACAGGGTCGTAATTGAAGCCGTAGTGCTCGGTGCGGTGGGCGGGGCACACGTCTTGGACGGTGATGTTGGTGACGCCGGGTTCCCGCACGAAGGAGTTTTAGTGGGGGAGCACGGCATTGTCGTGCCGCGTGCCCAGGAAGGTGTACCGCACGCCCGGTCGAGTGATGTCGCCGATGGTCAGCTCATTCAGCAGCATGGAACCGGAGATCTGCTGTTCCCAGGCAAGCGCGTTTGTTTTGCCGGCGTTTCGGGAGTATCCGTGGCGCATCTCGGGGTGGACGTCAAAGCGATCGGCTGCGCTGTGCGCCCGGGGCCCGTGGTTCGAGGCACCGGTACCGATGAGCTGTTCGACGACCCGGTCCCGGGAATGAGGATGACGGGCAATTCACCGTCCCGGGGCGGCACCGGAAGTCGTTGGCGCCGGGGGCACCAGACCGGGCTTGGCCATGGACAGGGCCCGGGCGGCCGCGGGTGAGGTTTGCCGGAGGCCGGGCCACCGGTCGAGAAACCGCCGTCCGACAGCGACGAGGGGATTCTCGTCACCTCGTCGGGGGTGTTCCTATATAGGTTGTGAACTCCACGGGTGGGCTTGGGGCCTGACCCCCGGAAAGTAGACACGTCGGGGGTCAGGCCCATCCTTGGTTCCTCATTGGGGCATGTGATGGCGGGGATTTCTCTGAAGGTTTCGTTTTCCCTTGCTGGCGTTCTTTTTGCAGCATTTCTTGTTTGTACCGGCGTTTATCTCACTTTGGGAGCAGTTGGGAAGAGGTTCGCTAAAGTCGACTCTTTGAGCTGACTGAAATAGGAAGAAAGACACACTGATCATGTGTTGCTATGAGGAGTATCCTTCTTATTGTACAGAGTTAATAGTTGTCAGTTAGCGAAAAATTAGTCAGTATTGTTCTCTACTTTCTCAATCTCCCTCCGATTCGACACTCTCTTGAGCCTCTGACAATTGCGGCCACGAGTTCGTGACCATCGAGGTCGATTTCCTTTTGGCGCCACAATCATAGGCGACGAAGTCGGCAAGGACATCAAGATTTGGGATATCGCTACGGCAGAAACCGTAGAGGAGACCCGCGAGCTGGCTGACGACCTCCGCGCCCGCGTGCTTTACATGCTCAACCGTCTGGGCATCGAACCCATCTCGGAGGATGCACCCCTCTCGGCTTAGCTTTCAGCCGCGTGGGAACTCAGCTGAAGAGTGCGAAACCACTAATCTTGGTTCCTGAATACTGTCGAAATCTGTGTGGAGAACCGAAGATATCGTGACTGCCAACAATACTGCTGCGTACGAACCCGTACAGCGCATCCTGCTGCCCAAGCGTGGCGAGCCGGTCGACGTCCGCATGCTCTACCTCATCGAGTCCGAGCAAAACCGCGAGCGCCTCAGCTGGAGTGGCCGCACTTCCGTGACCATCCCGGCCGGCGAAGAGGCCTCCTTCGAGACCTACTTCAATGCGTTCCCGGCCGCCTACTGGCGCCGTTGGTCCCAGCTGAAGTCCATCGTGCTGGTCATGGACGTGGAGGGAGAGGCCAACATCTCCCTGTACCGCTCCAAGCAGGACGGCCAGCGCATCGCCGTGGCCAACCACGTGGTGACCACCGGGCACCACGAGTTTGAGCTGCCCCTGAAGAACTTCGAGGACGGCGGCCTGCTGTGGTTCGATGCCTCCGCCGTTGAGGACACCGTGCTTGCCGACGCCTCCTGGTGCGCCCCGCACGCCCCGAACCCGCAGCTCCTGCCGGACGGCAGCGAGTACCCGGCGCAGGAGAAGCGCGTCGCCGTAGGCATTCCGACCTTCAACCGCCCTACCGACGCCGTCGCGGCGCTGCAGGCGCTGGCGGAGGATCCGGTGGTGGACGGCATCATCGACTACGTCCTCATGCCGGACCAGGGCAACCAGCACCCAGCGGACGAGCCGGGCTACGACGAGGCCGTGGCGCACTTCGGTGAGCGCTTCCGCGAGTTCCGCCAGGGCAACCTGGGCGGCTCGGGCGGCTACTCCCGCATCATGTTCGAGGCGCTGGAGAATACCGACTCGCCCTACATCCTCTACATGGATGATGACATCGCCATCGAGCCGGATTCCATCCTTCGTGCGGTCCAAGCAGCGCGTTACGCCGCCAAGCCCTTCATCGTGGGTGGCCAGATGCTCAACCTGCAGGAGCGCTCCCAGTTGCGCACGACTGGCGAGCGAGTGAACCGCGCTGACTTCATGTGGGGTGCGGCCGAGCACGCCGTCTATGACCACGACTTTGCCAAGTACCCGCTGCGCGCTATCGGTGACGCGCAGTCCCACCTCGATCCGAAGAAGTACGACTCCCGCGCGCTGCACCGCCGCGTCGACGTGGAATACAACGGCTGGTGGATGTGCCTCTTCCCGCGCGTCGTGGCGGAAAGCATTGGGCAGCCGCTGCCGCTGTTTATCAAGTGGGATGACACCGAATACTCCCTGCGCGCCGCCGCCCACGGCTTCCCCACGGTGACCTGGCCGGGTGCTGCCATCTGGCACATGGCCTGGGCGGATAAGGACGATGCCATCGACTGGCAGGCCTACTTCCACCTGCGCAACCGCCTCATCGTGGCGGCCCTCTACCACGAGGGCGATGCGCGCGGGATTACCAAGTCCATCTTCAAGTCCACCCTCAAGCACACCATGTGCATGGAGTACTCCACCATGGCCATCCAGCTGGAAGCCATGAAGGACTTCCTGGCCGGCCCAGACCAGCTCTTCGACATCCTGGAGTCCTCGCTGCCGCGCATCGCCGCAATCCGCAAGGAATTCCCGGACGCCGTCATCATCGATTCGGCGGATCAGCTGCCCGCGCCCACCGGCGCGCCGGGCGTGCCCACCCGCAATGTCGGTGGCCGCCTGGGCAAGATCAAGAAAATTCCGTGGCTCATCAAGTCCGCCAAGCACCTGGTTACCAAGGAAGACCCGGCCCATCACGAGGCACCGCAGCTCAACCTCACCCCGGAGGAGGCCCGCTGGTTCACGCTCTCTCGCGTCGATTCCGCCACCGTCTCCACCGCGGGCGGCACCGGCGTGGCCTTCCGCAAGCGCGACCGCGAGCTAGCACTCGAGCTGGTGAAGTCCACCCGCGAGCTGCTCAAGGAAATCGAGGATAACTTCGATGACCTGCGCGCCGAGTACCGCGCGGCTCTGCCGGAGCTGACCTCCCGCGAGTCCTGGCGAAAGGTCTTCGATGCCCAATAAGCTTTCTGTCGCCGAATCCCGTGTCCTCGAGAAGATCCAGGATGCGGCCTTCGATGCGCCCGGCGTTCTGCCCACCGCGCGGGGTTTAAGCCACTTCGGCGAGCACGCCCTGGGCTGGCTGGCGCTCTCCGGCTTAGGTGCCGCCGTGAATTACCAGAATCCGGCGCGCCGCCGCCAATGGGTAGCTGTCGGTGCGGGTGCTTTCACGGCGCACGCAGCCAGCGTTGTGATCAAGCGCATTGTGCGGCGCAAGCGCCCGGACTATGACTACGTCAAAGTCGGCGTGAAAACCCCTTCTAAGCTGTCCTTTCCTTCTTCGCACGCGACGTCGACAAGCGCGTTCCTCGTGGGTGCTGCGCACGTTCTGGGAACCCCGGCACCGCTCGTTGGTGTGCCGGTCATGATGGCCTCGCGTATGGTGCTCGGGGTACATTACCCATCCGATACGGCGATCGGTGCCCTGCTGGGAGCCGCCACCGCGGAAGCATGCCATCGCTATGAAAGGAAGACCGCATGAGCGAACGTCCTAACCGCGTCGACGACGGTGAGCAGAGAGTCTTCCACTCTGAGCCGCACACCTCCGGTATCGATACCGGCCGCAAGCGCAAGCCGCCGAAGAACCTCGCCGACGGCATGGTGAAGGCCCTGCGCCCCAAGCAGTGGGTCAAGAACGTCCTCGTTCTCGCCGCCCCTGCGGCCGCGGGCGCGGATTCGCTGTTCCACACGCGCGTGCTTCTCGACGTCCTCCTCGCCTTCATCGTCTTCTGCATGGGCGCATCCTCCATCTATCTCATCAACGATGCCCGCGACGTGGAGGCTGACCGCGCGCACCCGACGAAGCGCTTCCGCCCCATCGCGGCGGGCGTGCTTCCGGTGAGCTTGGCTTATGCCATGGCCGCGGTGCTCATCATCGGTTCGATTGGACTGTCCTTCTTGGCCACCGCGGGCCTGCAGCTCGCCATCGTCATGGCCATCTACATCGGCCTGCAGCTGGGCTATTGCTTCGGATGGAAGCACATGCCGGTGATTGATATTGCCCTGGTGTCCTCCGGATTCATGCTGCGCACCATGGCCGGTGGTGTGGCCGCGGGCATCGTGCTCTCCCAGTGGTTCCTGTTGGTGGCCGCTTTTGGTTCGCTGTTCATGGCCTCGGGCAAGCGCTACTCGGAGATCCTTCTGGCGGAGCGCACGGGCGCCAAGATCCGTAAGTCCTTGGAGGGCTATACGCCTACCTACCTGCGCTTCGTGTGGACTTTGGCCGCCACCGCCGTGGTCATGTCCTACTCGCTGTGGGGTTTCCAGCTTTCCAACGAGTCTGATGGCCCGGCCAGCGTGTGGTACCAGGTGTCCATGGTGCCGTTTACCATCGCCATCCTGCGCTATGCCGCCGACGTGGACCGCGGCAACGGCGGTGCCCCGGATGAGATTGCCCTGGAGGACCGCGTCCTGCAGATCCTGGCCCTGCTGTGGCTGGCCTGTATTGCCATGGCGGTGTACATCATGCCGGTCATGATGGGCTAGACTCTCTCCTCATGCGAAAATCCGAATCACGTACCGCGGCGGCGCTCAGCGCGCTGGCCTCGGTCATCGTGATCGGAGTTTTCTCGTTTTGGGGCGGCTTTGCGCGCCGCTGGATTTCCGACGACGGCCTCATCGTTTTGCGTACCGTGCGCAACCTAGAGGAGGGCAACGGCCCCGTTTTCAACGCGGGCGAGCGCGTGGAGGCCAATACCTCGACGCTGTGGCAGTACCTCATCCTGCTTGCCCGCTGGGTCACCAACGCCCCGCTGGAGTCCATCGCCGTCAACCTGGGATTGCTTCTGGCGGTCGCGGCCATGATGTTGGGGGCGTGGGCCACAGCCCGGGCCTTCTTCCGCTCGGGCCAACTCGCCACTCCGCTTCTGGCGCCCGCGGGCGCGCTGGTCTACCTCGCGCTGCCGCCTGCCCGTGATTTCTTTACCTCCGGACTCGAGTGGGGCCTGTCCATCTTCTACCTCGCCGCCCTGTGGGCGTTGCTCCAGCACTGGGCGCAGTCTCGCGATAACGCCAGCGCCTACTGGCTGGCGCTGTGGGCGGGATTGTCCTGGCTCGTGCGCCCGGAATTCGCGCTCTACGGCGGGCTGGCCGGCCTGCTCCTCTTGGCGGCGCACCGCAACTGGAAAGTCTGGCTCGGCATTCTTGGCGCGGCCCTGCCCATCCCGGCGGGTTACCAATTCTTCCGCATGGGATATTACGGCCTGTTGACGCCGCACACGGCGGTGGCCAAGTCGGCGTCGTCAAGCGCGTGGGGCAGCGGCCTGGACTATGCCGGTGACTTCGTTGGGCCGTATGCCCTGTACCTGCCCGTTCTCGTGTTGGCGGGTGCTGCGCTGTGGACCTTCCGTGCCCATCTGCGCCCGGCGGCCCTGCGAAGCTCCACGACCGTCACTTACCTGCTGGTCGGTGCGGCGGTGGTGCATGTGGTGTACGTGCTGCGCGTCGGCGGTGACTTCATGCACGGCCGCATGCTGCTGCTGCCGCTGTTTGCCGCCCTCCTGCCGGTCTTCGTGCTGCCGCTGAGAGGCCTGGTGTCTGTGCTCGCGGCGGCCTTCTGCGCGGTGTGGGCCGTGGTGGTTGTGCTGCGCGGGCACCCCACAGACTGGGAGGCCTACGAGCAGCCGCTGTCCATCGTGGATGAGCGCGACTTCTGGACCTACGCCACGAACCGCGAGGCGGGTTACCCGCCGCGTTCGGCACGGGACTACATGACGATGAAGTTCATGCGCGGCTACGGGGAGGTCACCGAGAGGCTCGCGGACGGCGATGCCCTGGGTGTTATCTATGTAGAGGACAAGGAGAAGGACCAGCTCAATTGGCTCACCGTCCCGCGCGAGCCGGGCGCGGAGGAGCCGCCGACGGTCTACCTGGTCAACCTGGGAATGACCTCAATGAACGCGCCGCTCAACGTGCGGGTGCTCGACACCATTGGTCTGGCCACGCCGCTGGCCGCACGGATGCCCCGCGAGGAAGGCGGACGCGTGGGCCACGACAAGCACCTCGAACTGGAGTGGCAGGCGGCGCTGACGGGCGCGGACATCGAGTACCTCCCGCCGTGGTATGACAAGGAGAAGACTCGGCAGGCGCGGGCGGCGCTGGCCACCCCAGAGGTGCAGGAGCTTGTTGCTTCCTACAGCGAGCCCCTGACATGGGAGCGCTTCCGCGCGAACCTGGCCTTCTCCGTGACC
The DNA here is from genome assembly GCF_039907205.1 of Corynebacterium sp. c25Ua_47. NCBI lineage: Bacteria > Bacillati > Actinomycetota > Actinomycetes > Mycobacteriales > Corynebacteriaceae > Corynebacterium > Corynebacterium sp. c25Ua_47. The sequence continues at coordinate 116,243 of NZ_JASBOH010000004.1, read as the reverse complement.
ACGGGGCGCACCCTCATGTTTTCTGCCGATCCGGCCGATTACCCTGCCCACTAGCTTGGGGCGGGCTGGCAAATACCCCCACGGGGAGGCAAAAATTGCCAGGGTGCGTTACGCTACAAAAGATTCTCGTTATTGATCCGTAACTATCGCTGGCGTGTTGGCGATGTAGTAATGGCAGTAAAAATGTTAAGGAGAAACATGAGTTCACTAAGCTCTGGCCTGCGGACTCGGGTCCTCTCAGTGGTGGCCGCTATTGCCGTGGCCTTGGGCCTGGTCGTGACCGCCGGCACCCAGGAAGCATCCGCAGCTCACCGTGACTGGCTGCGCGCGGACGCCACCGGCACCTGCGAGTGGGATGGCATCGGCTTCTGGGTGCAGCGCTGCGATGTGTGGTCCCAGGCGATGGGCCGAAACATCCCGGTGCAGATCCAGCCAGCCAAGAACGGCGGCAACGCGGGCCTCTACCTGCTCGATGGTCTGCGCGCGACCGATTCCACCAACGCGTGGATCCATGACGTCAACGCCGCGCGCACCTACGTGGATCACAACATCACCCTGGTGATGCCGGTGGGCGGCGCTGGCTCCTTCTACGCGGACTGGAATGGTCCGGCTACGTACGATCTGGTCAAGCCGGTCAACTACCAGTGGGAGACCTTCCTGACGCAGGAGTTGCCGGCTTACCTTGAGGGCAACTTCGGCGTGGCCCGCAACAATAACTCCATTGCTGGTCTGTCCATGGGCGCTACCGCAGCGATTACCCTCGCTGGCAAGCACCCCGAGCAGTTCCGCCAGGCGCTGTCCTACTCTGGCTACCTCACCACGACGTTGCCGGGAGCTCAGACCTTTATGCGCCTGGCGCTTCTCGACGCCGGCGGCTTCAACATCAACGCCATGTACGGCTCCGTCATCAACCCGAAGCGCTTCAGCAATGACCCCTTCAACCTGATCCCGGATCTGGCTGCAAACGGAACGGATGTTTACGTGTCCGCCGCTTCCGGTGTTCCAGGGCCGCTGGATCAGCAACGCTACCTGCCGCAGCACATCGCGTCCGGTATGGCGTTGGAAGCCTTCGCCAACGGCACCACCCGCCTGTGGGAGCTCAAGGCTCGGGCGATGGGTGTTCGCCTGCAGACGGATTACCCGGCCCAGGGCCTGCACAACTGGGAGCAGTTCGGTTACCAGCTGGAACGCTCCAAGCCGCAGGTGCTCAACGTTATGAACGCCTGGTAACTAGCTAGCCGCCGTGCCCTTGGGCGTGGCGGCTTTTTCATCCCGCCGCTGGGCGTGTCCCCCTACCGAAAGTCTCAAGTTAAACTTAAACTTGAGAACACACTAGACCGCTCACCACGCGTGCGGCGGCGAGTTCCGCAGGAGGGGAACCTGCGGAGCTCGCTCGCGGCACCGCGTGCCCTTATCTCGATATACCCCTTAAAAGGACTCTTCAATGCCGAACACTGCGTCATCTCAGCCTCGCCGGTCCGCTAAGGATTCCGGCCTGCGTTCCCCGTCCGCAGCCCGCAAGGGCCTGACCATCGCTGCGCTGCCCACCGCCGTGGCAGTGGGCTTTGCGTTGCTGCCTATCGCAAACGCGCAGTCCTCAAGCTCCTCGAGCGAGGGCATTACCGACCTGCTGGGAAGCTCTAACTTCTCCGATTCTTTCGCCCCGTCCAACCCGCCGCAGCGTACCCCGGTGGAGACGGAGTACCCGAAGATCGAGGGCCTGCCGGAGGGCGTGTCCGTCTCCCGCGTGGAATACCTGACCAACCGCCACCTCAAGGTCTACATCAAGTCCGCCGCCATGCCGGACAAGGAGCAGGTCGTGCAGATTCAGCTCGCGCGCGATTGGTACTCTAGCCCGGACAAGACCTTCCCGGAGGTCTGGGCCCTCGACGGCCTGCGCGCGCGTGATGATGAGTCCGGCTGGACCATCGAGACCAACATCCTGTCCCAGTACGCCGACCGCAACGTCAACCTCATCATGCCGGTCGGCGGCGAGTCCTCCTTCTACTCCGACTGGCAGAAGGAAGACAACGGCACCCACTACATGTGGGAGACCTTCCTGATGAAGGAGCTCATCCCGATCCTGGAGAAGGGCTACCGCTCCAACGGCAAGCGCGCCGTGACCGGTATCTCCATGGGTGGTACCGCCGCCATGAACCTGGCCGAGCGCAACCCCTGGGCCTTCAAGTATGTTGGCTCTTTCTCGGGTTACCTCGACACCACCACCACCGGTATGCCGGAGGCCATTACCGCCGCGCAGGCTGATGCCGGCGGATTCACCTCCACCAACATGTGGGGCGATCTCTACTCCCAGGATTGGATCGATCACGATCCGAAGCTGGGTATTGAAAACCTCAAGGACATGAAGGTCTACGTCTCCGCCGGCAACGGCAAGGACGACTACGGCCAAATCGGCTCCGTGGCGAAGGGCCAGGCCAACATGGCCGGCGTGGGCCTAGAAGCAATCTCGCGCATGTCCACCCAGACCTTCGTTGACTACGCCAAGCGCGTCGGCGTCGAGCCGGTCGTGAAGTTCCGCCCGACCGGCGTTCACAGCTGGGAATACTGGCAGTTCGAGATGACCGAGGCATGGCCCTACATCGCCGATTCTCTCGGCTTGGACAAGAGCGACCGTGGCGCGGACTGCACCCCGGTTGGCGCCATCGCTGAGGCCACCAAGTCCGGCATCATCGGCTCCTGCGTGAACAACGAGTATGACGTCGCCGAGCGCGGCAAGGCCCAGGACTTCCAGGCCGGCACCGCCTACTGGTCCCCGGAGACCGGTGCGCACGCCGTCATTGGCCGCATCGGCGCACGCTACTCCGAGCTCGGTGGCCCGACCTCCTGGTTGGGCTTCCCGAAGACCGGTGAGGAGAAGACTCCCGACGGTCGCGGACGCTACGTCCACTTCGAGCATGGCTCCATCTACTGGACCCCGGAGACCGGTGCGTGGCCAATCCCGAAGGACTTCTTCGACGCCTGGGGCAAGAACGGCTTTGAGGGCGGCGACCTCAAGTACCCGGTAGCCGAGCCGCGCAAGGTCGGCGACGGCGAGGTTCAAGAGTTCGAGGACGGCGTGCTGACCCGCAACCCGGACGGTTCCTTCCACATCGTGCACGGTGCTATCGGCGCGAAGTACAAGGAGCTGAAGGCTGCTGACTCCGAGCTGGGCTTCCCGGTGGGTGAGGAGAAGGCCGTCAACGGCGGCTTCTTCCAGGAGTTCGAGCACGGCAACATCTACTGGTCCATGGACTCCGGCGCGCACTACATCCTCAAGGGCGAGATCTTTGATGAGTGGGGCAAGCACGGCTACGAACAGGGCGAGTTCGGCTGGCCCACCGAGGATTATGCGACGATCCCGGCCGGCGGGCTGACCCAGACCTTCCAGCACGGTGTTATCCGCAAGGTCATGGGTCAGGTTCAGGCGGATAAGAAGTAGGGACGGCCATGCGATTTTTCTCCGCCCGTCCCGCTGCGACAGCCGGCGCGGCCGTGCTGCTGGCCGTCGGCACGGTGCTGACCGGCTGTGGTTCCGCCACCGTCGAGGAAGGTGAGGCCACCGAAACGTCGGTGGCGCCGCTGGAGCGCTCCTCGGGGGCGAGCGGTGAAACGTCGGCAAGCAAGGCGTCGGCCAGCTCAGCGTCGGAGTCGCCCTCCGGGCAGAGTGAGCGAGCGCAGGAAGACGAGCCGGAAGACCGCGGCGCGCGCGAGATCTCCGAAATCCCCGCGCCCGCGCCTGAACAGGGCCCGGACCAGGACTTCCTGGCCGCAGTGGCTGAGAAGGGCGTGAATATCGACGGTGTGGAAGACCAGCTGGTGGGTGCCGCGCAAGCCTCCTGCCAGGGCGATACCGTCACCGTGCCCGCGGTGGCCGGGCAGCTCATCGAGCAGGGGCGCAGTGAACTCGGCCACGAAGAACTCGTCCAGCTCATCACCGAGCAGGGCCGCGCGCTCTGCGCTCAGTAATGTGGCAGGGATTTTCCAGTCAATCCCGCACCTTCCCAAGGTAGAAACTTCTTCATGCGTAAAACCATGCGTAACACACTGACCGTCCTTGCCGTGGTCGTCCTCCTCGCCCTGATTGGCGGGGGAGCGGTTCACTTCCTCAATACCCGCGAGGAAGGGGAACAAGGAAACCTTGCGGAGCCTGCCCCCTCCCAGGAGGAGGACAACACGGCTCCCGAGCAGCCGGACTGGTGCCCGCGCGTGGAATTCATCTCCGCGCCGGGAACGTGGGAATCCGCCGCGGACGATGATCCGATCAACCCGGGCGCGAACCCGAACTCCTTCATGCTCTCGATCACGAATCCCCTGAAGGAGGCCTACGTCCCCGAGGACGTTAAGGTGTGGACGCTGCCGTACACCGCGCAGTTTAAGAACATCAACGCGCAGCACGAGATGAGCTACGACGATTCCCGCAACGAAGGCACCTCGCGCCTCGAGGGCGAGCTGACCTACATGCACGAGACCTGCCCGGACACGAAGTTCATCCTGAGCGGATTTTCGCAGGGAGCGGTCATCGCGGGTGATGTGGCGGACCGCATCGGCGGCGGCAATGGACCCATCCCCGCGGAGAGCGTGGCGGGTGTGGCCCTCATTGCGGACGGCCGGCGCCAGGACGGCGTGGGCATTAACCCGGGTGCGCACGTCGGCGGCGTGGGCGCGGAGATTGCCCTGCAGCCGGTGTCGACCTTGATTCAGGGCATCGTCCCGGGCGCCACCATGCGCGGTGCGCGCGCCAATGGCTTTGGGGAGTTGGCGGACCGCACTTTCCAAATCTGTGCGCCGAATGACTCTATTTGTGATGCGCCCCTGGACGTGAGCAACGGGCTCGAACGAGCGCGTGACCTCATCGACGCCAACGGCGTTCATGCACTGTATGCCTACAATCCGGACGTTATCGAAGGGGTCACCACCAACCAGTGGGTCACGCAGTGGGCTAAGGACACCATCGACGCGCAGTAGCGCTTGACGACGTCCCGCCCGCGCGCCATGTAACGTTCGGCACACTCCTTCTGATATTTTCAATGTCAAAAGTACGTGAAGCAGGGGTGCGCGCCCCTCTCTACCCTACGAAGGAGCTTTCCCACATGGACCTGAAAGCCTTGATCGGCCAGTTCTTCGACGACAAGGGCAACATCGCCCTGCCGCCTCACCTCACGTTGGCGGGGCTCGCCGAACACGTCTATGCCGCGGAGCAGCAGGCGGGAATCCCGGATCGCCCGGTCATGCGCCAGTGGGTCTATACCGATAATCCGGAGGGCACCCCGCGCGATATCACCCGCTCCCAGGTCAATACCCGCATCAAGGCGGTAGCAGCGCGCCTGCAGCAGGTGGGCAAGATGGGGGATCGCGTGGCCATCCTGGCGGGCAACTCCCCCGAGTACATCTTCGGCTTCCTGGGCGCGATGTACGCCGGTATGACCCCGATCCCGCTCTATGATCCGAACGAGCCCGGCCACACCGATCACCTGCGGGCGGTCTTCGGCGATGCCAACCCGTCGATCGTGCTGACCAACAACACGTCCGCTGCCGCCAACCGCGCGTACTTCTCGGACCGCCCAGCAGCCGAGCGCCCGCGCATCATCTCCATCGACTCCCTGCCGGATTCGCTGGCACAGAGCTGGGTCAACCCGCTGGAGACGGAGGAAGGCAAGGCCGCGCTTGCCGCGCTACAGACCGCGCCGCTGGATCAGCCGGCCTTCCTGCAGTACACCTCCGGTTCCACCCGCACCCCGGCCGGCGTGCTGCTGACCAACCGCAACATCATGACCAACGTGCTGCAGATCTTCACCGCGGTACAGATTAAGCTGCCGGCCCGCGTGGTTTCCTGGCTGCCGATGCACCACGACATGGGCATCATCCTGGCGGTTTTCGTGACCATCCTGGGCGTCAACCTGGAGATCATGACGCCGCGTGACTTCGTCCAGCAGCCTAAGCGCTGGATTGACCAGCTCAAGCGTCAGCCCATCGATGAGCAGCTGCAGGGAACCTACGCCGTGGTTCCCAACTTCGCCCTCGAGCTCGCCGCGCGCTACGGTGCTCCGGCGGCGGGGGAGACGCTGGACTTCAGCAACGTCGATGGCATCGTGATCGGCTCGGAGCCGGTCACGGAATCTGCGGTGAACTCCTTCTGGGAGACCTTCGGCAAGGAGGAGTATGGCCTGCGCCGTGAGACCCTGCGCCCGTCCTACGGCATGGCGGAGGCCTCGCTGATTGTGACCACCCCGCAGACTCTGGAGCGCCCGATCATTTCGCACTTCGATCGCGAGCGTCTGGCCGAGGGCGAAGCGGTCATCGTCGAAAAGTCTGCGGACTCCGTGGCCTACGCCTCCTGTGGTCAGAGCGTCGTGGCTCAGCACCTGACCATCGTGGACCCGGAGACCAAGGTCGAGTTGCCGGATGGCCGCGTGGGCGAGATCTGGCTGCATGGAGAGAACCGTGCCGCCGGCTACTTGGACCGCGCGGAAGAAACTGCCTCTACCTTCCACAACACGCTCGGCGAGCGTTTGGCGGAGGGCACCCGCGTGCCGAACGCGCCGGAGGACAACAACTGGCTGGCCACCGGTGACCTGGCGGCCATCGTGGATAACCAGGTGTACATCACCGGTCGTCTCAAGGACCTCATCGTGGTGGCTGGCCGCAACCACTACCCGCAGGACATTGAAGGCACCGTGCAGGAGGCCTCGGACCACGTGCGCGCGGACTCCATCGCGGCCTTCTCCGTGGAAGGCGGCAGCACCGAGGAGCTCGTGCTGCTCATCGAGCGCGCCGACGACGCCAACCCGGCCGATGACGCCGCTGCATCCGAGGTCATCCGCTCCGCGGTCTCCGCGAACCACGGCGTGACCCCGGCCGTCATCCAGTGGTTCAGCGCTAACGAAATCAAGCGCACCTCTTCGGGCAAGATTGCCCGCCGCGTGGCCAAGAAGAGCTACCTCGCCTCTTAAAGGCGCCGCACCCTCCAACCCCCGTTCCCCGCGTGAGCCGTGGGGGCGGGGGTTGCCGCTGCCTGTGGGTATGTCGGTTATGAGACCTAAGTTAACAAAGTGAGATAATCGTCCGATAACCCCTATAGACGCATCGATGTGCGCGCTTTTGTGCTGCGCAAAATCGACCGCATAGATAGAAAATTTTAGTCCGCGTAAGAAAGCTAGAGATTTATGACCGTTGAAGAGCTTCGTGGCTGGCTGCGCACCTGGGTTGCGCAGACCACCGGCCTGTCGGCAGAGGAAATCACGGACACCAAGCCACTGGAGAATTTCGGGCTGTCCTCGCGTGACGCAGTAGTCCTCTCCGGCGAATTAGAAAACCTCCTCAGCATCAAGCTCGAGCCCACCGTGGCCTACGAGTACCCCACCATCGCGCAGCTGGCCGAGCGTCTCGTCAACGGCGCCGCCGGCGCCCCGGCAGACAGCGCGCCGGGAGCGGCGGCACCACGCTCGGCTGCCATCGCGGGCGGGGACATCGCCGTCATCGGTTATGCCGGCCGCTTCCCGGGTACCAAGAATGTCGACGAGTTCTGGAACATGCTCGTCGAGGGCCGCGCCGGCACCGGCCCGCTGCCCGTCGGCCGCTGGTCGGAGTACTCCTCTGACCCGATTACCAGCGAGAAGATGGAGCAGCAGAACACCGACGGCGGCTACATCGAGGACATCGCTTCCTTCGACGCCGAGTTCTTCGGCCTCTCCCCGCTGGAGGCGGCCAACATGGACCCGCAGCAGCGCATTCTCCTGGAGGTGGCGTGGGAGGCCCTTGAAGACGCCGGCCTGCCCGCCAACCAGCTGCGCGGCACCGCCACCGGTGTCTACATGGGCTCCACCAACAATGACTACGGCATGCTGATTACCGCCGACCCCGCCGAGATGCACCCTTATGCGTTGACGGGCACGTCCTCGGCGATCGTGGCCAACCGCCTGTCCTATGCCTTCGATCTGCGCGGGCCTTCCCTCAACGTGGACACCGCCTGCTCCGCCTCCCTCGTGGCGGTCAACCAGGCGGTCAAGGACCTGCGCGTAGGCGCAGCTGATACGGCTCTCGCCGGCGGCGTGAACATCCTGGCCTCGCCGCACGCCTCCATCGGCTTTAGCGAGCTGGGTGTCACCTCGCCCACCAGCGCCATCCACGCCTTCTCCGACGACGCCGACGGCATCGTCCGCGCGGACGCCGCCGGTGTGCTCGTGCTCAAGCGCCTCGAAGACGCTGAACGCGACGGCGACACCATCCACGCCGTCATCAAGGGCTCCGCAGTCAACTCCGACGGCCACTCCAACGGCCTGACCGCCCCCAACCCAGACGCGCAGGTCGACGTCCTCGAGCGCGCTTACGCCGACGCCGGCATCCGCCCGCAGGACGTCGACTACGTCGAGGCCCACGGCACCGGCACCATCCTCGGTGACCCCATCGAGGCCACCGCGTTGGGGCGCGTGCTGGGCCCGGGCCGCCAACCGTATAACCCGACCCTGCTGGGCTCCGCCAAGACCAACATCGGCCACTCCGAGTCCGCGGCCGGCGTGGTGGGCCTCATCAAGGTCATCGAAGGAATGCGCCACGGCGTTATCCCGCCAAACATCAACTACGCGGGCCCCAACCGCTATATCGACTTCGACGCCGAGCACCTCGAAGTCGTCGAAGACCCGCGCGAGTGGCCCGAGTACTCCGGCCAGAAAATCGCTGGTGTCTCCGGCTTCGGCTTTGGCGGCACCAACGCCCACGTGGTACTGACCGACTACCGCGGGCTGACCCACCAGGACGCCCCGCAGGTCGCCATCGGCGAAGGCCACCCGGTGGCCCTGCCCGTTTCCGGCCTGCTGCCCTCGCGCCGCGCCGCAGCCGCAGCCGACTTAGCGGACTACATCGAAGCCGAGAACCCGAACCTGCTCTCCCTGGCCCGCACCCTCGCGCGCCGTAACCATGGGCGCTCGCGGGCGGTAGTGGTGGCGTCGTCAAGCGAAGAAGCTGTCAAGCGCCTGCGTCAGGTGTCCGAGGGAACCGTCTCCGTCGGCATCGCCGCGGCGGACTCCCCGACGGTGCACGGCCCGGTGTTCATGTACTCCGGTTTCGGCTCCCAGCACCGCAAGATGGCCAAGGACATGATTGCCCTTTCGCCGCAATTCCTCGCGCGCTTGGAGGAGCTCGACGTCGTAGTCCAGCGCGAATCCGGCTGGTCCATCCTGGAGCTGGTTCATGATGACGAGCAGACCTACAACACCGAAACCGCGCAGGTAGCCATCACCGCCATCCAGATCGCGCTGACGGACCTGCTGGCCACCTTCGGCGTGCGCCCGGCGGGTGTGATCGGCATGTCCATGGGCGAAATCGGCGCGGCCTACGCTGCGGGCGGCATTAAGGCCGAGGAGGCCATGCGCATCGCCTGCCACCGCGCGCGCCTCATGGGGGAGGGCGAGGCCTCGCTTCCCGACGATCAGCAGGGCGCCATGGCCGTCGTCGAGCTCTCCGCCGAGGAGATCGACGCTCTTCCGGGTTCCATCGAGCCCGCCGTCTACACCGGCCCCGGCATGACCACCGTGGGCGGCCCGCGCGAGGAGGTCCTCGCGCTGGTGGAGAAGCTCGACGGCGAGGGCAAGTTCGCCCGCGCGCTCAACGTTAAGGGCGCGGGCCACACCTCCGCTGTGGATCCGCTGTTGGGTGAGCTCTATGCGGAAATCGCCGGCATGGAAGCCGCTCCGCTGCACACGACGCTCTTCTCCTCCGTCGACCGCGGCAAGGTCTACCGCCCGGGTGCGGTGCTGCACGATGAGGATTACTGGATCCGCATGACCCGCAAGCCCGTCTACCTGCAGGATGCGACGGAGGCGGCGTTTGCGGCTGGGCACACGCAGATCGTGGAGATCTCCCCGAACCCGATTGCGCTCATGGGCCTGATGTCCACCGCCTTTGCCGCGGGCAAGGCGGATGCGCAGCTGCTTTACAGCCTGAAGCGCAGGATGGATCCCACCGAGTCGCTGCTGGACCTGTTGGGCAAGCTCTACGTCACGGGTACTCCGGTGGACTACACCAAGGTCTTTGGTTCCGGTGCGCTTGTCGCCGCCCCGCATACCCGCTTCCGCCGCCAGCGTTTCTGGACGAACGCTCGTCCTTCTTCTGGCGTATCCGGCCTGCCGGGAGCGCGCGTGACGCTGCCGGAGGGCGCGGTGGCGTTCTCCACGAACGCTGACCAGGCGCCGAGCGCGCTGGCCATCCTGGAGGCTGCCGCCGAGGCCGTGACCCCGGGCGCCCACATCGCGGCGAGCGAGGAGCACCTCGACCTGCCCGCGAAGGGCGAGGTCACCACGATTGTTCGCCGCACGCTGGGCGGGCTGTCGTTGGCGGTGCACTACGTGGATGGTGCGACGACCAAGCTCATCGCGGAAGGTTTTGCGTCGACGCTCAACCTTGCCGAACCCGCTGCGGCCCCGGAGCCGAGCCTGCCGCAGGCGGTGACTGCGCCGCAGTTCGCTGACCCCGATGTGGGCGCCGATGCCGTGCGCTGGGACCCGGAGAAGGAGAGCGTGGAGGAGCGCTTGGCGCTCATCGTGTCGGAGTCCATGGGCTACGACGTCTCCGATCTCCCGCGTGAGCTGCCGCTCATTGATCTCGGCCTGGATTCGCTCATGGGCATGCGCATCAAGAACCGCGTGGAGAATGACTTCCAGATTCCGCCGCTGCAGGTGCAGGCGCTTCGCGACGCCTCCCTCGCCGACGTCATCACCATGGTCGAGGAAGCCGTGTCCGAACAGCCCGGTGCTTCCGCGCAGGCGCCGGCCGACGCGGCCGCTGATGCGCCCTCCGCGGACGACAACTCCGCTGAAGACTCTTCCGCTGCGAGCGCGAAGAGCGGCGAAGGCGTCGGCGTGGCGCCGCGCGATGCCTCCGAGCGCATGGTCTTCGGCACCTGGGCCACCTTCACCGGTAAGGCCGCGGCCGGAGTGACCTCCGCGCTGCCGCAGGTCAGCGATGAGGTGGCTGAGAAGATTGCCGAGCGTCTCACCGAGCGCGCCGGCATCGAGGTCACCGCGCAACAAGTCTACGAGGCCGAAGCACTGGAGAACCTGGCGGATCTGGTCCGCGAAGGCCTGGAGACCGAGGTCGAGGGCAATATCCGTGTCCTGCGCGAGGCCGATGGCCCCGCCGTCTTCATGTTCCACCCGGCCGGCGGCACCACCGTGGTTTACCAGCCGCTGACTCGCCGCCTGCCTGCCGACGTCGCCGTCTACGGCGTGGAGCGTCTCGAGGGCAGCCTGGAGGATCGCGCCGCCGCCTACATCGAGGACATCCTGCACTACGCGCGCGGCCGTAAGGTCGTGCTCGGCGGCTGGTCCTTCGGTGGCGCGCTGGCTTATGAGGTGGCCTACCAGCTCCAGGAGCGCGCCGCCCGCGGCGAGGATGCGGCCGAGGTGGCCTTCATCGCGCTGCTGGATACCACCCAGCCGGCGCATCCGGCCCCGAAGACGCTGGAGGAAACCAAGGCCCGCTGGGGCCGCTACGCCGCCTTTGCCAAGAAGACCTACGGCCTGGACTTCGAGCCGCCCTACGAGATGCTGGAGACCGTGGGCGAAGATGCTCTCATGGCCATGCTTGCGGAATTCCTCAGCTCCACCGACGCCTCCGAGCACGGCCTGTCCGCGGGCGTGCTGGAGCACCAGCGCGCATCCTTCGTGGACAACCAGATTCTGGGCTCGCTGGATATGGGAAGGTGGGCGTCGGTAAGCGTGCCTGTCATCCTGTTCCGCTCCGAGCGCATGCATGACGGCGCCATCGAGCTCGAACCGGCGTATGCGGAGATTAACCCGGACGGCGGCTGGGGCGTTATCGTGAAGGATCTGGAGATTGTGCAGCTGCCGGGCGACCACCTGGCGGTTCCCGACGAGCCGGCTATCGGTATCGTGGGCAAGCACATGGAGGATTGGATCGAGGAGAAGATTCGGAAGTGACTAGCACCGCTGACAAGCTAGCGGACCTGCGCGAGCGCCTCGAGCGCGCCCAGGACCCCGGCAGCGAGCGCTCCCGTGCCCGCCGCGACGAGGCTGGGCGCTCGACGCCGCGCCAACGCATCGCCGCGCTTCTCGACGAAGGCTCTTTCGTCGAAACCGGCGCCCTGGGCAAGACCCCCGGTGATCCGGACGCGATTTACTCCGACGGCGTGGTCACCGGCCACGGGCGCATCAACGGCCGCCCGGTGTGCATCTACGCACACGATAAGACCGTCTATGGCGGTTCCGTGGGCGTGACCTTTGGCAAGAAGGTCACCGACATCATGGATCTGGCCATCAAGATTGGTTGCCCAGTTATCGGTATTCAGGATTCCGGTGGTGCGCGCATTCAGGACGCGGTGACGTCGCTGGCCATGTACTCGGAGATTGCCCGCCGCCAGCTGCCGCTGTCTGGCCGTAGCCCGCAGATTTCCATCATGATGGGCAAGTCCGCCGGTGGTGCGGTGTATGCGCCGGTGACCACGGACTTCATCATCGCCGTCGATGGTGAGGCGGAGATGTACGTGACGGGCCCGAACGTGATCAAGGAGGTCACGGGCGAGGAGATTTCTTCCCACGACTTGGGTTCCGCTCGCCAGCAGGAGCTCAACGGCAACGTGTCTGTCGTGGTGCCCTCGGAGGATGAGGCCTTTGACCTGGTTCGTGACTTGCTGGATCATTTGCCGCTGACCTGCTTCGACGAGTCCCCGGTCTTCGACGCACCTTCTGATGACGAGGTAGCTGAAGACACCGAGCTGGATTCCTTCATGCCGGATGACACGAACGCCGGCTACGACATGATGGACCTGCTGACGCAGCTTGGCGACGATGACGAGCTCATCGAAATCCAGGAGAACTACGCCCCCAACGTCATCACTGCCTTTGGGCGTATTGACGGCAAGGCCGTGGGTTTTGTGGCGAATAACCCGATGCATTCGGCGGGTTGTATCGATGCGGATGCCGCCGATAAGGGCGCGCGCTTTATCCGTATCTGCGATGCCTACAACATCCCGCTGGTCTTCGTGGTGGATACGCCGGGCTACCTGCCGGGCGTGGACCAGGAGAAGGCCGGTCTGATTCACCGCGGTGCGAAGTTCGCTTTTGCTGTGGTGGAGGCTACCGTGCCGAAGGTCTCGCTGATTGTGCGCAAGGCTTATGGCGGCGCCTATGCCGTGATGGGTTCGAAGAACCTGACCGGTGATATCAACTTGGCGTGGCCGACGGCCCAGATTGCCGTGATGGGCTCGGCCGCCGCCGTGGTCATGATTGCGGGCAAGCAGCTCGAGGCCGCCGAAACCCCGGAGCAGCGCGCCATGACGAAGAAGATGTTCATGGACTTCTACGACGAGACCATGACCGCACCCTATGTCGCCGCGGAGCGTGGCTACCTCGACGGCATGATTAAGCCTTCTGAGTCGCGCTTGGCCCTGCGCCGCGCGCTGCGCCAGCTTGCCGATAAGCAGGAGAAGGACCTGCCCAAGAAGCACACCATCTCCCCGCTCTAGCGTCGTCTGAGCCAGGATAGAGGCTGAAGAAGGCCTGCGGATCGCGCTGAACTTTGTTTCTCGGCGTAACGTGCGGGCCCGTTCTATCCGATAAGTTTAAGGACTAGGAATTCAATCAAAGGAGCACTTCAATGCTGTCTAGCGTTCTTGACCTCAGCGGCGACGTTATCAACCTCGTTATCATGCTGCTCAACCGCGTCGGCGTGACCATCTCTGGCTCGTCCCTGAGCTCGAAGTAGCGTTCGCGCGCACCCCTCTCCGCCACACGTGCGGCTCTCCATTGGATTGATTGCTCAGTCCAATGTGAACAGCTCACAGCGGGGAGGGTTTCTTTATGCCCTGGCTTGTGCGGCCGAGGGAGTTAGCGCGCCTTGAGAAGGCGCGGTGCGCTAAAACTCTGAATGCGGGATCGCCGAAGAGCCCCAAGGCCGCGGTGCGACTCAGGGAGTGCGGGAATTCCTACCGCAGGTCAGCCCAGACGGGGCTGGGTATCAGTACTGGTGGCCCGCCGCCGGGTGGCAGCCACGCCATCCGCCCCTCGATGCGGTCGATGTGCCCGCGATAGGTGGGCCGGGCGGGGTCATCATCATTGATCGCGTTGTGATATTTACACAGCGGGACGAGGTTGTTGATGTTGGTTGGCCCGCCATCTTGCCACCGTCTGATGTGGTGCATCTGGCATTCCGCGGCCGGTTTATTGCACCCGAGCCAGGCGCACGTCGGATGCTCCGCGCTGAGCAGGAGGCGCTGTTTGTCGCTGGCGAAGCGGCTGCCGTAATAGAGATTGACGGGTCCTTCGACGGGGTGGAAGAGCGAGACGAAGCCGCGCTCGGCAAACTGCGTGCGGAGAAACTCTGCGCCGGTCATGGTGCCGCCGTCGGTTGCCTGCAGAATGATGTCGTCACCCTCGCCGCGCACGATCGTGTCGAGCTGATCTAGGCGCACAAGAACGTGCGCATGCAGCACAGGTGTGGGCGCGCCGCCTCCTGCAAAGACTTCGTGGACCGCCTTCAGCAGGTCCGCGGAAGTGGCTTTGAGCGTGCCCACCAGATTCGCAATAGCCCGCGGGCGATCCGTGATGATGAGGCTGTGCATGCCGCCTTTTCGGCGCAGCACCCGCACTCCGGGGCTGGGCTCGGGCCTGAGCTCCGCGAGGCGCCGCTTCGCCACGCCCGCGATCTCACCCGCCGGAGTCTCGCACAGCTCCACTCTCAGGTCCCACGCCTTGCGCGAGTCCTTGACTCGCGCGACATGGCGCTCAATCTGCACCAGCGTATCCAGTGCGTGTTCAGTTTTACGCGCGCGGCGCTGCTTGGCGCTGTAGGCGGTCTGCCCGAAATAGATCCGGTGCAGGCCTTCGAGCTGCCGCGCTACGCGCGGCGTCGCACCCAGCGCGAGCATGTCATCGCGTGTGTGGCCTGCGCACAAAGAGACGACGTGCATGCCGCGAGCAAGTACCCCGAGTAAGTCCCCCAACTTCATGCCCCACACACTAAACCGGGCCGCACACCCCCGCAACCGGAGCGCTAAAAACCCAGCTCAAACAGCCACTCGCAAGGCCCCACAAGGCTGGATCCAGGTGTGTGAGGCCGACAGGTAGCAGGCCATGGAAAACTTGGTGAAGTTCTAGGCACGCGAGCGGGACGCAAAGGCCGCGATGGTTCGCCAGCCAAAGAAGAACAGCGCCGACATCACGGTGGCCACGATGAGGAAGGACCAGTGCGGCAGCCGGCCATTGACCAGCATCCACAGAGCCATGCCGCCAATAATGGCACTCAGCCACACGACGACGCCCTCCCGCCACAGGCCGCTCAGCTTCGCTGCCATGATGATGACCCAGCCCACGAGCGCGCCCACGGTCCACGGCCAGAAGGCATCGACCCAGGAGCTAAAGCTCAGGCCGCCGTGCGCCAGGCGGGCGAGGATGGCGAAGAGGACGAGCGAGATGACGTCGATAAGCGGGGCAACGCGCATTTAGGATTCCTTCCGGTTCAACGCCGCGTAAGAGAAACCATCGCGGGCGTAGTGGGCGAAGTAGATGACCCATCCAATGATAGTGATCAGCGCAAAGGAAATAAGCCGGTAGATGATGGCCGCGGAGGTGGCATGCACCGCGGTGAGGCCCGTCGCCACCAGCGGGGCGATGAGCGCGGCCTCCACCGTACCCACGCCACCCGGGGTGACCTGCGCGGAGCCAGCCAGCTTCGCCGCCAGGAAGGCCAGTGCGACGCCTGCCAGGGTGGTGTGGTCGGCGCCGGCACGCAGCCACGGAATCTCGCCGGTTACCGCCCACACCGAAGCCCACAGGGCGGCCATATCGGCCAGGCGGTGCACAAGGGAGGCCCCGGCAACCACAGCGAAGGGGCCACGCGAAAGGTGGACCTCGCCGAGGTTGCGCACCTCCTGGATCGCGCGGTCCCGCTTGGGGCCGGGCCGCAGCTTGCGCAGCCAGCGCTCAAGAGTCACCGGGTGTGAGGTCAGCCAGAAGATGCCGCCGAGTGCCGCGAGCATGAGGACAACCGTGGTGATCAACGAGCCCAAAGCCATGTCGGCGTTGAGGAAAAACACCCCGCCGAGCCCAATGAGCGCGAGGAACATCGAGCTAATGATCGAGGACAAAAACAGGAAGTAGCTACACAGCGCTACCGACGCACCCCAGCGACGCTGCACCTGGAAGGTGAGCAAAGCCGAAAAGGCAGGGCCCGCCGGCAGAGTCGTGGACCAGGCATTCGAGGCCAGCGTGATGGCGTAGGTTTCGCGCAGCGGCACCTTGACGCCGCCGGCGCCGATGAGCCGCTTCATCACCTCCGCCATGCCCGCGATGGACAGCAGCGCGAAGAACACCACCAGCACCACGGGGAAAGGTTCAGCGTGGCGCAGGGGGCGCAATCCCTCGGTGATGAAGTCGAGCTGGTCGCGGAAGAACCACGCCAGCGCGGCCAGAATCAGAAGGGAGATTATCCAGGTCAGCCAGTTCTTCTTATTCATCGACCGTCCGTGGACTTCAGGCGCTGCACCAGCTCGGAGAAGGGGATGAGCTCGGTGTCGGTGTCGGCGCTGCGGTCCCCGCGTACAGGAGCTTCGCTTGCCGACGCCTCCTCCGTCCGCACCTCAGGATCCTCCGGTGTGCCTGCCTGCTCGGTAGGCGCGGCCTCTTCATCGCTCAGCGCTGGGGTGGTGGGCGCCGGTGCAGCAGCGGATGCGGTGGCCAGGGCCGGCTCGGCAGCCGGGGCGTTGTCGCCGCCGAGGCGATGGGTTAGGCGGGTGAGGAAGCGCGGGGCCCACCAGTTGTCCTCGCGCAGCAGGTGCATGACGGCGGGGACGAGGAGCATGCGGACGATGGTGGCGTCGATAAGCAGTGCAAAAATCATGCCGAAGGCGATGTACTTCATCATCACGATGTCGGAGAAACCGAAGGCACCTGCGACCACGATCATGATGAGCGCGGCCGCCGTGATGATGCCACCGGTGTGCGCGGTGCCCGCAGCGATGGCCTCGTCCGTGGAAGCACCGCGGCGGCGGGCCTCCACCATGCGCGAAACCAGAAAGACTTCGTAGTCCGTGGACAGGCCAAAGACGATGGCGATGATGAGCACCAGAATCGGGCTCATGAGCGGGCCGGCGGTGAAGTTGAGCAGGCCGGAGCCGAGGCCGTCGACGAACATGAGCGTCAAGATGCCCAGCGTCGCACCCAGGGAAAGCAGCGTCATGATGATGGCCTTCAGCGGCAGGATGAAGCTGCCGAAGACCAGCGCCATGAGGATGAAGGTGGCCAGCACCACGTAGAGCGCCATCCAGGGCAGCGTGTCGAAGAGCGCGTCGAGGGATTCGACCTCCATGGCCGGGGTACCGCCGACATAAAGCTCCACGCCGTCGGGTGCCTCGATGTTTTCGAGCTCGTGGACGATGCGCCCGTAGTCCTCGCGGTCTTGGATGCCGGCGCCGAGGACGGTGGTGCCGTCGACAGTCGCGGTCTTCGGTCCCATCGGCTCGGTAAGGCCCTGGATGGAGCGGGCCTGCATGACGACGTCGACAAGCTGCTCATTCGTCGCATTCTTCACCACGAGCTTGACCGGCTCGGTGCGGAAGGAGGGGAACTGCTCGTTGAACTGGTCCTGCGCCACGCGCGCGTCCTGGTTGGGCGGCAGGTAGGTCTCGTTGATGCCGCCGAATTTCACGCCCAGCACCGGCAGGGTCAGCGCGATGAGCAGGGCGCAGATGGCGGTGGTCATCACACCCGCGCGGCCCATGGCCCAGCGCGGCATCCGGTACCACCACGTGTCCTCGATGCGGCGTCCGCGCCGCGAGGCCTTGCGCACGGTCCACTTATCGATGTTGTGGCCCAGCATGCCAAAGAGCGAGGGCAGCACCGTCACCGACAGCAGTGCTGCAAGCCCCACCGCAGAGATGGATCCGTAGGCCACGGATTTGAGGAAGGCCTGCGGGAAGAGGAAGAGCCCGGACAGCGATACGGCCACCATGGCGGCGGAAAAGACTACGGTCTGCCCGGCGGTGGCGGTGGTGATCGCCACGGCCTCCTTGGTATCGCGGCCCTTGTCCAGCTCCTCGCGGAAGCGTGAAACCATGAACAGGCCATAGTCGATGGCTAGACCTAAGCCCAGTAGCGTCACCACGGCCTGCGCAAACACGTTGACCTGCTGGAAGCCGGCCAGGATTGAGAGGATTCCCAGCGAGCCCAGGATGGACAGCCCGCCCACGACGAGCGGCATGAAGGCCGCGACGACGGAGCCGAAGACGATCAGCAGCAGCAGCCCGACGAGCGGCAGGGCAGCCTTCTCCGCGCGGGAGATGTCCTTGGCCATGCCCTCATCCAACGCGTCAGCCACCGCGGTGGCACCCGCTACCTGCACGGGCAGCCCGCTGGAGTGCAGGGAATCCTCGATGGCGCGGAAGTCCTTGAGCGTTTGCTCGCCGTCGCCTTTCAGCCCGATGGCGGCGAAAGCCGTGGAGTGATCCTGCGTGATGAGGTTCGGGTTGCGCTTATCAAAGTAGCTGGTGACGGAGTCGATCTGCTCCGGATACTGGGTCTGGAGCTCATCCAGGAAGGCCTTGGCCTCGGCGGCGTGGGCATCGGGGTCGTCGAAAAGCAGGATGACGTCGCCGGAATTGTCGCGGCCGAAGGTCTCCAACTCGATCTGTGCCGCGCTTGTCGACGCCGCCCCCGGGTCCTCCCAGCCCTCCTGGCTCATGCGCTCCTCAAGGCGCGTGCCGAAGCCAAAGAAGAGGCCCAGAATGAGCCCGACGATGAGGAGCGGGATGACCTTGCGGTGGGCGTAGGAAAAACGGCCCCAAGAATAAAACATGCGGCTCCTAACTGTGCTCGGGCGCGCGGTCCGGCAGCAGCGCGGACAGCGGGCGGAAAGGCTGCAGCCAGGCGCCGCCTGGAGGCAGATTATCCAGGTTAACGCGCGGCAGCGGTTCGCGGAAAACGCCCTCGATGTCTTCGAGGTCGACGAATTCGATGTCGGGGTGAGTCAGCGCCCACGACGCGTGCTCGTGGAAACCGAGCACGCAGGTGGGCAGACCGGAAGCTGAGAGCTGTTCCAGCAGGTGCTGGAAGTTTTGGCCATCGGCAGAGGCCACGATGACACCGGAGAGATCCTCGCGGTTGGCTTTGATGTATTCGACCATGTCGGGGTCGACGTCATCGTCCTCGTGCAGCTTCGGCTTGGCAAAGACGGCGAAGCCGACGTTGCGGATGGCCTCGACCCACGGGCGGATGACGTCGGCGCCGCCGGGCGTGACGTTGGTGAAGACGGCGGCTTCGGGAGTGGCGTCGTTGTCAAAGGCCAGCTCCACCAGCCAGCGGCCGATGGCGTCAAAGCGAGGGCGGTAGGCGGCAGTGGGGCGCCCGCCGAGGATGGCGCCAAGCCCCATGTCCATGTTGGGCGCATCCCACACCAATAGGTAGGTGCCGGCCATTACTTCTTCTCCCAGAGGTACTCGGTGATGACGTGTTCCTTATCCAGGCCTTTGCCCTCAAACTTGGTGATGACCTGGCGGTCGGTGAGAATGGGGCACTCCGGCCAGGGCCAGCCCTTGTAGTCGAGGGAGGGCTCGACCTCAACGAGCTCGTTAATCCACTCGGCGTAGCCGGCATGGTCGGTGGCCACGTGGAGCACGCCGCCGGGTTTCAGGCGGGAGGCGAAGAGGTTGAGGGTGCCGGATTGGATGATGCGGCGCTTGTGGTGGCGGACCTTGGGCCACGGGTCCGGGAAGAAGATACGGATGCCGTCGAGGGATTCGGGCGCAAACATGCGCATGAGAACTTCGATGCCATCGCCGCGGACCATGCGGATGTTCTCAATATCGTTGCGGACAATGGAGCCCAGCAGCTTGGCTAAGCCTGGCTTGTAAAGCTCGACGGCAACAATGTTGGTGTCCTTTTCCAACGGGGCCATCGCAGCAGTGGAGGTTCCGGTGCCGGAGCCGATTTCCACGATGGTCCTGGCGCCCTCGCGGTTGAACCAGGCGGGGATGTCGAGGGGTTCGTCGGCAAGCAGGCGTCCCAACTGAGGCCAGTGCTCCTCGAAGAGGGCGTTCTGGTTGTCGGTGAGGGTGCCGCGACGGAAGGTCACGTTGCCGAGGCGTGGGTAGTCCAAATCATTGTTGAACTCGGCGTTGAAATCCGTCTGGAGGCCGCGACCATGAGGCATCTGCGCGGCGGGATTCTGGGAGGAGTCTGCACTATTCATCAGTTGACATTGTTCCCTTAAGCAGGGGTGAGGGGCAACGTGCCGCGCCGTGGAGGGCGCCTAAGTGAAGGCCAATCAGGTCGCGGTGGGGGTAAGAGTATGGGCGTACGGGATGGGCAGTCCAAAGAAAATCCACCCCTGTGCGGGGGTATCTTTGGTGGCCGCGTGCCCTAATTCACACTTCGTTGTCCTCGGGTTAGTCGGGTTGAGCTGGGTGGATATAACCAGGGTGGGCTGTATTACACATTCTGTTATCACCAGTATCCGTACTCTGGTTGGTGAAACGTCGATAGGGGAAACCTTCGGCGATATAAAGCACCCTGGCCACACCGACCACAGGAGAATGTGAGATGACCGCAACCATTAAGGGCCTTGTAGGTGAACTGCCCACGAAGAACGAGAAGCTCATTTCGTGGATCAGCGAGAGTGTCGAGCTCTTCCAGCCGGAAGAGGTTGTCTTCGTAGACGGCTCCCAGGAGGAGGCGGACCGCCTCGCCGCTGAGCTCGTGGAGAAGGGCACCCTGATTAAGCTCAACGAGGAGAAGCGCCCGAACTCCTACCTGGCGCGCTCGAACCCGTCGGATGTCGCGCGCGTGGAGTCCCGCACCTTCATCTGCACCGAGACTGAGGAGGACGCAGGCCCGACCAATAACTGGGCCCCGCCGGCAGCCATGAAGGAAGAGATGACCGAGGCCTTCCGCGGTTCCATGAAGGGCCGCACCATGTACGTGGTGCCTTTCTGCATGGGCCCCATCAGCGACCCGGACCCCAAGCTCGGCGTTCAGCTGACTGACTCGGCTTATGTTGTCCTGTCTATGCGCATCATGACCCGCATGGGCCAGCAGGCTCTGGACAAGATTGGTGAGAACGGCGATTTTGTCCACGCTCTGCACTCCGTCGGTGCTCCGCTGGAGCCGGGCCAGGAGGACGTCGCGTGGCCGTGCAACGAGAAGAAATACATCACGCAGTTCCCGGCAACCAAGGAGATTTGGTCCTACGGCTCCGGCTACGGCGGAAACGCCATCCTGGCCAAGAAGTGCTACGCGCTGCGTATCGCTTCCGTTATGGCGAAGGAAGAGGGCTGGATGGCAGAGCACATGCTCATCCTTAAGCTCACCAACCCGGAGGGCAAGAAGTACCACATTGCGGCCGCCTTCCCGTCTGCTTGCGGCAAGACCAACCTGGCCATGATCACCCCGACCATCCCGGGCTGGAAGGCTGAGGTTGTGGGCGATGACATCGCCTGGCTGAAGCTGCGCGAGGACGGCCTGTACGCCGTCAACCCGGAGAACGGCTTCTTCGGCGTTGCGCCGGGCACCAACTACGACTCCAACCCGATTGCCATGAAGACGATGGAGCCGGGCAACACCCTGTTCACCAACGTCGCGCTGACCGACGACGGCGATGTCTGGTGGGAGGAAATGGGCGAGGCCCCGGAGCACCTCATCGACTGGCACGGCAACGATTGGACCCCGGCTTCCACCACCAAGGCTGCGCACCCGAACTCCCGCTACTGCGTGCCGATCACGCAGTGCCCGTCCGCCGCTCCGGAGTTTGATGACTGGAAGGGCGTCAAGATTGACGCCATCCTCTTCGGCGGCCGCCGCGCAGACACCGTCCCGCTGGTGACCCAGGCCTTCGACTGGAACCACGGCACCATGATCGGCGCCCTGCTCTCCTCTGGCCAGACCGCTGCCGCTGAGGGCAAGGTCGGCGCCCTGCGCCACGACCCGATGGCCATGCTGCCGTTCATGGGCTACAACGCCGGTGACTACCTGCAGCACTGGATTGACATGGGTGAAAAGGGCGGCGACCGCATGCCGGAGATCTTCCTGGTCAACTGGTTCCGCCGTGGTGAGGACCGTCGCTTCCTGTGGCCGGGCTTCGGCGAGAATTCCCGCGTGCTCAAGTGGATTGTGGACCGCATCGAGGGCAATGTCGACGCCGTCGAGACCGTTGTGGGCCACACCGCCCGCCCGGAGGATATCGACCTCACCGGCCTGGACTTCGACATCGAAGACGTCCGCGAGGCCCTTGCTGTGAACCCGGCCGATTGGGCTGGCGACATGGAAGACAACAAGGAATACCTGCACTTCTTGGGCTCCCGCGTGCCGTCTGAGGTGTGGGACCAGTTCAAGGCGCTCAAGGAGCGCGTTGAGGCTGCCTCCTAACGCCGCTTTCCGCGCCGCTGCTTTCCGACGCCCCTCCACCCAGCGGTGGCGGGGCGTCGCCGCGTTCTGGCATGTTAGGTTGGCCACAATAAGGTTAGGGTAACCTTTTAAATGGAGAAAGTCTCGCATATTCTGGGTGTATGACAACTTCTTCTTTGCCCATGCACGATCGTCCCGACTCCGAGGTTGGTGGACACTGGCTCCTCGCCCGCCTGGGAAAGAAGGTGTTGCGCCCCGGCGGGCTGGAGATGACCACCACGCTAATCGACGCCGCCGAGCTGAAAGACAAGGACGTGGTGGAGCTGGCCCCTGGACTCGGGCTCACTGCCCGCCAGATCGTGGCGGAAGGCCCGCGCAGCTACACCGGCGTGGACGAGGATCCTGATGCCGTGGCGCGCACGAAGGCCAGCCTCGCCGGCGCTTCCTCGGCTACCGTGGTGGTCAATGACGCCAAGGCCACGGGTTTGCCGGATAACAGCACGGATGTCGTCTTTGGCGAAGCCATGCTCACCATGCACGGCGAGAAGGGGAAGGCCGCGATCATGGCGGAGGCGTTCCGTATCCTGCGCCCGGGCGGCAGGTATGTCATCCATGAGCTGTGCCTGGAGCCGGACACGCTTGACGACGTCCAGAAGCTCGAGATCCGCCGCGCGCTGGCCACGTCCATCCGCGTCAACGCCCGCCCGCTGACCACAAAGGAATGGGACGGCGTGGCACGGGAGGCTGGCTTCGAGGTGACTGAGCGCCACTATGCAGATATGGCGCTGCTGCGCGCCAAGCGCAACTTGCAGGACGAGGGTGTGCTGGGCGTGGCGCGTATCGCCTTTAACGTCTTGCGCATGCCCGACGCCCGCCGCCGCGTTTTCGCGATGCGTTCGGTGTTCAACAAGTACAGCGACAACCTGCAGGCCATCGGCGTGGTGCTGACCAAGCCGGCCGCGGCTGCTCAATGAGTTTCGGTGAGAGCGGTGACGTTGCCGGCGGCGTGCCGGACGGCGTGATGGAGGCCCGCCCACGTGGGATCAGCTGGCCCACGGTTGGCGTATCTGTGGTGAGCAGTTGCGTCGCCGCTGCGCTGGTCTTGGGTTTCGGCGTGCAGCTCAGCCAAGGCAAGTGGGAACAGGCGGCAGCCCAGGGTGCCGCGATGACGCAGCCAGCCGAACCGAGCGTGCCCGTGAGCAGCGACTCCGCAGCGCCGGCGGCTGCGGCAACAACGGCACCAACAACGGCACCAACAACGGCGCCAACAACGGCGCCAACAACGGCGCCAACAACGGCGCCAACAACGGCGGCGTCCGCGGCGTCGCCAAGCGTTGCGCAGGACGCCCCCGCTGTGGCGTTGGAACCGGCACCGCAGGAGAATCAAGCGGCAGACCCAGCGCCAGAGCAGGCGGTGGATGAGACGGTGGAGGACCCCAACACCGGCTGGTACCCCAGTGGGGATTTCAGCGCGAGCTTTGCGGCTACTAACCCGGAGCCGACGCTCGATGACCTTAACGGCGTCCTGCACGCGCTCGTGGCCACGCCGGGATCCGATGCGGACAAGGCACACAACCTCGAGGCTGGGCTGCCGGGGACGGTGGTGCCGAGAACCATTTACAACCTGGGGATATTCCGTCCGCCGCTGGGCTGGAAGCGGATTAGCGGGCCACTGACGGTGGAGGGGAACACCGCGAGTGCCACGCTCAACGCGAGCTCGGCCGGGCGTCCCACGATCTCGTTGCGGGTGGAGTTCCGCTACCTCGACGGGCGCTGGAAGCTGGCCACGAACTCGCTGCGCAACGGCATCGATGCGGTGGGCCTGCCCATCGCGGGCGCGTTTTAAGGCGGCGGCGTGATTGACGTTGACAACCTGAGCCACTGGTATGGCTCGCGCCGCACAGCCGCGCCTGTGCGCGACCTTTCTTGCACCTTCGCTGATGGCCGCATCAATTACGTCGTGGGGCTTAACGGCACCGGAAAGTCGACGCTCCTCGGCTGCCTTTCCGGAAGCTTGCGCCCGCGCGGCGGCAGGGTCCTGGTGGACGGGCGGGAGCTGCGCGGTACCGACTATCCGTTGCGCCACGTGGGCAGCTACTTGAGCGCAGAAGATTTCTCACCGCAGCACACCGGCCTGCGCCACCTGCAGTGGATGTGCGCCCTCGCAGGCGCGCCGGTGGAAAAGGCGGAGGCGCTGGTGCGGGCCGTCGGGCTCGAGGAGGCCTCGCGGTGCCCCATCGGAGGTTACTCGTTGGGCATGCGCCAGCGCCTGGGGATCGCCAGCGTCTTGGCGGGAAACCCGCGCAACATTGTGCTGGATGAGCCGCTCAACGGCCTAGATATCCAGGGCGTGTGGTGGCTGCGTGAGTTGCTTGCCGCGTGGGCGGAGGAGGGTCGCTGCGTGATCGTGGCCTCGCATCACCTGCGCGAGGTGGAGGCCACGACCGAGGTTGCCGACGCCTCGGTAACCATCCTCAGCCAGGGCACGGCTCTTGCCCACGGCTCCCTTGAGGACGTCATCGCCTCCACCGGCGCCCCCGACCTCGAATCCGCCGTGGCGGCGCTGATCCCGGAGCTAGGGGCACGGGCATGAAGGCGTGGCAACGCTGGCGGATAAGCCTGCGCGCCGAGTCCGTGCGCCTGGGCGGGGCGCGCGGCCCGCTGGTGCGGGTCGCCGTGCCGCTGGGGTTTGCGCTGCCGCTGGCGGTGACCTTCGGGGTGGCAGCGGTGGCGGAGCACGTCCAGTCCGCGGGAGGCATCCTTCAGGCGCAGTCCGTGGACACTACTAATGCGGCGTATTGGCCCATCTACCTGGGCAGCATCGTGTTTGCGGCATTGGGGGCGTGGGCGCAGGCCACCGCCGGATCGCGGGTCTTGCGTGCGGCGGCGCCGTGGTCAGGGCTGGATCAGCTGGCCCGCTGGTGCTTCCTGGGCGCGCTCGCGGCGGCCGCGACACTGCTCAGCGTCAGCCTGTGCCTGCTGCTCCTGCCCACGTTCTTCCCGGTGCTCTATGGGCAGGTGAACTTCTTCGCGGGCCTGCGCATGGTGGCTCTCGGCCCGGTGTACGCGTGGCTGGCGGTGGGCTACGGTGTGGCGCTGGGCCGGCTGCTGCGCTCCCCGGCGTTGAGCATCGCGGCGCTGACGGTCTGGGCGCTCTTGGTAGAAAACGCGCTGTGGCTCATCCCCGGCGGCGCGCGCCTCACCGGCTGGCTGCCCTTCCTCAACGGCGTCTTCGCTACCGGCCAGGACGTGGCGCTATTCCCGCCTTGGGGCCGTGACGGGGCGCTGGTGTACTTCGCGGCCGTGGGCGTGGCGCTCTGGCTGGCTTCTCTGCGCAGGCGCCTCGACTAAGTCTGACTCAGCCATCAGGCGCGCAGGACGATGACCAGGTTGGAGGTCACAAACTCCCGCAGCACCGGCACCTTGGTCACCCACCAGGCCCAGGCAGGGTGGTAGCGCGGAAAGGCCGCGAGGAGCTGCGAGCCTTGCGACGTCACGCCGCGCGCCCAGTCCAGGCCTTCGCGGGCGGAGAGCGCAAAGAGCGAGGTGCCGAAAACGTTTTTCGGCGGGTGGCCGTGGCGGCGGGTATAACGGTCGCGGGCGAACTCGCCGCCCACGTAGTGCTCCCATAGGCCGGTCTCGTGTCCACCGAAGGGCCCCAGCCACACCGTGTAGCTGAGGATGACCAGCCCGCCGGGCTTGGTTACGCGCAGCATCTCCTCGCCCATGTCCCACGGGTTGGAGATGTGCTCGGCCACGTTGGAGGAATACGTGATGTCGAAGGTGCTATCCGCAAAGGGCAGGCGCGTGCCATCGCCGCGTACGGCTTGGGCCACTTCGATGCCAGCGGCGGCCATCTCGCCCACGTCGGGCTCCAGCCCCACATAGCTGGCCCCGCGCTGGGCAAAGGCGGAAGCGAAATAACCGGGCCCGCCCCCGACATCGAGTACGCGCGCGCCGGTGAGGGACAAAGAATGGTCGCGGGAGAGGGCGTCGACAAGCGCGGCGGTGTCCTCAGCCAAGCCGCCGTAAAAGACCGCGGGCGCTGACTGCTCAAAGCGGAAGGAGCGCAGCAGCCGCCAGGAGCGGCGCAGGGTGGCCAAGGCACGGGTGCGTTTCATAACCCACTAGGCTAGTTCCTCGACATGAAAATCCTTCTTTTGTGCTGGCGCGATTCCACCCACCCGCAAGGTGGCGGCTCCGAGCGCTACCTCGAGCGCGTCGGGGAATACCTCGCTGCTCAGGGCCACGAGGTGGTCTTCCGCAGCGCGCGCCACATGAACGCCGCCAAGCGCGAGCGCCGCAACGGCGTGCTTTATTCGCGCGCCGGGGCCAAGTTCAGCGTGTATCCGCGTGCGTTGTTGTGGATGCTGTTTGGTGCGCGCGGCGCTGACGTCGTGGTGGATACCCACAACGGCATTCCCTTCTTCGCGCGCCTGGCCACCCGCGCACCCGTGGTGATCCTGACGCACCACTGCCACCGCGAGCAGTGGCCGGTGGCCGGGCCCGTCCTGGCGCGGCTGGGGTGGTTCCTGGAATCTCGCGTGGTGCCCGCGCTGTATCGCGAGAACACGTGGGTGACGGTCTCGGAGGCCTCGAAGCGTGACCTGGAGAAGCTGGGGATTCACGGCGCGCACATCATCGAGAACGGCGTGGACCCCCTGCCGTCACACGTGCCTACATTGGAGCGCGAGGCCGATATCCACCTGGTGACGCTGTCACGCCTGGTGCCGCACAAGCAGATTGAGCACGCGATGGACACCGTGGCGCGGATTCCGGGCGCGCTTCTCGACGTCATCGGTTCCGGCTGGTGGGAATCCCACCTGCGCGAGTATGCGCGCGCCCACGGGGTGGAGGACCGCGTGCGCTTCCGCGGCCAGGTCACCGAGGACTATAAACATGCACTGCTCGCCCGGGCCGACGTTCACCTCATGCCGTCTCGCAAGGAAGGCTGGGGGTTGGCAGTCATGGAGGCGGCCCAACATGGAGTTCCCACGGTGGGTTATGCATTTGGCCTGCAAGACAGCGTCATCGACGGCAAGACGGGCGTGCTGGTCCACCACGAGTCCGAGTTCGCTCCGGCGGTGCGCATGCTTGTCGACGACCCCCTCCTCCGCACCCGCCTCGGCCAGGCTGCCCGCGAATTGGCGGCTACTTTTTCGTGGGAGAAGACCGGCGCGCGCTTCGAAGAGTTGCTAGAAGCGGAAGTGCGCACCAGGCGGCGCTAAGAGTCCACGGGGCGGATGCCGGTTGCGCGTTAGTGGTGGCGGCGATGCGGCCTTCCTCGACGACCGCGCCCACGCCGAGCTCCTCGAGTCGGTCGAGGTCGCGGTTGTTCCAAGCTTCGGCGGCCGCTAGGTAGCGGGGTGATGGCTCATCCACGTTTATGCCGTCGACGGTGAGCGCGCCGGAATCGAGCTTGTTGGCAGCCTTGGAGTAGGGGTCGAGGGCAATGCCCCCGTCGAGCGGCACCATGGCGGGGCGGTCGGCGAAGAAGGTGAGGCGCCCGTCGAGGTCTTCGACGAGCTTGCGGTCGATGCCCGTTTCGCGTGGGCGTAACACGGCGAGTTCCCGCGGTGCATCGGGTGCCTGGAGCAAGCAGGCGCACAGGGCGAGCGCTGCGGGAAGCTGGTGCAGGGCTCCGATTCCCGCGACGGCCAGCGGCAGGGCGAGAAAGGTGAGCTTGGAGGAATCACGCACCAGGCCCGCGCCTGGGATGTGCTCGACGGCGAAGGCGATGAGACCGGGGGCGAGTGCGCCGAGGATGGCCAGGCCCATGCCAAGAACCGCCAGGACTGCCAGCGGGCGCAGCTCGCGCCGGGGCAGGCGGGAAGCCCCCAGGACGGCGAGGGCGGCAACAGCCAGGCCTGCCAGGGCGAAGCCCTGCTCGCGGGAAGCCGGTACTGCTGCGGCATTCCAGATGCCGCCGAAACCGAGAAGCGAACCGACCGTTCCCACGTAGGCCTCCGCGCGCGGGGCGAAGGCCGCGGCTTGGGCGGCGGGGTCGCCGGGAGCGGCAGGGGCGGTGAGAACACCGCCCACGAGGCTTGGAACCAGCCACGGCAACCACAGCAAGACTGAGCCGCCAGCGAAGAGCCACCTTCTTCGCCCCTCGCGCTCACAGACAACCGCGATGAGGCCCCCGAAGAGCCCGCCGGTGGGCGTCAAGGACGCGGCCCACAGCGCTAGCCACGCCACGCGCGGGTGCGCAGCGAGGCAACCCCATGCGATCACGGGCGCCAGCCAGGCCGCGACCGCCAGCGACCACTGGCCCTGCAAGAGGCGCTCGATGACGAAAGGATTGGCCACCGCGCACGCCATCGCCGCGGCTGCTGCCCACGGGCTGAACTGTGTGCGCTGGCACGCCCATCGACCCGCCACCCACGCCGAGGCGCTCGCGGCAGCAAGGATGAAGACCCTGGCCAGCCACGCCCCGCCGAATAAGGCAAGCACCCCGTCTTGCGGTGCGTTGCGCGCGGGCAAGTCACCGGCACCGAAGGCAGAGGCGGTGAACGCCGGGTGCTCAAGCAACACCATGTCGCGCCACAGGAACTCGCCGGGCAGCACGAAGGGCCAGCACACCGCGAGCACGAGCGCCACGCCCCAGGCGCAGAGGGCGGCGCGCACCGCAAGGGATGCTCGGGACACAGTCACGGGCGCCTACGCGCTCTGCGCTGCATGGCGGCGCATGAACATCGCGGCCGCCACCGCCAACAACGCCACGCCTATGGCCTTGCCCAGCCAGCCGACGAGGCTCAAGACCTTGACCGTGTCGATGACTCCGCGAACCGAGTCGAGGCGTTCGGTGCGGGTGGAGTCGGACCAGGAGAGGGGGACGTCGAGAAGCGCGCGTTCTTGTGTGTCATCGGCGTCGACCATGGCCTGGGCCTGGCTCGCATCCGTGGCCCAGAAGATGCGCGGGTGTTCCTCCTCGTTGACGATGGTGCCGGTCGTGGGTTCGACCCACACGGTGCGGCTCACCGCGTAGAAGGGCTCGAGGATGACGTGCGATTTCGGCTTGAGGTTGTAGCGTTCCAGGGATTCGGGCGAGTAGAAATCACCCGCCGGGCCGGAGCGACGAGCATCGAGGTCGAAGACCTCCGCGAGCGAAACCGGCGCGACATCCTGGCGGAAGACGTAGGTGGGGATGCCGTCGAGCTTCTCGTCGCGCAGAAAGTCGATGGGCTCCGCGTCCTGGGTGAGTGGGTCGAAGAAAGGATAGGAACGTTGCTCCGCCCCGGCGGGGAAAAAGTAGCTGATGCCGTCGCGTTCGACCTGGTCCTCCACCTGCAGGTCAAGGGCGGGAAGCTCGATAATCTGCGTCGTGTTCGGGCCCGCCACCGGGTAGGTGGACTCGCGGTTGAGTAGGGATTCCTCGGTGATGTGCGCGACGGTGTCGCCATCCAAGGTGAGCGTGGTGGTGGATTGTGCGCGGGCCACCGAATCCTTCTCCGCAGAGGCAGTCGAGGTGTGGCGGGTGAACTCGACCCCATCCTGTTCCGCGCGGACCGTGATGTCGAGGTCCCTGGGCAGCGGGCGGGACTGGTTGTTGTACAGCGGCGGAAGGATGGACCCGAGTAGGAGGAACACCGCGGCGGCAATCGTCACCTGCGCTAGGCGGGAGCGAAGGAACACGTCAGCTCCGATCGGTCGAGGGATTCACTGCAGAAATAGTATCGTAGTGGGCCATGCGCTTTCTCCCTGAGCTCGAAGGCGTGCGTGCACTGGCAGCATTGGCAGTCGTGATCACGCACGTGTCTTTCCAGACGGCAACCGGCTGGGCCTGGGCTGAGAGGCTGGATTATGGGGTGGCGGTCTTCTTCGTGCTCAGTGGTTTCTTGCTGTGGCGCCGGCGGCACGCGCACACGGCGGGGCAGTATCTTCTTTCCCGCGTGGCGCGCTTGGCACCGCTGTATGTGGTGTGCGTGGTGGCGGTACTCGCCTTGCTTCCCGACGCCTCCCCCTTAACCCTCCCGCAAGTCATCACCAACCTGACTGGTACGCAGCTCTATATTGCCGATGGCCTGGTTCCCGGGCTTACGCAATTGTGGTCGCTGTGCGTGGAGTTCGCCTTCTATGCGGTGTTGCCGCTGTTGGCGTGGGGATTGGATAGGTTTTCTGTGCGTTGGCGGGTTGTGCTCATTGCGGTTGCTAGCGTGCTGAGTCTGTTGTGGGGCTTCCTACCCTTTGTCGCCGGTTATGAATCCGGCGATATCAACACGCAGATTTGGCCGCCGGCGTACTTTTCGTGGTTCGCGGTGGGAATGTTGGCCGCGGAGGCTGAGGCGGCTGGGGTGCGCCTGCGCGCTGGGCGCATTGTGCGGCTCGCTTGTTGGGTGGTGGCCGCGGGCTGCGTGTGGCTGGCCAGCCGCGAGTGGTTCGGCCCGCAGGGGTTGGTCCACCCGGAGCCTGGCGAGTTTGCGCGCCGCATTGCGGTGGGCGCAGTGTGCGGGGCCTGCATCGTGGTGCCGGTAGCGCTGGCGCCGCGCGAAAGCTGGCTCTCCTCCGCTGTGATGCGGGCGCTGGGCCGCTGGTCATATGGGGTTTTCATGTGGCATGTGGGGGTGCTGGCCATCGCCTTCCCGCTGTTGGGTGTGTCTGCCTTCTCGGGTGCTGCCTGGGATTTCGCGGTGGTGCTGGTCTTCACGGTGATCGTTAGCTGTGTGCTTTCTGCTGCGACCTACGTGCTTGTCGAGGTCCCCGGCCGCGACCTCATCCGCTCCCTCGTCTTTACACGCGGCCGCATCGCCGTTCCGCGTTCGTTGCCGCGCCAGGCAGATAGCCCTGCCGGCTCCGCTTCTGCGAGCTCTGCCAGTTCCGGATCCCATTCCGCTACCGTGGGCTCCGGATCCCTCGCCAGCGCCGCTGGCTCGACTGATTCCGCCGGTTCGGTGGGGTCGTAGACGCCACTTCACACATGGCATTTTCCAGAAGGCATTAGTCAAACGGTTTCCTTGCCCCCAAACAAACCTTTTACATCGCCGCAGATGGTTTCCTTGACCCCAAAGACACCTTCTGACTAATGCCTTTTGAGAGGAACCATATGCGGTGAGACTGGGTACCTAAGAGGCGCGGCGGGGTGGGAGGCAGGCGCAGGTAATAGCCGCGGCGCACAGCAGTTGCACGAGCAGGGAATCGCCGGCGTAGCCCTCTGCGGGCCAAGGTGCGCGGGCGAGCATCGCGCCCGCGGCCAAGGTGAGCGCGCCCGCCAGGTAGTCGGGGCGCAGCGTGGTCCAGCGGGTAATAGCCCACGCCGCGGCAGCGGCGGCCACACCGGGCATACCCGCGACGAGCGCCATCGTTGCCGCGATGAGCAGGGCCAGAAGGGCACGCGCCGAGGTGGACGAGTGGGCAACACAAGCGGGGGAGAGCGTTCGGGAAGCAGCGGAGGTGGCGGGGGAAGCGGAGTGAGGGCGGGGGCCGCGGGTCATGACGAGCAGGCACAGCGCGGTGGTCAGTGCGGCGAGCGCGCCGCCGAGGCCGAGGCCCACGCGGTAGGCGCGGTCAGCTGCGAAGGACATGTGGAAGGTCCCGCTAGCGCCGGCGGGAATGAGGAAAGCTTGCGTGTCCGCATCGATGGAGCGCGGTTCGAGGGCCAGCGGTTCCGAGCTGGAGGCCGGCGTCGAGGCCGGCGCTGAGTTTTGTGCCGAACCTGACGTCGAGACTGCGGCTGTGCTGGGGGAGCGCAGCTCGCCGCGCAAGCCCTTGTTGAAGGCACGGCCGGTGATGAGAAGGCGGTCGTGGTCGGCGGGCTCGATGGGCTCACCAGAGGTGAGCCGAGCAAAGTCGTGGTTGCCGCCGGAAGCGAGCGGGGTATAGCCGGCGTCGGATGGGTCGGCTTCCTGGTCAGAAGAAGCGACTGAGTTCGCAGATGATGTGGGTGAGGAAGCGGGGAGGGGATCGGGTAAGGAGGACGCGGTATCGGTCAGCGCCGCCCAGTCGCCGGTGGTGCGCAGGAGGTGCTGTCCGGCGGAGAGGTTGAGGGTGGAGTTGGGGGCGTGGGGGGAGCCGTCGATAAGCACTGTCTTCTCGCCGGAGACACGCACCGTCATGTCGCGCGGGGTAGTAAAGGAGCGGATGAGGATGTGCTCGTTGTCCTGCTGGAAGAGGAACTGCTCGGCATTGGGCGAGGTATCGGGCACGGTGACGATGCGCCGCGGGGTGGGCTGATCCACGATGGATGCTTCCGCAATTCCGGTGCGGCGCTGCGGCTCGATGCGGATCGTGGAGGCCTGCGCGCCGGGCACGCGGATATCGCGGGCGCGGTAGGCCTCCATGGTGACCGTGACCTGAGAATCGCCGTTGTGGATGGTCACCTCAGTCGTGCCGGTGGTCATTAGACGCAGCGTGGGCGAGGTCCACGTGGAGTCGGAGTGCAGCTCCAACCAACCGGAATCGCCGGGCGCTGGCCACCAGGCAGTGGAGTTTTCGCCGTCGACGGCCGCGGTAAGAGAGCGCGCCGGGTTCGCCCCGCCGAAGGCCGAGGCATCGGCGGCAGAGGACGATGCGGTGACGCGGCCATCGTGCTCCACCACCTGGGTCAGCGGGCCGGCGGAGGGGTAGTCGCGCAGCCGGTTGCGCACCGTCGATGGGTCGCTAGGGGCCAGCGGCGCGGAAACCGGGCCGGAGAGCGTGCCGTAGTTGCGGTCGCGCAGCACAGGCGTATCGGTGATGATGTCCGCGTCGGAGGCGACGAGCTCGTGAGGGCCGGAGAGGAGCGCGAGCGATTCCCCACCGCCCGCCACGCGCGGCGGATCCGCAGGAGCCAGGTTCATGGAGAGGCCGCGGTCGAAGACAACGACGTCGACCTCCCCGAAGGTGTGGACCTCGCCCGGAATATGGGTTGCAGAACCAGAAATCAGGTCGTGGCGCACCGCGACGGCCCCGATACCGAGGCGCTGCAACACATAAGGCGCGGACGCGGGATCACGGGAAATCTGTGCCATCGCACCGTCCAGGCCACGGATAGCCTCGGGCGGGATGAGGGGAACGGCGTCGCGGACGGCCCAGGGGACGTCGAGAAGCGGCTGCGCCGGCTCGTCACGCGTCCAGCCCCAGTCCTGCCGCGCAAAGGAGGCCGGGGGGTAGATGAGCACGCGCGTATCCAGCGAGTTCATGAAAGAGGCGGCTTCGTGCCAATAGGCGGGAACCTCCTCGTAGGCGCCCTTCGGCAGCAGCCGGCCTGCCCAGGCGGGGGCGGTCGCGCCCACCACCACGAGGCACACCACAAGGCCCGCTGCTTCACGACGCCCCGGGGACAACGTCCGCGGCAACCTCACCCGGGCGGCAATCGCGGCCACGCCGAGTACCAGCGGGATGCGCACCAGCGGGTCGAATTTATGCACATTGCGCAGCGCGGCCAGTGGGCCGTCGAGCGCGTCGAGGTACCACGCGGCATGCGTGCCCATAACAGTCACGCCCACTAGTAGCATGACACCCCACAGACGCGGCAGGCGGGCCAGGCCCACCAGGCCCAAGGCGGCAACGGCCACGGTGACAAGCACGAAGACCGGCTCGGTGGCCAGCTCGTTGCCGGCGACGCGCTCGGTATCCACAAAGGGCGCCCAGCTGGTAGTGCCGCGCAGGATTTCCGCCAGGTTGAGCCAGCGCGTGGTCACGCCAGCAGACTCGATGAATTCCGTAAAGGGCGGGGCATAGCGGCCCAGGATGAGCAGCGGGGTGATCCACCACGCGGACACCGCCGCGCACCCAGCGAGCCAGGCCAGGCCGGCTTTGCCCGCGCGCCGCCACAGCAGAATCAAGCCCGCTGGCAGGCAAGCGGCGAGTGTGGCCGTGGCGTTGACCGCGCCCATGCAGGCCACCGCCACCACCGAGGGCGCGGCATCCCGCCAGTCCACCCGGCCCGGCCGCAGGAAAGGAAGCAGCACCCAGGGTGCGAGCATGACCGGCCAGGTCTCCGAGGAAATCGCGCCCAGCGTGGTCAGCGTGCGCGGGGAGAGCGCGTAGAGCACTCCGCCTGTCAGCGCGGCATAGCGGGGGGCGGCGGGAAGTACCGTGTGGGTCAAGCGGAAGAAGCCCAGAAAGCCCACCGCTAAGACCAGGAACCACCAGGCGCGCTGCGCAATCCAATCCGGAAGTGGGTCCGCCACCAAGAAAAACAGGCCCTGCGGGAACAAGTAGCCATAGGCCTGGTTTTGCAGCTGGCCCAGCGTGAAAGTATCGGTATAAGCATGCAGCGCGCCGCGCAAAAAATGCCCCGGGTTGGCCACCAGATCGTGCTTGGTATCAGCAGCGGTCAGCCCCCACGGCTGCAGAAGAACCACGAGGGCTAAAAAGAAAAGCCCCCCGATGCGTGCGCGCACGCTTACTCGCGGGAGCCGTACTCCGGCCCGCCCATCACGGCGTCGGAGGCCTTGACGGAGTTATCGTTCGGCACGGCATCTGCCTGCGAGAATTGGGCAATGCCCAGGATGGTCACGACTCCCAGCGCCACGCCGACGACCGCACTGCCCAGGGCCGGGCCCAGGGTGCGCTTGTTGAGGGAATCGCTGTCGAATGCCATGGCGCCAGATTCTAGCAGCTAAAAGCTGCCTTTAGGAGTCGCTTTCTTCCGCGTCGTCCTCATCGTCGTTCTCCGGCGGCACGATGAAGACCGGCAGACCGGCGTTGCGCACGATGTACTCCGCCGTGGAATTCGTCCACAAAGAGCGGAAGCCAGTGAGGGCGCGGGTACCGGTGACGATGACGTCGATGTCGAGTTCTTGGGCGGCGTCGACAATCGCGCTCTGAATCGTCGTCACGGATTCCACCAAGTGGGCATGGCCCCGAAGTCCCAAAGTCTCCGCCTTGGCGATGCCCTGGCGGCAGATGGCGAGGGCCTCCTCGTAGGCTGGATCATCCTCCACGCTCTCCGGCGAGACCGTGGATTGGTGCAGCCCGGTGCGGCTGACGGCGCGGGCGGCCTGGCGCGCGGACGGCTCCCACGCGGTGAGGATCTCGACGTCGGTGGGGCGCAGGAGCCGCGCGGCGTACTCGAGGGCGCGGTCGGCGCGGTCGGAGCCGTCATAGGCAATGAGCATGGTCTCTCCGTTATTCATGTGGCCATCCTAACAACCAGGTGTTGCCCGCGCGGGTGCTTCAGGCACACTGGTGGGCATGAGAAAAGCAATGCCCGCCCTCTTGTTGAGTGCTAGCTGTGCGCTGAGCGCGTGTAGCGAGGAGCCCGTGCTTTCCGACGCCCCGCCCAGCGAAACCAGCGCCGCGTCCAGCGGCGTCGCGTCGGGCGACGCGGCACCACAGGATGCCGCGCCTGAGGACGTCCGCGCCCGCGCTGCCGCCAAGCTCATGCCGCCGGCGCTGAACTACGAGGATGCCCGCGCGAAGCTGGAAGCCGGCGTGGGCGGGCTTTTTATCCCGAGCTGGGCCGACCCCGAGCTGCTGAGTGATGGCCCGCGAGGAGTAAACGCTTTGCGCGAGGAGATGGGCCGTGACTTTGAAGTTTCCATCGATTTCGAGGGCGGGCGCGTGCAGCGCTTCTCCGAAATCTTGGGCGACTACCCCTCCCCGCAGGCCATGGCGGAGGGGCATAGCCCGGAGGAGGTCGAGGCCCTGGCCACAGAAATCGGGCACAGCCTGCGCGCACACGGCGTGACGGTGGACTTCGCCCCGCTGCTCGACGTGGATGGGGGAGACCTCGAGGTCGTCGGTGATCGCGCCTTCTCCACCGATCCGGAGGCTTCCGGCGAGTATGGCGCAGCCTTTGCCCGCGGGTTGCAGGCCGCAGGTGTGAAGGCCGTGTTCAAGCACTTCCCCGGCCACGGCCGCGCCTCCGGGGACACGCACCTGGGTGAGGCCGTCACCCCGCCGCTGGAAGAACTGTACGGACACGAGTTCGTGCCCTTCCATACCGCCCTCCCACAAGCCCCGGAAGCAGCCCTCATGATGGGCCACCTCGTGGTTCCCGGTCTCGGCGACGAGCCCGCCTCCCTTAACCCGCGGGCTTACCAGCTGGCCCGCGAGGAACTGGGTTTCGAAGGCACCATTTACACCGATGACCTGGGTGGAATGGCCTCCATCTCGGATAATTTTAGCGTGCCGGAGGCCGTCGCTGTGGCCCTCGCCGCCGGGGCCGATATGCCGCTGTGGTCCACCGACGAGGACATCAACGCGGTCATTGACGCGGCCGCCGACGTCGTGGCCCAGCAGGAGGGTGACTAGTAAAAACTAGCTGGCAGGCGTTAATCTCGTACACGTGAAAAAGGCAATCGGACATCGGCAGCAGCGACGCAAGGGACTGCACGTCACCCTTGGCGTGCTCGT
Source organism: Corynebacterium sp. c25Ua_47 (assembly GCF_039907205.1). Lineage (NCBI taxonomy): Bacteria > Bacillati > Actinomycetota > Actinomycetes > Mycobacteriales > Corynebacteriaceae > Corynebacterium > Corynebacterium sp. c25Ua_47. Next base: position 79,620 of record NZ_JASBOH010000004.1, on the reverse strand, counting down.
CGGCCTCCTACTCATCGCCGGCATCGCCTATGCATGGGACGTGATGGCCAACCAGCACAAGGTTCCGCGCGCGACGTCGGTCGGCGGCGTGGATATCTCCCGCATGGAGCGCACCGCCGCGGTGTCGAAGCTGGAGCAGGAACTCGGGGACGTCGCGGCCCAGCCCGTGGAAATCCGCGCCGGGGAGAAAAGCTCGCAGCTTATCCCCCAAGACTCGGGCCTAAGCCTGAACTATCAGAAAGCCGTCGACGGCATTCCCGACGCTTCCCTGAACCCCCTCTCGCGCCTGTACAGCTTCATTAAGCCCACCCAGGAAATCCCTGTCGCCGTGGACGTCGATGAAACGCAGCTCTCCGGAGAGCTCGAGCGGGTTGGCAACGATCTGAAGATTGAGCCGGAAGACGGAAACTTGGAGCTTATCGACGGCTCCCTCAAAGAGACCAAACCCAAGCTCGGCCAGGCGGTGGAAGAGGGAGAGTTGCACGAGGGCGTCGTAAAGCACTGGCTCGACCCCGAGGGCGTAGACGTCGAGCCGATGGTGGTGGAACCACAGATTAATGAGGAGGCGATTGAGGCCATGCGCACCGGGGATGCCGCCCGCGCGCTGGATAACCCGCTCACTCTGAAGGGCGAGAACAACACCGCCGGCACCCTGCGCAAGCCGGAGATTTCCCAGTTCGTCTCCATCGCTGCCGAGGATGGCGAGCTGCGCCTCAAGGTGGACAAAGACCGCGCGCGCGAGCTCTTCCAAGAGCGCATGCAAGGCTCCGAGGTCCCCGGCACCAACGCCAAGATTTCCTTCAGCGGCAATGATAAGCAGATCACGCCCTCGGTGGATGGCTCCATTATCGACTGGGACAAGACCCTCGAGGGCTTCGAGGATCGCGTGAGCAGCGAGGACGACCGCGAATGGGACGCCGACTATAAGCCGGACCCCGCGGACTTCACCACGGAGATGGCGGAGAAGGCCACCTTCGATGAGACCGTGTCCGAGTTCTCCACCGGTGGTTTCTCCGGGGCCTCCGGAACCAATATTCGCCTAGTGGCCCAGCAGGTCAATGGTGCCGTGGTTAACCCGGGTGAGACCTTCTCCCTCAACGGCTACACCGGCCCGCGCGGTACGGCGCAGGGCTACGTGGAATCCGGCATCATCATCGACGGACACGCCGGCACGGCCGTGGGCGGCGGCATTTCCCAGTTCGCCACCACCTTGTACAACGCGGCCTACTTCGCGGGCATGGAGGATACCGCGCACACCCCGCACTCCTATTACATTTCGCGCTACCCGGCTGGCCGCGAGGCCACCGTGTACGAAGGCGCGATTGACCTGCAGTTCAAGAACACCTCGAACCATCCGGTGCGCATTGAGACCGACTTTGGCAGCGACATCACTGTGCGCTTCAAGGGCGTCAAGACTGTTGAGGTTGAGTCCATCAACAACGGGCGCTGGGCCAAGACCGAGCCGCAGCGGAAGTCGGTGAGCGAGGATTGTTCGCCCTCCTCCGGCGCGCCGGGCTTTACCACCTCCGATACCCGCGTGATCAAGGATCTGTCCGGCAAGGAAATCTCCCGGGAGACCACCACCACGGTGTACGATCCGCAGCCCATCGTTACCTGCGGTTAAGCCATGACGCGGCCGATGCACACTGCGGTGAAGGATCCGGCGGACGTCGATCAGCTGGCCCAGCACCCAGTGAAGTTTGCTCGCGTCGCCGGCCTATTCGCCGCGCACCGCGGCACGCTGCTGCTGGTGGTAGCGCTCATCATCGCCACCTCCGGGCTGACGGTGGTGCAGCCTTTCCTGGTGCGCCGCACCGTGGATGAGGCCATTCCCGAACACGACACCGCGCTGCTGCTGTGGCTCGTCGGCGGCATGCTGGCCATCACGGTGGTGTCTCAGGCCATCGGCGTCATCCAGTCCTTTCTGTCCGCGCGGGTGGGGCACACCATCATGCACGAGCTGCGCACGCAGGTCTTTGCCAACCTGCAGCGCCAATCGCTGCAGTTCTTTACCAACAACCGCGGCGGTGAGATTCAATCCCGCCTGACTAATGACATCGCGGCGATGCGCGGCATGGTGACCACCACCGCGACGTCCGTGGCTAGCAACCTCACCATGACTGTGGCCACGCTGGTGGCGATGGTGGCGCTTTCGCCCACGCTGTCGCTGTTGTCCTTGCTGGTGCTGCCACCCGCCGTGTGGCTCACCCGCCGCGCCGCCGTGCTGCGCCGCAGCCTCATGGAGAAAAACAGCCGCGCGCAGGCGACGTTGCAGCAGACCATTTCGGAGAACCTGTCCGTGTCCGGCATGCGCCTAGCGGCCACGCTGGGCGCGCAAGAGCGGGTTTATGACGGGTTTGAGACAACCTCGCGCTCGCTTATCCGCTTGGAGCTGGAATCGCAGCTGGCCGGGCGCTGGCGTATGGCGCTGACCCAAATCATTTTCGGCGTGATGCCGGCGCTAATTTACCTGGTGGCTGGTCTGCGCCCGGGGATTACGATTGGCACGCTCATCGCCTTTTCTACTCTGCAGACCCAGATTTTCCGCCCGATTACTGGGCTGCTCAACGTGGGCGCGCAGTGGGTGGCGTCCATGGCGCTGTTCAGCCGCATCTTTGAGTACTTGGACCTGGAGCCCGAGCTCGCAGAAGCCACCGAGCCCGCCCAGCTTGCCGACGCCACCCTCACCCTCCAGAACGTTTCCTACCGCTACCCCGGCACCGACACCGACGCGCTTTCCGACGTCTCCCTTTCCATCCCGGCCCACACCACTACGGCCCTGGTGGGGCATACCGGATCCGGCAAGTCCACGGTGGCCGCCCTCCTGGCGCGCCTAGCCGATCCCACCGAAGGCACCGTGCACCTAGGTGGGGTAGACCTGCGTGACATTCCACCGGCGCAGCGCGCGGCGGTCATCGGCGTGGTCTCCCAGGAGACCTACCTCATTCATGGCACCGTGCGCGAGAACCTCCTCTTCGCGCAGCCGGATGCCAGCGAGGAACAGATGTGGGCGGCGCTGCATGCCGCGCGCGTGGATGAGGTCATCGCCGCGCTTCCCGAGGGACTCGATACTCTCGTAGGCTCGCGCGGCTACCGTTTCTCCGGCGGTGAGCAGCAGCGCCTCTCGCTTGCCCGCACGCTGCTGCGCCGACCGCAGGTGCTCATCCTGGATGAGGCCACCTCGGCCCTGGACAACGAAACGGAGCGCGCTATCCAGGAAGCAGTGCTTGGTGCGGACGCCACCCGCCTGGTCATCGCGCACCGCCTGTCCACCATCCGCGATGCCGACCAGATCGTCGTCCTCGACGCCGGCCGCGTGGCCGAGCGCGGCACCCACGCTGAGCTGCTGGCCCGCGACGGCGCTTATGCGGCGCTCCTTCGTGCCGCGAAAACTACTGGTGATCGTTCTTAGAGAGCCCCGCCAAGAAACCTAGGGATGTTAGCTTTCTATCTGGAGTTTGTTAAAGACCGAGAAAATATATGGCTTCGGGATTGTCCTGAGGTACCTTCTTGCCGCGCCCCAGTGGTTGCCCATGAAGATTCACGTCTACCTGGCGATATTGACAGTGTTAATGGTTGTGCTGGTGGTTGCATGGCGCTCTTGGTAAGCGTTTCGCAGTGAGATAGTTGCCACCAATGTGCCTGGGCAAGGCTGCTAGAGCCCCCGTAAGGGGGCGGTGAGGTCGATATCACTCAAAGTGGAATGGCAGCTACCAATACCGCAGTTTAACTGCGAATATAATTATTATCTGCGCGGGGGGGGGCGATTACTTGAGAGGGCTAGCTGGTTTTATGGGAAGCGGGCATTTGTTCGATATCGCATTTCTTCTTCTAGGTATAGGGTCTAGCTATGTAATCCACAGGCTACCGTTACTTAGGCTAGGGGCCCGGGTAGGTGTCTTACCTTCTTGGGAACGTCGCTCTATGTGGGTGAAAGACTCTTAGCGATGGGCCGGGCCATGGTGTGTAAACCGTGTGGAGTGGATTGCGTACAGCTGATGAGGCGCGGTGTCTCATTACACAACTCATGTAAAGGACCTGTTTCCGTGAACAAGATCTCTCGTACCGCTCGTTCGGTCACTTTCGCAGCAGTCGTAGGCCTCTCCCTGGGAATCTCCGCTCCGGGCGCCCTGGCCGAGGAAGCACCTGCCGTTGAGCAGGGTGCCGTGAACAAGGCAAACATCGATTTCAGCAAGAAGGGTTCGATTACCCTCTACAAGAAGAAGGGTGCTGAGTCTGACACCCCCGCGACCGGTGGGGAGATGGGGAACGTACCGGGTGACCCTCTTTCTGGTGTGACTTACAAGATCACCAAGCTTGACTACGACCTGCAGAATGGTGACTGGTCGACCTTCCCGAAGTCGGCTGCAGATGTCAAGGACGAAAACAAGACTAACACGACGTTCGAGCTGACCACCGATGCTGAGGGCAAGGTAGCCTTCACTGATCTTCCGTTGGGCATCTACCTCGTTGAGGAGACCGGCGCTCCGGCTGGCATCGTTTCTGGTGCTCCGTTCATCGTGTCGGTGCCGATGGTTAACGAGGCCTCCGACGCGTGGAACTACGATGTTGTGGCCTACCCGAAGAACACGGAAACCAAGACCGAGAAGACCGTTAAGGATGCGGATAAGAACATCCAGGACGCCTACTCCTACACCATCAATGCGGATGCCCCAACCTGGGGCGAAGGCAAGAAGCTGACTGCTTTCCGTTTCGAGGATCAGCTGGACAAGCGCCTGGACTTCCAGCAGGTTACCGAGGTCAAGGCCGGCGACACCGTTCTTGAGGCCGGCGACTATTCCGTGAACAACCCCGCTGAGAACGGCAACAAGCTTGTCGTGAAGCTGACCGATGCTGGTCTTGCCAAGGTCAAGTCCGGTGACAAAATGTCCCTGACTTTCGAGGTTAAGCGCAAGGAGGTTGGCGACACCACTGAGCTGAAGAACCAGGCTGACGTCATCTTCAACAACCCGAATACCGGTAACGAGGTCACGAACAAGACCAACAAGGTCGTGACCTACCACGGCAAGCTGAAGGTTGTGAAGAAGGATGGCAAGGAGACTGGCAAGGTCCTGGAAGGCGCTGAGTTTGAGCTCTACCAGTGCACCTCGGCAGCTAACTTGGGCGCGAAGCTGACTGTCAAGGAACAGGACAAATGGACCACGGGTACCGATGGCACCATCACCATCGACGGTCTGCACGTCACGGATTTCGAGGACAACAAGGAAGCACCGGCTACGAAGAAGTTCTGTCTGAAGGAGACCAAGGCTCCGGCTGGTTATGTACTGCCGGAGAAGAACGTTACCGAGATTGACTTCACCCGCGAGAATATCGCGAAGACCGGTGAGGGCGACGATGCCATCACCCTCGTATCAGAGATTGAGAACGTCAAGCGCGACACCCCGAACCTGCCGATGACTGGTGGCGCCGGTGTGGGCATCCTGGCAGCTATCGGTGCAGCGATTGTTGCGGCAGGTGCTTGGTTCGCTCGTCGTACCGCGCGTAACTAATAGCCGGGCGTAGTTCCGGTAGCGCAGACTGTCCATGGTGGTCTGCGCTGCGGGTCGGGTAGCCAAGGTAGGCCGCCCGACCCAATGAGGGGACTGGACTAGGCGTAGATTCCGGTCCCTATCTTTATCTTTCGTTGTAATCCCGGTCGCGCTGCGCTAGCGCGTGGGGCATTGTTTTGGGTGGTGCGGGTCGTTGACTTCGGTGGTAGGCCAAGAAACTGGCAGGCGGCACAGGCGCCGTGGAGGCTTAGCTCTTCCGGCGGTAATCGTTGTCGTCGGGTTGTTGGTGATGCTGTACCCAGTGGTCTCGACCGCCTGGAACAACTGGAATGCCTCACGGGTGGCGCAAGAGTATGCGCGACTGGACAAAGAGACACCGGCGCAGGTGCAGGACTCCGTATGGGATGCTGCGCATGCGTACAACGAGGAGCATACGTCGGGTCCGATCTTGGATCCGTGGCTGAACCGTATCGGTGTGGATAATCCCGATTATGAGGCTTACCTGGAACAGTTGGGTGAGACCGAAGCGATGGCCCGCCTCGTGTTCCCAGCAATAGACGTCGATCTGCCGGTGTTTCATGGCACTGCGGACAAAACACTGCAGCGTGGGTTAGGGCACTTGTATGGCTCTGATTTGCCGGTAGGAGGAGCAGGAACTCATTCCGTCATCACCGGGCACACGGGTCTATCAAATTCGACGATGTTTGATCACCTCAATTCGGCCGCTAAGGGCGATGCATTCTATATCCAGGTTGCTGGCCATAAAATGAAGTATGTTGTAGATGACATACAAGTGGTTCTGCCGAGTGAGGTAGATAGTCTGCGGCCAGTCGCCAATAAGGATTACGTCACGTTGATTACGTGCACCCCGTACGGGATCAATACGCATCGCTTGTTGGTGCGTGGCCATCAGGTGGCCTTAGAGCCGGGGGAAGAAACGTTGTTTGAAGGCTCCCATGGCCCGGGCTGGCAGTGGTGGATGTTTGTGCTGCTAGCTGCGGTGATTGTTATTGGTTGTTGGCTAGTTTGGTGGCTGCGGCGCCAGAAGGCGGCTACCGGGGTGCAAGAAGTAATTAATAAGGAAAGTAGCGTGCGGGAGTAAAGCGATGAAGAGGTTGACAAATGCATGGTCGGCCCGAGTGGTTGCCGTCGGAGTAGCGTGTGCGGTTGCGTTCGCAGGGCCGGGCACGGTTGCTGCGGAAGCGGTGCAGGTTGCCGGGCAGCAGTCCACTGGTTCGGAGCGCACTATGGCTACGGATACGGTGACAGTGCGGCTTACACAAGGTAATCCGAATGACGATGGTCATGCGCCTGCGGGAAAGATTCAGGGAGTTACGATTCGTCTGGCCCGGCTTGCCGGCTTGGACCCGACCAACGCTGACGACGCAGCCCGCGTACGGAACGCGAATCTCGACGAGGTTCGTGATTGGCGCACTGATATGCACGCGGAGAAAGTCACCGATGCCAATGGAGAGGTGACGTTTGGTGGTCTTGCCAATGGTTTCTATGTGGTGACGTCGACGGCCCCGGATGACTCCTACCGGGAGATTAGTCCGTTTGTGGTGGTGGTTCCGTTCCACACAGTGGTGGACAATCCGAACCCAGTGCCAGGAGTGATTGTGGCCAAGACCCACAAGCCGGGTGAAACGCCGACGCCGCCGACGACCCCCACGGCCCCGACAACCCCGAATACTCCATCGACAACCTCGAGTACTCCGCGGACAACGCCAAAGTTTCCGCCGGTGTTCCCTCCGTTGATTCCCCCGGTACCACCGACAAAGCCAGGAGAGACTCCGCACGAGCCTGGGACAACGCCACCTAACAACCCGGAATCTGGTACAAACACAACTTCAGATTCCCCGAACCGTTCGCAAGGGAATGGAGGCTCATTGGCAATGACCGGTGCAGAAGTACTCGGTGTGGTGGCCGGAGCGTTGGCATTGATTGCTACCGGTTTCGTGATGATTGCTTTTAGCCGCAGGAAGAATTCAGAAAGCGAGGGACGCTAATGTCCTGGACAGATACTCACTCGGCCGAGCCGGTAGTGTACCGCTGGCGCGTCTTAGCGGCGTTCATTGCTGCACTGGCTCTCATTGTTGGTGTTGCTGCACCGGCTGCTCTGCCCGGCATCATTGGTGCTGTCGCTGAAGCACAAACCACGGCCCTGCGCGCTGAGCTCGATTCTGCAGACCAGCTGAGCCTGACTGCTGGCGACTCCGCAACGTTTGAAGGCCACGTTATTGACGCCGGAACCGTGGAGGACTTGGAGTTCACTGTTGAGACTGCAGGACTAGAGTTCGACGGCTCGGCCTACACACTGACTATCGACGGCGAAGTGATCCCCGTCCGCGAAGGAGACAACCTCGTTGTAAAATCGACCAGCTCTTCAGTGACTTTCCGCATCACTGGCCTTTCTACTGACGTGCCAGCGGGAGCAGCTTTCTCATTGAAGACCCCGGCGGTCGCAGAGGATTCCGAACTGAGCGGGATATCCGTCGATGCGCGTGGAGTAGCCGAGGAGACTACCAGCACGTCATCACCTGAATCCAGCGAAGCCTTAGAAGCCCCTTCGGAGGTGACTGAGCCGCTTGATATTGCTGACGTTGACGCGGCCCCAGCCCGTCTGATGGCGGCGCCGAACATTACCCCGTACGCTGCAGGCGACCGCACCATCACGATGGTAAACGATGGATACGTGCTCAAGGGAAGCCGCTATATCCCGAACTTTAAGATTCCGGCCGATGAGCTTTTTGGCGGCCAGCTGTCCATTCCGCAAGGCACGGTGGTTACCCTCAAATCCAGCGTTAACAGTTATTTATCGACTAACCCTGATGACCTGACGATCTATTACACCGGTGCCAACGGAGGTTGGTATGAGGCGAAGGTGACCTACAAAAGGATTAGCGCCAAGGAATACCAAGTCACCCTGCCGCAGATTACTATTGGTGGCACCGCACAGATTCAGTTTAAGGGTGTTCACCGCGGGCCAGCCAATACAGTGTTTACAGCTTCCTTCACCGTTCCTGCGAAAGAGGAGTGCCAAGATCCGGTTACAAGCAGACAGCCAAAGCGCGATCTCACCCCAGCTGAATTTGCCGACGGTAGCCCTGTCTACGTTGTAACCAGTGAACCTAAGGATCTTCGCCGAGACACTTCCATTCTGAGCCGTCAAGTCAACCAAGGCCGAGACTTTCGCCAGGTGGGAGAGTCCACTCCCTGGGTGTACAATGCTCTAGCCTTTGATTCGAGTGATAACTGGCTCTATGCGGTGAGCCAGAGTCGCGGCCGAAATGGTGATCCTTGCTACCCGGCAGGAAATCTCCTTCAGATCAATCCGGCAACCGGTGAAGTATATAATCTTGGGCCTATTTTAAAGGCCGGAAGTACCGGTACCCCGTTTGAAACGAGCGGCGACCGGGATGTCCTCAACGCTGGCGTGTACACCAGCGAGGGATTCTTTGTGGGCAACACGTCCACTTCTGGTAGCCGTCACCTTTATAAGGTCGACGTCGGCAAAGTCACTGCTAAACGCGTGTTCGGAAACCAGAAGTCTTTTTCGGAGGACTGGGCGGTGCTCCCGCAGGCCCAGAAGTATATGTGGGGTTTCCAGAGTAAGGCTGAGGCAGGCGACAAGCTTATCCTTGAACGCATTGACACACAGACCGGCGACATCAGGACCTGGGATCTCACCGGCATCAAGACCTTCGATGGGCGCACGATCTCGAACCCCTCTGCTTCTTGGGGCAAGGCGTGGACCTACTCCAATGGAAACCTGGGCTTTGGCTCGGGTAGTGCGAATGCGAATCAGCTGGGCTTTGAGCTAAAGATCACCAACCCAGATGATGATAGCCCGAAGTTCGAGCTGGTCAACATAATGAACAACCTGCCTGCTTCATTTAACACGGACGCGGCCTCCGACCTAGTTCCGCCACCGCCAGGGCTGCAATCAAACATTGCGGTGAAGAAGCAACGCTCGGAGACCAAGGTGGTAAACGGCGAGGTGCGTACTTTCTGGACCATCTCCGTGGAAAACACCACGGATAACACCAGTTCGGGCGGCACATTCTGGGAATACCTACCAACGGATACTCACTATGGAGTGAACGCTTCCGGTCCCACTGCGAAATTCGAGGGATTTGGAGCAGGATCTACCGAGGTCAACGGTCAAAAGCCCGGGCCTGATCAGATTGCGCCGGGAACTGGTATTTATGCAGGCATGATTGTCCCATCCGGAGCGGACGGTGAGTCCCGATACATGATGGGCTATGTTGGTACTCTTCCAGGGCACGCGAAGGTAGAGTATGTCGTCTCTGCGCCGGTGCGAACAGATGAATACGGGAACCTCAAGACGGTATGTAGTCCGAACAAGGTTGCTTTCCAGGCTACGGACGGGGAGTCTAGCCCGGCTGAAGATGACAACGTCGCTACTGAAGCCTGTTTCAATAAGGTTGCCGTCGACAGCACACCGCAACCTGTTCCTGGTGCAGCGAATGAATATACCGCGAAGTACAACGTCGTAGTTGAGGCACCGGACGCACCTGGCTTCGACACCAACGACGTGATCTACGGCAAGCTCACGGACACCCCGAGGTTTGTTGGTGCTGCCACGGTTACTGGGGCCACTGTGATCTTCAAGGACGAGTTCAACAAGACCAGCCAGCCGCGTGCGTACCAAGGTGCCGGCCCCTTTGAGCTCAACAAGAATGACACTCCGAAGATCATTAAACCCAAGGGTGTTGACGGAAGCACTGGGCAGCACGTCTACGAGGTGACGGTGCGTTTCAAGCTGGATCGTTCAAAGCTGGACAGCACCTCTGTACCCGCCGGGTACCCGAGCCAACCTGCAGGAAACACCCGCTGCTACACCAAGGATGGCCTGCACGAGCCCAACTTTGGACTCATGAACGAGGCAGAAATAGGCGGCTGGAAGGATACTGACTGTATCCCGCTGGAGACCAAGGAAACTATGGACGTCCTGCTCGAAAAGGCGAGCTATAATCCGGACAACCCGGACGAGATCCAAACCGACGGGTTGCTTGGCGGCGCGCAGTTCACCGTCCACCGCGGTGATGCCAAAGGAAACCTGACGTTAAACCCAGATGGCAGCGTCAACACTGATGCTAACCCTGAGGTGAAGCAGTCCACGACCACCACCACAGGCCGCGTCAAGCTCGAAGGCTTGGACGCCCCTGGCGTGTACTACCTGATCGAGACCAAGGCGCCGAATGGCTACAACCTGCTGCCCGCGCCGATCAAGTTCTCGACGGAATGGGATAAGGATGGCAATGCAGTCCTCAAGGTACTTTCCGGTGGTCCCGCGATCACCGGTAACAGGTGCGCTGAGTCCGACACTCCCGCGAACTGTGTGAAGAAGGTCGGCATCCTTCAGGTCGCCGACACCACCAAGGGAACACTGCCCAAGACCGGTGGTGAGGGCGTGGGCCTGTGGGCTCTCGCTGGGGCCGCGATTATCGCGGCAGGGTGCCTTGCTTTGCGACGTCGCCCGGCATAGAACCAGCGCCTGCAGCTACTTTTAGAAAAGGCCCGCTCTTCCAGGGAAGGGCGGGCCTTATTTCATTTTTATTGGCGGTTAGGACTCTTGCGGGTCGTCCTCAAGCGCGGCGTCCTTGGCGTTGCTGACATATTTGCGCCACCAGTAGATGAGCAGAAGCACGATGATGGCAGCGGCAGCCAGGATGGCCCACATCCACCACTGCCAGTGAACACCCGAGCTGTTGAATGCGGCCTCGTCTTCCGGATCCATCGGCACGCGGTGGCCGGTGACGAGCAAGCGATGGGTGTTAACCCCGTAGGGGGTACAAGTAATGAGCGTAACGATGTCTTGGCCCGGTACGCGGTGGAGCGAGCTGGTGTCTGCTGGCTCGACGACCCGAATATCGTGCACCTCGTACTTGAGCTTCTCGCCGCCGGCGGCGATGTAGAAAGCATCACCCTTCTTGACCTTGGTGAGATTGTCCCACAGCGTGGCGTTCTGTAGACCTGTGTGGGCAGAGAGTGCTGCGTGCCGGCCCTCGCCGTCGCCTATTCCGCCGACGGGTAGGTCCGTGCCGTAGAGGTGGCCCGCACCGCGGGAGAGTGCCTTCTCCGACGTGCCGTGATAAATAGGCAGATCAGAATCGATGGAAGGGATGACGATGCGGCCCATGGCATCGGTCTCAGACAATACCGACAGGTACTGGCGGTATCGCTGGTACTCGGGGGAGTCTTCGTCATCGGTGGTGGTCCAAGCGTCGTCGATGCTGATCTGGCCCAACCCGGCGTTGTAGGCTTGTGCTTCCTCCCACGCGGTGTGCAGAACCTCAGGCGGGGCTTGTTTTTCGAGCTTCGCGTACTCTTCCGCGGCGCGGGACTGGTTGTAGTTGTTCCATTGCGTGGCTACGACGGGGTAGAGCAGGACGCCAAGGCCGACGAGAATCAGGAGTAACGCAATGATGGCGTTGGGGTTGACGCCCTTTTTCTTGGGTGCGTCGGTGTTTTCCGCTGGTTCGTGCTTGCCCATTGTGTCCTGCCTGTGTGGGGTCTGTTGCGGCGCGTCCTGGTATTGACGTGGGGGTAGTTTTTGAATCTCAGGCTAGGGACGATGTAGCTCTGAGAGAAAACGTGTCTGTCTAGTCGCCGATAACAAAGCACAGGGCTTCATACCGATTCAGAGTTTCCTCGTCGATGGCCAAGATTTGATCAACCGTGCGCTGTTCGCGGAGCTCATCGATTGTGCGGGGCGCAAGATCTTGAAGTACATGCTCACGCTCAGCGCGAAGCTCCGCTGTGGTTTTGGGCGTGAAGATAGGGGCTGTCATGGTCCATCCTGTAGGTATGAAATTAGTCCATGAAATGGGAAAACGCGTGGAGCCGACGACGGGAATCGAACCCGCGCCAGCAGCTTGGGAAGCTGCAGTTCTACCATTAAACTACGTCGGCGCAATGCAGATTGTGCATCGTCGTAAAGCTTAGCACCGCCGCCGCCCGAGGCCATAAAAGGCCCAGTGGGGAGGTAGACTATGAGCCGTGCTTCTTTCTGATCGTGATATCCGTGCCGCCATTGCCGCTGATGCTCCCGAGAATTTGAGCATCGAGCCTTTCGACGCCGAGATGGTCCAGCCTTCCTCCATCGATGTGCGCTTGGACAAGTTCTTCCGCGTGTTTAATAACTCGCGCTACACGCATATCGACCCCAAGCAGGAGATGCCGGACCTCACCAGCGAGGTGGAGGTGGCCGAGGGCGATGCCTTCGTGCTGCACCCCGGTGAGTTTGTGCTGGGCGCCACGCTGGAGAAGTTCACTCTGCCGGCCAACCTGGCGGGCCGTTTGGAGGGCAAGTCCTCGCTGGGCCGCTTGGGCCTGCTAACGCACTCCACGGCGGGCTTCATCGATCCGGGTTTCTCTGGACACATCACCTTGGAGCTGTCTAATACCGCGAACCTACCCATTTCACTGTGGCCGGGGATGAAGGTGGGCCAGCTGGCGATCTTTAAGATGTCCTCGCCGGCGGAGGCGCCGTATGGCTCCGGCGCTCTGGGCTCGAAGTACCAAGGCCAGCGCGGGCCAACACCGTCGAAGTCCTATCTGAACTTCCGCTAAACATTCTGTACCTCGTCGGGCAAGCAGGCACAGGAGCGCCTAAAATAGCCGGTTATGCGTATGACTGTTATTGGTACCGGCTACCTAGGTGCGACACATGCCGCCTGTATGGCGGAGCTCGGCCACGAGGTACTCGGTGTAGATGTTGATGAAAAGAAAATTGAAGCTCTGAAGGGCGGCCGCGTGCCGTTCTACGAGCCTGGCCTGCCGGAGGTACTCGAGCGCAACATCGAGGCCGGCCGTTTGGATTTTTCCACCAGCTATGATGAAGCCGCGGAATTCGCCAACGTGCACTTCCTCGGTGTCGGCACCCCGCAGGCACACGGCTCCTATGCCGCGGATCTCACCTACGTGGAGTCCGTCATCACGGAGCTCGTACCGCGCCTTAAGGGCGAGCACATCATCTTCGGCAAATCCACCGTCCCGGTAGGCACTGCGGCGCGGCTGCAGGAGATGGCCGATGAACTGGCCCCAGAGGGCACCAGCGTGGAGATTGCCTGGAACCCGGAGTTCCTCCGCGAGGGCTACGCCGTCAAGGACACCATCACCCCGGACCGCATCGTCCTCGGCGCCGGCGAATTCGCCGAAAGCAACGCCGAAGCGGTCGCCCGCGAAGTCTATGCCCAGCCGCTGGCACAGAACACCCCGTTCATCGTGACGGACCTGCAGACCGCCGAGCTGGTCAAGGTCTCCGCTAACGCCTTCTTGGCCACCAAGATTTCCTTCATCAACGCCGTGTCTGAAATCTGCGAGATTGCCGGTGCGGACGTGGTAAAGCTTGCCGACGCCATCGGCTACGACGAGCGCATCGGCCGCAAATTCCTCGGCGCGGGCTTAGGCTTCGGCGGCGGCTGCCTGCCCAAGGACATCCGCGCCTTCATGGCGCGCGCCGGCGAGCTGGGTGCGGACCAGGCCCTGACCTTCCTGCGCGAGGTCGACGCCATCAACATGCGCCGGCGTGACCGCGTCGTGGACCTGGCCAAGCAGGCTTTCGACGGCTCCCTCCTCGGCCACCGCGTTACCGTGTTGGGCTGCGCTTTCAAGCCCAGCTCCGATGACGTCCGCGATTCGCCAGCGCTTTCCGTGGCCGGTTCGCTCTCCCTGGCCGGTGCTGCCGTCACGGTCTATGACCCACAAGGTATGGAGAACGCCAAGAAGGTGTTCCCGACGTTGAACTACGCGGCGTCGGCAAGCGCGGCACTCAAGGACACCGAGCTGGTCATCCTCGCCACCGAGTGGCAGGAATTCCGCGACCTCGACCCGGCGGAAGCCGGTGAGCTCGTGGCCCGCCGCCACATCATCGACGGCCGCAACGTGCTCAGCGTCGATGCTTGGCGCGCTGCGGGCTGGACCGTCGAGGCGCTTGGTCGCGTCCTTCCGGCACAGTAAACGCCGCAATCACGGTGGTCAGCGGCACCGCGAGTGTCAAGGCCATCGCGCCCAGCAGGGAACGCAGAACCTCCGTAGCGACGAGGTCGCTGGAGAGGATCTGCAGGGCTGGGCGCTGCGCCGCCGTAATGAGCATGAGTAGGGGCAGGGCCGCGCCGGTATAGGTCAGCACGATGGTGTACACCATGGATGCGATATGGTCGCGGCCCACCTTCATGGCTGAGGTAAAGAGCGTGCCGGGCCGGGCGGCCGGATCGGCGGCGTGCAGCTCGCGCACGGTGGAGGCCTGCGCCACCGCGATATCGTTGAGGCTGCCGAGCGCACCGATGATGAACCCACACAGCAGCACGCCCACGACGGAAACCCCCGGCATGTAGAGCAGCAGCTTGAGGTTATCCTCCGAGCTTGAGCCTGTTAACGCCGTGCTGCTTATCGACGCCCACCCCAACGCCCCCGACAACGCCAGCGCCACCAATGCGCCGCCCAGGGCGGAGGCGGATTTCCAGTTCACGCCGTGCACGAGAGGAACGGCGAGGAAAAGGATAGCCGCGCAGGTAACGAGCGCCAGCGGCAGCGCGGAATGGCCCTCGATGAGGGAGGGGATGAGGTAGAAGAACACGATGGCCAAACTGATACCCAGGCCCAGCAGCGCGCGCAGCCCATGCCAGGCTGCGAAGGCGATGATGATGACGGCGGCGATTACCGCCCACAAGCCAAGGTTGCCGGCGCGCTGGAAATCGGCGAAGGCATAGGTGCCGTCGCTGGAGACGGTCAGAATTATCTCGTCACCGGGGTGGAGGGTCGGGTCGCTGGCCACGCCATAGAATACGAGCTGCGTTTTGCGGCCTGCGTCTGCGCCGGAGGTCAGGTCAATGAGGGCGCGGGTGCAGGAGGTGTCGTCGCCCTCGGCGGGGATGAGCGGGGCCTCATCGAAGGCGCGGCCCGTGTGGGGGTCGGAGCACAGGTGGTTATCCACGGTCTCCACGGTGCCTTCGACCTGTGGATGGTTGAGGGCGTAGGTGGTGGAAAAGTCCGGGCTGGTGTGCTCGGTGAGCGCGCTGGTGGGGCGGAGGATGAACAGTCCCGCGAGGGTTGCGAGGGCCGTGATGGCAAGAAGTCCGAGGAGCCCCGTGCGCCACGGGCTGAGGTTAGTCATGCCTACTATTGTGAATGAGTTCCATAATAAAGAAAAGTATTGCTGACGCGATCAACAAGTTATCCACAGGCTGGCAGCGGTGCCATTGTGTGGTGTGGGTGGGGCGTTTAGCGTGGCTGGCATGAACCTAGTGGAAGCGCATCTTCGCAGCCAGGCGGCGGGCATTGAGCTCGTCGCCGGCATTGCGGGGCTGAGCTTCGAGCAGCTGCGGGCGTGGGGTCCGGAGTCTGTGGCGCGTTCCTTGCTGGCGCTTTTCGACGTCTACTTTGCCCCCACCTCCTTCACCCGCAAACAGGCGCGTGCCGTTTCGGCCGCCCGCGCCAATGGGCACGACCTGCCCACGCTGCTGCTCATTGAACGCTTCGCAGGAAGGTTGAAGAAGCAGCGTGAGGCGTGGGATCTGCGCATTGAGCTGTGCGGCATTGCTGGCGATGAAAAGGCCGTGGCCCGCTATGCGCGCAAGCGCATTCGTGAGCTCAACCCGCCGCCCGCGCCGAAGCCGGGCGTGACAATTCGCCGCGGCAAGGAGCTGTCGAAGCTCACGCTCACGGCCCCGGCCGCGCTCATCGAGGACTTGCGCCCCAATATCGATGAAAACGATCCGGTGGGTTCCTTTACCGCCGCGTTTCGCGAGGGCCGCCTCGCCCGCCCCGTGGCCCAGACCCTCGCCGTCATGGAGCTTCCCGAGTACGCCACAATCTTGGGCCGTTTAGGTGATCCCTCCACCCCGCGCCCCGACTCCGCCGCGCCCGCTGCTGACGGCACGCCTCCTACCCAGCCCGCCACCACATCTACCCCTCGCCCCGACTCCACGGGTGCCATGCCTCCCACCGAGTCCGCCGCCGCATCTAGTGCTTCTGACGAGCCTGCCATCGATGAGACATCCGGCCACGACACCGGCGACCCCGCGGCGCCGGACCTCGGGGATATCGTGATTCAGCTCTCCAACGGTGCGAAAATCACCGGCCAAGAGCTCATCGAGCGGGAGCTCGCCGAAGAAGGCCTCGTCATGCTTGTCGACCGTGTCAAAGGCCCCGTCGAACTCCACCGCACCCAGCGCGTTGCCTCGGAGAAACAGCGCATCATGGCCAGCGGTGAGCAACCTACCTGTGCCTGGGACCGGTGCCTGTGCGGCGCCGATTACTCTCAGATACACCACATCACAGAATGGCGAAAAGGCGGCGAAACGAACCCCGAAAACCTCACCCCGCTGTGCAAGTACCACAACGCCATCAACGGCCTGCCGGGCCGGGGTCGTATCGTGCGCGAAAACGGCAAGATTAAATGGGTGCCGGCTGGCCCCCGCGATCCGCGGGAACCGGCGCATCCGCACCGCGCGCCGCGCGCCCAGCGCATCCGTGAAAACCGTCAAGAAACAGTAAGCACCGTTGCGAGCCCTAGCACAAGCCGTCGCGCCCAGACCGCAAAGCCGGCCGAATCACGGACATCCACACGTTCCGAGCCGGGAAGCCCCGCCCCGCCGGACTGATAACACCGGCCGGTGAGGGATTCTGCATGCACGTTTGTGTTGTGCTTTCTTTGCGCCGTGGGCCCTATCGCGCGAAGTTCAGGTATCGGCTGTGCTACTGGCGGTAGCTCACCAGGAAGTTGCCGAGTCGCTCAATCGCGTTCTCCAGCTGCGAGGCCCACGGCAGCGTGACCACGCGGAAATGATCCGGCGTGGGCCAGTTAAAGCCGGTGCCTTGCACCATGAGGATTTTCTCGGCGCGCAGGATGTCGAGCATGAGCTTCGAGTCATCGTGAATCTCATAGACCTCTGGGTCCAAGCGCGGGAAGCAGTACAGCGCGCCCATCGGTTTCACCACGGACACGCCGGGAATCTCGTTGAGCTTCTCGTAGGCAATGTTGCGCTGTTTGAGCAAGCGCCCGCCCTCACCGGTGAGTTCATAAATGGACTGTCTTCCGCCCAGCGCGACCTGAATCGCGTGCTGCGCCGGCACATTCGGGCACAGGCGCGTGCCCGCCAACAAATCCAAGCCCTCGATGAAACCACGCGCATGGGACTTCGGGCCTGTCAGCACCATCCAACCGGCACGGTAGCCGGCCACGCGGTAGGCCTTCGACAAGCCGTTAAACGTAATCGTCAGCAAATCCGGCGCCAGCGAGGCAATCGAAATGTGCTTCGCACCGTCATACAGAATGCGGTCATAAATCTCATCCGCCAGAATCAGCAGGTTATACTCGCGCGCCACATCCACGATTTTCTGCAGGGTCTCACGCGAGTACACGGCACCCGTCGGGTTATTCGGATTAATGACCACAATGGCCTTGGTCTTCTCCGTTACTTTCGCGCGAATATCTTCAATGGACGGATTCCAATCATCCTCCTCATCGCACAAATAGTGCACCGGCGTGCCACCCGCCAGCGACGTCGCCGCCGTCCACAGGGGGTAGTCAGGGGCGGGGATGAGAACCTCGTCGCCGTCGTCAAGCAGCGCCTGTGTCACCATCGAAATCAGCTCGGAGACGCCGTTGCCCAAGTACACGTCATTGACGTCGAAGCTGGGGAAATCCTCCAGCTCATAGCGGGTCACAATCGCGCGCCGCGCCGGGATAATACCCTTCGACGTGGAGTAGCCCTGCGAGGTCGGCAGCGCCGCAATCATGTCGCGCATGATGACATCCGGCGCATCGAAACCAAACACCGCCGGGTTGCCGGTGTTGAGCTTCAGAATGCTGTGCCCGTCGAGCTCCATGCGCTCGGCTTCCGTGGAAACCTCGCCGCGAATATCGTAGGCAACGCCCTGTAGTTTGGTGGATTGATCAAAAATCCGGTTGTGAGTCATGCCGGATATGTTACTTCTGGTTCCACTCTTTCAGCTTGCGTTTGGCAAGATTCATCGCATCCCCGGTAATTTCACTTGCTTGGCGACGCCTCTCCGCCCACTGCGCCTGCTCCAACGCCCGCATCTGCGCGCGTTCTTCGGCGCCGGCGGCCTTGAGCTCGCGCATGCGCTGGCGCTCAATCTGCCGCGCTGAGGGCTGGTGCCAAGACTCCGGGCCCACCTTGGCCACGTACAGCATGATCCACAACGCGGGGATGAGGAAAAGTAGGCCGGTGCCGGTGAGTGCGGCGGTGGCGCCGGACAGGGTGCCGAAGGATGCGATCGCTCCGAAAAGGAGCCCGAGGGAGCCAACCAGTGCGGTGGCCAAGCGGGGTTTCCGGGTTGACTGGTAGGCGCGCGCGACGTCGCCCTGGGAGTAAATCTTCAGCTCGCTGCTGGCCTTGGTGGGGATATCCATGAAGACTTCTGCCAGCTCGCGGCGGGTAGTGGCGCGCATGACGGCGTCGGTGCGGTCCTCAAACTCATCCATGGTCAGACGGCCTTCACCCAGCGCCTGGGCGAGGTCGTTGACGGCGTCGGTCCGTTCGGCGTCGGAAAGCCGCATGCTGAAGGGATTAGTCACGCCCTATATTCTATCAGCCCTTTTCTTCCGCCTTTTCGCGCACGAGGCCGGAGAGGAACGGGAAGATTGCGACGGTGAGGGCACCGCCGGCGATGAAGATCGAGGCCATTTCTGTATCGACGATGCCCGAACCCACCGCAAGCGTCATCACCGCCACGATGATGGGCAGGCCGGTCGCCGCGTAAAGGGCCACCTGGATGCGCTCGCGGGTGGTTTCGACGTCGGAGCCGGTCTGGTGGATGTTCTCGCGCAGGAACACCGGCAGGCCGCGGGTGACCAAGATGAGCAGCGGAATGCCGAGGACCTTGAGGGGTTCGTCCACGATGACTTTCCAGTCAATCGCCATGCCAGAGACCACGAAGAAGACGGGGATGAGCATGGAATAAAACACCACGTCGAGGCGGTTCTCCAAGCCCTTATGAAACTCGTCGGGCACGATGCGGTTCAAGATGATGCCCGCCGCGAAGGCACCCAGCACGATATCGAGCTCAAAGACCGCCGTGACCGCCATGAGAATCGCCAGAATCAAAATGATGAGGCGCATGATGGTTTGGTTAGTGGAGCCCGCCCCGGAGATGAATGCTTCCTTGAACCACGGCATGAGGGTGGTTATGGCAAAAGGCATGACAGCGACAGCCACGGCAATCGCGATGAAAGCGAGAAGAATCAGCATCGTTGCCCAGGTGGAGCGCGTTCCCAAAAGGAGCGCCATCGCGGTAATCGGCGCGACCTCACCGATGGCGCCGTGGATGACCACGGAATCGCCTACCCGCGTGCCAAGCAGCTTGTCCTGTTTGAGCATCGGCGTGATGGTGCCCAGGGCCGTCGACGTCAAAGCAATTGCCATGACGATGGCGCCGGGGATGTCGTCCATGAGGAAGTAGGCACCAACACCACACACCACCATGCAGATGAGCCAGGTGGAGAGCCCCGTCGCGGCTTCTTTCGACTTCAGGGTGGCGAGGTCAATTTCAAAGCCCGCAAGCAGGAACAGCGCGCCAACGCCGAGTTCCTTGAGCATCCCGATGCCGGGGTCCTCATTTGCTAGGTCCAACATCGATGGGCCGATGAGCATGCCGAAGAAAATCAGCAGCGCCACGGCCGGCATCTTCTTGCCCAGGGCATGAGACACCAACGGCGCCAGCAGCGCCACCGCCATAATCCATGCGAAGGACACCAGCGAGTTGGTGTAGTTGGTCTCGCCCGAGGCGAGGACGTAGGTCACGTCAGATTGCATGGAGTAGAGCGTACCTGTGCGATATAAAGCTCGCCTACCCTGCGCGGCGGTGGTGTGGCGGACGTCGCACTAGTCCTCGCTTTCCGACGCCCCCGGAGCCTTCGGCGGGGTAGTTGGCGCGGACGGGGCCTGCGGTACGGACCCCGTGTTTGGCGCACTCGGCGCCGCTGGAGCGCTGGGCGTAGGCGGTGCTGAAGGGGCGGCTGGTGCCTGAGGCGTCGTTGGCGTGCTCGGGGCGGCGGGAACGCTTGGTGCTGCGGGCGCTTGCGGTGCGTTTGGTGCAGCGGGAGCACCGGGAACGTTTGACGCTGGGGCCGCCGGTGCACCGGGAGTGCTTGGCGTTGTTGCAGCCTTGGGTGCCGCCGGTGCAGTCGGTACAGCTGCAGCGTTTGGCGTGCCTGGTGCCGCAGGAGCGCTGGGCGTAGGCGGTGCTGAAGGGGCGGCTGGTGCCTGCGGTACAGAGGCTGCGTTCGGTGCCGGAGTGTGTGCAGATGGAGCTGCGGGTGCGTCTGGCACGGACGGTGCGGTAGGTGCTTTGGGAGCACTCGGCGCTGTAGGAGCGGTTGGAGCTCCTGCGACATGTGGCGCAGCTGGGGCCTGCGGTGCACTGGGATCCGTTGGAGCAGATGGACTCTGTGGTGCACTGGGAGCAGAGGGCGCTTGTGGCGCAGATGGAGTCGAGGGTGCTGCAGGCGTGTTCGGCGCGCTGGGGGCAGTCGGCGTTGATGGTGCCTGCGGTGCAGCGGATGGAGCCGTTGGCGCGCTCGGCGCGGCAGGTGCTTGCGGTGCGCTCGGCGCGGCAGGAGGCGTTGACGCTGCCTGTGGTGCGCTGGGCGCGGCGGGTGCTTGCGGTGCGCTCGGCGCAGACGGAGCTGCGGGCGCGCTGGGGGCAGTCGGAGGTGTCGGCGCCGCAGACGTACTTGGTGCAGCGGTGGGGGCCTGCGGAGAGCTTGTTGGGGCAGATTCCGCAGCGAGTGTTTCCGGGGAAGGTGCGGTGGAATCTTCCACGGGCAGGCGGCGGGGAGTGTCGAGGAAGGCCTTCTCGCGCGGGGCGGGAAGGTCGCCGGAGGGGGCAATGGCGTCGCGAAGCATGAGCGCCACATCGCTGACCTGTGTCTGCGGCGCGATGGACTTCACGCCACCCGTCAGCATGACATTGCAGAACGGGCAGCCCGTCGCAATCTGCTCGGCACCGGTCGCCACGGCCTGCTCCGAGCGGAACTCGTTAACCCGTCGCCCCAAGTTTTCTTCCATGAACATGCGCGCACCACCGGCGCCGCAGCAAAAGGCTTCGTCGCGGTTGTGGTCCATCTCCGCCAGCGAAGCACCGGTCGCCTCGACGAGCTCACGCGGCGGGTCGAAGACCTTGTTGTGGCGACCCAGGAAGCACGGGTCGTGATACGTGACGGGTCGGCGGTTCTCCGGGGAACGCGGCACGGGAACAAGCAACTTCTCCCGCACCAAACGGTTGAGCAGCTGCGTGTGATGCAAAACGTCGAAGTGGCCGTCGAAATCCGGGTACTCGTTGCGAATCGTGTTGAAGCAGTGCGGGCACGTCGTGATGATTTTGCGTTGGCCTTTGGGGACGCCGGCGAAGGCGTCGTTAAGCGTGGCGACGTTCTGCTCCGCCATCACCTGGAACAGGAACTCATTGCCGGCACGGCGCGCCGGGTCACCGGTACAGGTCTCGCCCGTAGCCAACACACCGAACTTCACGCCCGCAGTGTGCAGCATGTCCACCACCGCGCGCGTTGTGGCGCGGCCCTTGTCGTCGTAGGCACCCGCGCAACCGACCCAGAACAGGTACTCCAGGTCCGAAAAATCCGCAGCGTCCTCGCCGATGATCGGCACCTCGATGCCGTCGGCGCGCGCCTGATCAATCCACGCGCGGCGCTCCGAGGCGTTGCGGCCCCACGGGTTGCCCTTCGTTTCCATGTTCTTAAACAGCCCGGTCAGCTCCGACGGGAAGTCAGACTCCGCCAGAACCTTGAAACGGCGCAGGTCCGCGATGTGGTCGATGTGCTCGATGTCCACCGGGCACTGGTCCACGCACGCACCACAGTTGGTGCACGACCACAGGACGTCATCATCAATCGTGCCGGCCATCGCCAGCACGTTAAGCCCCTCATGCGGGTTGTAATTATCCAGCGCGCCCTGGCGCAGGTCCATCATGACCTTCTTCGGACTCAGCGGCTTGCCGGTATTCCACGCGGGGCACAGGTCCTGGCAGCGGCCGCATTCGGTGCAGGAGGAAGCGTCGAGAAGCATTTTCCAGCTCCCCGGTTCGAGGTCCTCCAAGTCCGGCGTGGGTAGCGCGCCGAGCGCCTTCTCACCGTCGGCGTTGCGCTGGAAGAAGATGTTGAAGAAGGCCAGGAAGCGGTGCCACATCACGCCCCACTGGAAATAATGGGCGATGCACGCGATGAACACTAGGCCCGTGAGCAGCTTCACCAGGGCGAAGAACTGCACCATGCTTGGCGACGCCTGCATCATCCCCGCCACACGCATCGTCAAGAAATCAGCCCACGGGGACCCACCGCCGTAGGTGGCGATAGCGGCGGCCTTGACGGCGAGCATGCCCAGGCCCTCGAGGAGCACGATGGCCTCCACCAGGCGTGCGGGGAAGACCTGCGAGTTGTAGAAGCGGCTGCCGCGATCGGTGTGGCCGAGTTTCAGGCGCACGCCGATGAGGAAGCAAATGCCGAGCACGGTGCCGATGGCGAGGACCTCTTCGATGAAGTGGTACACCGGCCAGTCGCTGAGCCACGGCCAGCCCTTATCGGGCGCGAAGGTTTGAATATAGGCCTCGAACCACACGATGGCGCCAAAGAGGAAGCCCACCATGACGAGCCAGTGCGCGGCGTTGACCAGCGGGCGGCCTTTGAAGTGGGTATGGCCGAAGACTTCGATGAGCACGCGACCAAGGCGCGCCAGGGGCCGGTCGGTACGGTTCAGCTGCGTGGGCCCGCCGGAGCGGATAAACCGAAACAGCGCCGTGAGGCGGTAGAAAAAGTACAGCCACACCGGGATCGATGCGGCGATGGCAACCCAGCCGAACATGCGCGCTCCTTTAATTGCTGCTGTGCGTGCCTCCTACCTTAAATCCCCCGGCCCCAAATCAGTGAGTCAGCATTCAGCTATCATCTTGAGGGCTAAGAATTCAGGAGGCGTTGTGGGCAGAATCAATGTTCCGAAGGCCGCGGTGGGCCTCGTTGCGGGCTTCGCAGCATTCGGAGTGGCCGGAGTTGCGGTTGCGCAGGGCGGTCTGACGGCGAATCTGGCGCTCTCGGGTACGTTCTTCAACGTCAACATTCGTCACTTGGAAGGCGATGGCTTTTCCTTGTTTGTGGATAGCGACAAGAAGGGCGAGGAGGATGTTCCCACCGCGCGGCTGAAGATGGAACACGCCGTGGCCTCGGATTTGTGTCTTTATGTCACCACTGACCTGCCTGCGGTGGGGGAGTCCACGCTCGCGCTCAAGGCGAAGGGCGATAACAGTGTGGAGGCCACTGGTCTCCTCGTTGGTGCGTCGAATATCGAGGGCTCGCTGGTCATGCAGGACGCGAACGTGGGCATCGACGCCAGCCAGCTGTCCCAGTCCGCCGACCCGGGAACGTGGGGCCTCTATGCCAAGCAGGTTTCGCTGACTGCCGACGACGTGCGCGCCACCTCCATAGGCGCGAAGACGCTATCCGCAAAGAATGTGGGCGTATCTGTGGAGCGGGGCCGCGGCAATGTCTGCTGATCACGCTAGGGATTCCGACGCAGCACTGCATGGAGCAGAAGCGCCGGATTCTCTCGATGTTGACCAGGCTGTAGCTCCCGCGGCAGCCACAGGCGGGGCGTGGGGGCGGTTTAAGACGTGGCGCGCCGGGCGGCCGTTTATTCCGGGGCTGCTGCTCATTCTTTCGGGCATCGTCATCGCTATGCCGGCCTACTTCACGGTGCAGATCTCGGACCTGCTCGTCATGATTTCTACCGTGTCGGGTGTGTCCACCCTGCTTATCGGGGCGTTGCTGGTCATGTTTGGCCTTGGCGCGTGGTTCCGTCCCACCACTGCGACGTATCTGGGGGTACTGGGCATCATCGTGGCGGTCATCGCGCTTCCCACCTCCAACTTGGGAGGCTTTCTCATCGGTTCGCTACTCGGCATCATCGGCGGCGCGCTGACCTTGGCCTGGGAGCCCAGCGATGGTTAACGCTTCGAGGCGCGAAGCTGCCCGACCGGCGCGCGTGAAGGTCGGGGTAGCCGTGCTCAGCGCGCAGATCCTGGTGAGCAGCGCGGGACCAGTCGGGGCGCAGGTTGCCCCAGCGCAGCCTTATTTTTCCACCGTGCGAGCGGACGAGGTGACTCTGACGGGGAACGTGAAAGCCACATTGGGTACGATGCCCGCCCGAGACGGCGAGGTGCGCGTTATCGAGCTCACCGGCGAGCGCCTTGCCGTGCGCAACCTTGCCATCACGCTGCCGGGCAACGCCGGCGATGGCCTGCTCACCACCGGCGGGGCCATAACGACGGTGGAGCCCGCGCGCATCGTGGCGACCTCGCTGACCGCCACGCCCACCGTCGAAGGCGCGCGCACCGTGCCCGTCACGGCAGACCTCACCGGCGGTGACATTAAGGCCGTCCTCGACCAGCTCGGTATACCCCAGCCGAATCCTGTCCCAGACGCCGAGCTTCCCGACGCCCTCATGGAACACCTCTCCCTCACCGACGTCACCCTCGAGCTAGCAAACCTCACGGGCGACTCGTTCTCGGCCCCGATAATGTCCGTGACGGTCGACTAGCGTTAGTCTTCGCGGAACTGGGACTGGTGGAGGCGCCAGTAGGCGCCGTGGGCGTCGAGAAGCTCGGCGTGGGTGCCCTGCTCGACGATGCGGCCTTCTTCCATGACGATGATGAGGTCGGCGTCGCGAATCGTGGACAGGCGGTGCGCGATGATGAAGGACGTGCGGTCCGCGCGCAGCGCATTCATGGCCTGCTGAACGAGCACCTCGGTGCGGGTATCCACGGATGAGGTGGCCTCGTCGAGGATGAGCAGCGCCGGTTGCGCCAGGAAAGCGCGGGCGATGGTGATGAGCTGGCGCTCGCCGGCGGAAATCGCGCCGCCATCCTGGTCAATCTTGGTGTCATAGCCATCGGGGAGGGAGTGGACGAAGCGGTCCACGTAGGTGGCCTTCGCGGCGGCAATGACCTCCTCGTCGGTGGCGTCGAGGCGGCCGTAGCGGATGTTGTCCATGATGGTGCCCTCAAAGACCACGGCGTCCTGCAGCACCATGCCCACCTGGGAGCGCAGTTCGCGGCGCGAGATCTCCGCGGTGTCGACGCCATCGAGGCGGATAGTGCCCGAATCGATGTCGTAGAAGCGCATGATGAGGTTGACCAGCGTGGTCTTGCCAGCACCCGTGGGGCCGACGATGGCCGCGGTCTGGCCGGGCTCCACGCGCAGGTTGAGGTCCTGGATGAGCGGCTTGTCGGGGCTGTAGGAGAAGTCGACGTCGTCGAACTCCACGAGCCCCTTCGCACGCCCACCCAAGCGGGAGGTGGACTCCTCGGCGGGCTCTTCCTCGGCGTCGAGGAATTCGAAGACGCGCTCTGCCGAGGCCACGCCCGACTGCACCTGCTGCATCATGCCGCCGAGCTGGCCCAGCGGCTGGTTGAACTCGCGCGAGTACTGGATGAAGGCCTGCGCGCCGCCCAACGTCAGCGTGCCGGAGGCCACCTTCAACGCACCCAGCACCGCGATGACCACGTAGGACAGGTAGGAGATGAACTGCATGATCGGCATCATCATGCCCGCCAGGAACTGAGCCAGCGAGGCGGAGCGGAACAGCTCCTCGTTGCGCTTATCAAAATCCTCCGTCATGGAATCGATGCGCCCGAAGACCGTCGCCAGGTCGTGGCCCGAGAAGGCTTCCTCGACCTGCCCGTTGAGGTCACCGGTGGCCTTCCACTGCGCCTTGAACTGCTTTTGCGCGCGCGAGCCAATGACCGCAATCACCACTGCGGTCAGCGGCAGCGCCAGCAGCGCGACGAGGGCCAGCTGCCAGGACACGGTGAACATCATGACCGTGATGCCCACGACCATGAGCAGGTTATAAAACAGCTGCGAGATGGCCTGCTGCAAGGCGGACTGGATGTTATCGGCGTCGTTGGTGGTGCGCGAGAGGAGATCGCCGCGCGACTGCGTATCGAAGTAATTGAGCGGCAAGCGGTTGAGCTTGGCCTCGATGCTCTCGCGGAGGTCGAAGACGATCTTCATGACCATGGAGTTGAGCAAGTAGCCTTGCCACCACTGGAAGAGCGAGGACACCACGTACATCGCAATCACGATGCCAATAATCGTGCCCAACGTGGAGAAGTCGATGCCGAAGCCAGGGTTCAAGTCCATGGCGGAAGCCATGTCGGCGAACTTATCCTGCCCGCCCGCGCGCAGCGCCGCGATGGCCTGCTCCTTGCTCATCCCAGCGGGTAGCTGGCGGGAAATGACGCCGGAGAAAATGACGTCGGTGGCCTTGCCCATCACCTTCGGCGCGGCCACGGCGAGGAACACGCAGATGATGTTCATCGCAGCAATCGCAAACAGCTGCACCTTAAACGGAGCGAGCAGACCAAAGAGGCGCTTGGCGGACGGCCAGAAATTCTTGGCCTTGCGCGGGGCGTTCTCGCCGGTCTTTTCCTCGATTGTGGTGTCTTCACTCAACGTAGCGTTGTCCTGCTCAGCCATTTATGCCACCTCCGAGGTCTTCTGGGATTCCACAATCTCGCGGTACGTCTCGGAGGACTCGAGCAACTCCTCGTGCGTGCCGCGGGCCACGACGCGCCCAGCGTCCATGACCAGAATCTGGTCGGCGTCCACGATCGAGCTCACGCGCTGCGCCACGATAATCGTCGTCGCCTCCGCGGTGTACTCGCGCATTCCGGAGCGCACGGCGGCATCCGTCAGTACGTCGAGCGCGGAGAAGGAATCATCAAAGAGGTACACCAACGGGCGGGCGACGAGCATGCGCGCGATGGACAGGCGCTGGCGCTGACCACCCGAGACGTTGGTGCCGCCCTGCGCGATGTGCATGTCGAGGTCCTCAACGAAGTCAGCTTGCGCCACGCGCAGTGCGTTCCACAGCTCCTCATCGGTGGCCTCCGGCGCACCCAGGCGCAGGTTGGAGGCCACTGTGCCGCTAAACAGGTAGGGCTTCTGCGGCACGAGGCCCACACGCTTGACGACGTCCCCCCGCTTCATCTCGGCGATATCGGTGCCGTCGAGAAGCACGCGTCCCTTCGTCGGGAGGTAGAGGCGCGGGACGAGGGAGAGCGCGGTGGTCTTGCCGGAACCGGTTGCGCCGATGAGCGCGGTGGTGGTGCCGGGGGTGGCGGTGAAGGAGACGTCGTGAAGCACGGGCGCTTCGGCGCCGGCGTACTGGAAGGAGACGTTGTCGAACTCGACGACGCCTTCGGAGCGCTCCGGGGTACGGGGCTGGTCCGGCTCGGTGATGGAGGGCTCGTGCTCGAGGACGTCGGTGATGCGGCGCGCGCAGATGACCGCACGCGGGAGGATCATCGCCATGAAGGTGCCCATCATGACCGCGGCGAGGATCTGCAGCAGGTATTGCAGGAAGGCGGTCAGTGAGCCGACCTCTACGAGGCCCTCGTCCACGCGGTGGCCGCCGAACCAGAGGACCGCGCCCGTGGCCACGTTGAGGATGACGGTGATGATGGGGAACATGAGGATGAACAGCTGGCCGACCTTCAGGGAGAGGTTGGTCAGGTCGCGGTTGGCGGTGCGGAAGCGCTCGGCTTCGTGCTCCTCGCGGGTGAAGGCGCGGACGACGCGGATACCGGCGATTTGTTCGCGTAGGGTGCCGTTCATGACGTCGAGCTTGCCTTGCCAGGCGCGGAAGAGCGGCATGAGCCGGACGATGATGAGGGAGATGGCGGCGAGTAGCACGATGACGGAGACCGCGACGAGCCAGGACATGCCGGCGTCTTCGCGGATGGCCATGATGACGCCGCCGATGGACATGATCGGTGCGGTGACCATGAAGTTGAGCATCATCATGTAGACCATCTGGATCTGCTGGACGTCGTTGGTGCCGCGGGTGATGAGGGTGGCGGTGCCGAAGTTACTCATATCTTCGGCGGAGTAGCGGGTGACGCGGCGGAAGATGTCGGAGCGCAGGTCGCGGCCCAGACCCATGGCGGTGCGGGAGCCGAACCAGATGGCGGCGATGGCGGTGAGGACTTGGACGAAGGCCACGATGAGCATGATGCCGCCGGTGCGCCAGATGTAGTCGATGTCTACTTGGGCCACGCCCCTGTCGATGATCTTCGCGTTGAGCGAAGGCAGGTAGAGCGTTGCCGCGGTGGATAGCGCCTGGAGGAGCAGCACCGCGATGACGTAGCCGGTGTACGGCTTGGAGCGGGATAGAAGGATGCGAACGAGTTCCATGTGCCAGCGTTTCGTGCGTGTTGGCGGCCGCGCCGGGCCGCTGGAGAGCATTGACCGCGCAAGTCTATCCCGCTAGACGCGAGCGCGTCTAGCGTGGGTATGGGCAGCAGGCTTCCCTTATGGCTGCGCGAGCGACTAGCTCGCGCGCTCGCGCGCCCGCGCGCTAGAAGCAGACCGGCGCGCGCTGCGCTTGTGCTGTGACGGCGGCCCAATCCTCGACGTCGTCGGTGGGTTGGCACAGTCCCTCCCACGTGGTGATGGCCACGCCGCGGGCCATGAGCTCCAGCAAAACTAGGTGGCGGTCGCCGGAGGCGGAGAGCTGGTTGAGGTCCGTGTGGTTGATGTCCGCGTCCGGGCCAGAGCCCACGCTCACGTTGCCGATGAGCCGCAGGCGCGGCGTTGTCCCCTTCGGGCACGGCGAGGCGGCGGATTCCGCGCCGGACAGCCCCGCGAAGCGGCGCAGCAAACCGAAGGGCGCGGGGCGCTCGCAGTAGAGGTCCACGCACAGCCCGGCCCTGATGAGCCGTTCGGCGGTGGAGAGCGCTGCGGGACCGTCCCCGACGATGGTAACACGCTGCATGAGAACCCCTTCAGTTCGTTAGAAATAGACTATCTAGTCTGTAAATCTAGTCCGCTCGGTTCATTCTGGCTAATTTTTATTCTTCCTAGTACCCAAGCTCACAGCCCTCGCACCCCTCTGTGGGGCTGCACACACGCCCAGCTCCCTTTAATGTGAGGAGTCATGACCGAACCGATCAACCTGCTGGACCGCGGCGACTACCGCGACCCCAGCATTAGCCCCGAAGGCACCCGCGACACCGCGCCGCTGGAACCTGCCGTGGCCCAGCGCAACCAGGAACTTGTCGAGGAGTGGGCCGATAAGCTCCACGACGCCTCCGCCGAAACAATTACCGCCTGGGCCGCCGAGCACGCGCCGGGCCGGCTTGCCGTCACGATGTCCATGGAAAACACCGTGCTGGCCGAGCTCGCGCACCGCGCCCACTTAGACGCCGACCTGCTCTTTATCGACACCGGCTGGCACTTTCCGGAGACGTTGGAGGTAGCGGGGGACGTCGCCAAGCGCTATGCGGATCTGCCGCTGGTGACCGTGCGCCCGCTGCTGAGCCCCGAGCAGCAGGACAAGATTTATGGCCCGCGCCTGTATGCGCGCGACGTTGCAGCATATAACCGCATGCGCAAGGTGGAGCCGCTCAACATGGCCATGGACCCGTACGTCGGGTGGGTTACCGGCCTGCGCCGTGCTGATTCCGAGCACCGCGCGAGTGCCCCGGCGCTGAGCCTGGACCGCACGGGCCGGCTGAAGATTTCCCCGATTATTACCTGGGACCTCGACGACACCGACGCTTACATCAAGGAACACGATCTCATCATCCACCCCCTCACCCTGCAGGGCTACCGCTCCATCGGCTGCGCGCCGCTGACTTTCCCGGTAGGCGAGGGCGAGGATGCGCGCTCCGGGCGCGTTTTCGCTGACGGCAAGACAGAATGCGGGTTGCACGAATAATGACTCTTTCACCACACCTTAAAGACTTAGAGAACGAATCCCTCCACATCCTGCGCGAAGTCGCCGGACAATTCGACAAGGTAGGCCTGCTCTTTTCCGGCGGCAAAGACTCCGTCGTGGTCTTCGAGCTGGCCCGCCGAGCCTTCGCGCCGGCGACCGTTCCGTTCGAGCTCATCCACGTCGATACCGGCCACAACTTCCCGGAAGTAATCCAATTCCGCGACGAGCTGGTGGAAGAAACCGGCGCCCGCCTGCACGTGGCGCTGGTCCAGGATTGGATCGACCGCGGCGACCTCCAGGAGCGCCCCGATGGCACCCGCAACCCGCTGCAGTCCGTGCCGCTGGTGGAGACCATTGCGGAGCGCGGCTTCGACGCCGTCCTCGGCGGCGCGCGCCGCGACGAGGAGCGCGCCCGCGCCAAGGAGCGCATCTTCTCCATCCGCGATTCCTTCGGCGGCTGGGACCCGCGCCGTCAGCGCCCGGAGCTGTGGGACCTCTACAACGGCGGCAAGATGGCCGGCGAAAACGTCCGCGTATTCCCCATCTCCAACTGGACGGAGTCCGATATTTGGGAGTACATCGGCGCGCGCAACCTGCAGCTTCCCTCCATCTACTACTCGCACCAGCGCGAGGTATTTAACCGCAACGGTATGTGGCTCACGCCAGGTGAATGGGGCGGCCCGCGCGAGGACGAGCAGGTAGAGACCCGTACCGTGCGCTACCGCACCGTGGGTGACATGTCCTGCACCGGCGCGGTGGATTCCACAGCTTCCACGACGGATGAAATCCTTGCCGAAATCTCTGTGTCTACCCTCTCCGAGCGCGGTGCTACCCGCGCCGACGACAAACTCTCCGAGTCCGCCATGGAGGACCGCAAGAAGGAAGGTTACTTCTGATGACTCTCGCGCCCAGTGTTAGCGCCCTGAAGCAGCGCGATACCCTGCGCCTGTGCACCGCCGGCTCCGTAGATGACGGCAAGTCCACCTTCGTCGGACGCCTGCTCTATGACACCAAGTCCGTGCTCGCGGACCAGGTGGAGTCCATGGAGCGTTCCTCCGCCGACCGCGGTTTTGACGGCATGGATCTCTCGCTGCTTGTCGACGGCCTCCGTGCCGAGCGCGAGCAGGGAATCACCATCGACGTGGCCTACCGCTACTTCGCCACCGATAAGCGCACTTTCATCCTCGCCGATACCCCGGGACACGTGCAGTACACGCGCAATACGGTCACCGGCATGTCCACCTCCCAGGTGGTGGTGCTGCTTGTCGACGCCCGCAATGGCGTCGTCGAGCAAACCCGCCGCCACCTCAACGTTGCCGCGCTCTTGGGCGTGCGCCACGTGATTCTGGGTGTGAACAAGATCGACCTGGTGGACTACGACGAGGCCACCTTCCGCGCGATTGAGGCGGAGTTCAACGAGGTCGCCGCGCGCCTGGGCATTACGGATTCGGTGGTCATCCCGATTTCTGCGCTCAAGGGCGATAACGTGGTGGAACGCTCCACCAACATGGACTGGTATGAGGGCCCGACGGTCCTCGAAACGCTCGAGACCGTCCCCGTGGCCACCGGCCGCGCCGATGACCTGGACCTGCGTTTCCCCATCCAATACGTCATCCGCGAGCACGCCTCCGACTATCGCGGCTATGCCGGCCGCGTGAAGGCCGGGCACGTGGCGGTGGGGGATGAGGTGACCCTGCCGGGCGGGCGCACCTCGACCGTCACCGCGATTGATACCACCGATGGCCCGCTTGGATCCGATGAGGCGGCGCGCGCCGGCGACTCCGTGGTGCTGCGGCTGGCCGACGACATCGACTTGGCCCGCGGTGACCTCATCGCCGGTTCGCAGCGCCCGGAGGAGGTACGCGAATTCGGCGCCACCGCGGTGGTCCTCACGGACAAGGAGCTGCGCGCGGGCCAGATGGTGAAGCTGCGCTATGGCACCGCGCTGGTCAAGGCGCGCGTGGCATCGGTGGACCGCATCCTCGACCTAGACGGCGTGGCGGATGTTGAGGCTCCGGAGTCCGCGGCGCTCAATGACATCGCCTACATCACCGTCCAAACACAAGCGGAGCTTCCCGTGGAGGACTACGCCGCCCGCGGCGCGGTGGGCAATTTCCTGCTCATCGATCAGTCGAGCGGCAACACGCTGGCCGCAGGCTTTGTGGGCCAGCGGCTGCGCTAACGGTTGCGTTGCGGCGGCCGAACCGCCGCACTTAGCTTCCCGGCGGGACGTCGCCAGACATGATGACCTTCTGCTGGCCGTCGTCCCAGCGGAAGCCGGCATGCGTCTCACCGGTGTGCCCCGCATTGGATTCGCCCTCGCGCGGCCAGTGGTAGGTCACGGCGATTTCGTTGCTGCTGACCTGCTCGACGGTGGGGAAGAAGCCATAGGGCTCAGCGGTGGCGGTGCCCAAGTACTCGCCCTTGTGGAAGAGCATGATGTGGTACGGCGAGGAGGACGTTCCGCGCTCGATGCTGATGGTCTGCCAGCTCAGCTCCGCGCAGGGATCGAACTGCGAGAAATCCACCAGCGTCCAGTTGTTGTCATTCCACGGCGGAATCGTGCCAATGCCTGATTCATAGGCC
Organism: Corynebacterium sp. c25Ua_47; assembly: GCF_039907205.1. Taxonomy (NCBI): domain Bacteria; kingdom Bacillati; phylum Actinomycetota; class Actinomycetes; order Mycobacteriales; family Corynebacteriaceae; genus Corynebacterium; species Corynebacterium sp. c25Ua_47. The sequence continues at coordinate 46,742 of NZ_JASBOH010000004.1, read as the reverse complement.
GCGTGGGCGTCGATATCCTGGCAGGATTCCGCATCGTCTGTAGGGGACTCGGCAGGCAATGTCGGCGAGGCACCTGCGGCCGGCGACGATGCAGCGGGGCCCTCGGCGCCCTCTGCGTTATCCGGAGTGCTATCCGTTGCGCTGCTCTGCACGGAATTGAACATCGGCGAGTCCGCAGAATCCTGCGCCGCGTTGTCCTGGGAACAGGCGGCCAGCGGGAGGCAAATAAGGGCAGCGCCGATGAAGGCGGACCTGAGCATGATGTTCCTTTCCTAGTGTGTGCGCCTCGTCTAAGGCGCACGACTAGCTCTATCTTATCTAGCTCACCGGCGGAACATCGCCGCTCATGATGACTTTGTGCTGGGCCTCGTCCCATCGGAAGCCGGCGTGTGTCTCTCCCGTCGGCGCGGCATTGGCATCGCCCTCTTGTAGCCAGTGATAGGTTACGGAAATCTCGTTGCCATTGACCCGCTCCACGCTGGGGAAGAAGCCATAGGGCTCGGCGGTGGCGGTGCCGATGTACTCGCCGTAGTGGAAGAGCATGATGTGGTGCGGCGAGGAGGCCGTTGCACCTTCGATGGAAATGGTCTGCCAGCTCAGCTCCGCGCATGGATCGAAGTGGGAGGAATCAACCAGAGCCCAGTTGTGGCCATTCCACTGCGGGACTTGGGCGATGTTGTCGTTGAAAGCCGCGTGTGCGTTTCCTGCCTCGCAGACTACGGGGCTGGCTTGGGCTTCTTCGGGGCTGCTGCAGGCGATAAGGGGGAAGCACAGCAGTGCGGTTGCGGCGAATACTCGTGGGGTGAACATGGTGTTCTCCTTTCTGAGGTCTCGGTGTGGTTCCAGACCCTACAAGTGGCCGCAACGCTCAGAACAGAGATGTGGAGAGCATTCCTCGGGCCACCGGGTAGTCTCGCAGGCATGGAGAATCTTTCTGGTCGTACCTTGTTCGTCGCCGCCGTGGACGCTGAAGCCGCGCATGTGCCTCAGGGAGCGCCGCTGCTCATCACGGGTATTGGTACGGTGCCCGCCGCCATCGAGCTGACGGCGGTTTTGGCCTCAGCGCAGCAGCTGCCGGAGCGCGTCATCAATATCGGTACCGCGGGCGCGCTTCGCGACGATCTCGCTGGCGTCTTCGAGATCTCGCACGTTCGCAAGCACGACTTCCACTTGGAGGTGCTCAGCGACGTCTCTCGTTATCTCCTCCCCGAGGTCATTGAATTAGAGACCTCCGGAAAGCTGCCCACTGAGACTCTGGCGACGGGCGATTCCTTCATCTCGGACACCCCTACCCGCACGCGCCTTGCCCAAGATTCCGCGCTGTGCGACATGGAGGGCTACGCCATCGCCGCGGTGTGCCGAAAGTTCGGTGTGCCGTGCACGTTGCTCAAGCAGGTATCGGATACCGCGAATGAGGAATCCTACGGCTCGTGGGCTTCGGTGCTCGATCGCGCCGCGGAGGAGCTGGCCGTCGCTTTTGGCACGGTAACCGCGGACTAGGCCCTACATACGACAGTTGCAAGGCCCCGGGGGCTAGCGGGCGCTGCTGGCTTCCAGCTTCTCGTAGAGCTCCATGACGGTGTCGTGGCCCTCTGACGTAGAAATCTTGATGTTCTTGGCTTCGATTTCGCCGGCGCGCAGGCTGGCCATTTCCTGGTGGTAGCGGAAAACCACGGCAATGGTGGCCGCCACCGGGACGGCCAGGAAAGCGCCGATGATGCCCGCCAGGGCGGAACCCACGGTCACGGAGAGCAGCACCATTGCTGCGTGCAGTCCCATGGCCTTGGACTGCAGCATCGGCTGGAGCACGTTGCCCTCCACCTGCTGGACAATGATGATGAGGGCAAGTGCCAAGAGGGCCTTGGTGAGGCCATCTGAAACCAGCGCGATGATGACGGCCAAAGCACCCGCAGTGACCGCACCGATGACTGGGATGAAGCTGGCGAAGAAGGTCACCACGCCGATGACGAGAGCCAGCGGAACCTGGAGGACCCAGAGGCCGAGGCCGATGAGGAGGCCGTCGACAGCCGCGACGGCTGCTTGTGCCTGAATGAAGCCAGACAATGTATTCCACACGCGAGTCAGCAGCTCAGTGGCGTGCCAGCCCGCGGAGTAGCCGGAGTAGGTGCGCAGCCATGGCAGGAACTTGTCGCCGTCCTTGAGGATGAAGAAGGCTACGAAGAGCATGATGGCGAGCGCCATGGCGATGGAGCTGGCCATCGATACGCCGGAAATCACCCCGGTGGCAATGTTGGAAGCTTGGCCCTTGATGAAGGTCATGGCGTCATCGAGCACTTCCTGCACCTTCGCCGCATCAATCTCAAAGGGCAGGTCCTTGGCCATATCGACGAGCTTGTTCAAGCCGCTCTCAGCTTGGCTGACCAGGGACGCACCCTGAGAGGAGACCACCGGGGCCATCGCCGCGAACACGCCGCCAATGATGGCCAAAAAGCCCAGCAGCGTGGTGATAGCGGCCAGCGCACGGGGGAACTTATGCGCACGCAACCAGTTGGTCACGGGGAAGAGCACCGTGCACACCAAAATGGCCAGGATGACCGGCAGTAGGCCCACCCAGATGAACTTCAGCAGGTAGCCGGCCAAGCCGACACCTGCCACCACGATGATGAAGATCAAGCACACCTTGGCCAGGGAGATGGCGTCGCGCCCGAGGACGCGGGACTTGTCATCGGTCTTCGACACCGGGAGGGCGGCTTCTTCGTTGATGGGCTTCGCAGCAGCGGACTGTTCTGCGGCTTCAAAAGCCGCAGTGGACGCCGCCGCGTCAGAGGCCGTGGAGGGCTGGGGGTCGGTGCCCGGGCGGGCACCGTCACCATTGTTGTTTGTCATGCGCTCCATCTTCTCATATGAGCGCAGAAACGAGCTATGCGCGGATGCTGCTTACCTGGCGGATGATGCCGAAGCGGTGCATCGTCACCGAGACCGCCTGCTCGAGGAGGAAGGGCAGAAGCTCGCGGCGGCCATCGGCCAACACCGGCTGGTCCAAGACCACGGAGTTGGATTCCACCGCCGCCTCAAAGAGGCCCGGCTCCACGGAGCCAACGACGCGCACGCGGCCCGATTCCAGGCGAGCGACCTCGCGGGCGAAGGCATCCGCCGACACGCTGTCGACCTTAAAGCCCAGTCCACGCAGCTCCGCGGCCTTCTCCGGGGCGGCGCTGAAGCGCACCGGTGAGCCGGTGCGGGTGGCGGCGAGGGCGAGGCGGGAGACGTCGCGAAGCGCGCCGTCCGAGGCAATGCGCACCTGCAGCGGGGTGAGCACCGGGCGGTAGCGGAAGACGTTGGCCTCGCACACCAAGCCGGCGCGGTCGTGCTTGCGGCCGAACTCCTGTTGCCAAGCCAGCTCGTCGAGCTCCGCCGCGCGCCACAGCCAGGCGGTGTCCTCTTCCGAGAGATCGAGGTCACCGAAGGCACGCAGCTGGGCCGCCACCGGCTGCGAAATATCCACGTCGAAGGGGCGCAGCGGGCCCTCGGACCAGGTGCCGAACTGTGCGACATAGTTCGGGCCGCCGGCCTTGGCACCCGGGCCCATGACGGACTGCTTCCAGCCGCCGAAGGACTGGCGTTGCACAATCGCGCCGGTAATACCGCGGTTGACGTAGGCGTTGCCCACCTCGACGCGCTCGAGCCAGTAATCGATCTCATCGTTATCCAGCGTGTGGATGCCGCCGGTGAGGCCATAGCCGGTGGAGTTCTGCCACTCGATGGCCTCCTCCAGGGTCTCCGCGTGCATGATGCCAAGCACCGGGCCGAAGCACTCGTTGACGTGGAACCAGGAACCCGGGCGCACGTTATCGCGAATACCCGGCGACCACAGGGTGCCTTCCTCGTTGAGCTTCTTCGGCTTCACCAGCCACTTTTCACCCGGCTCCAGCTGGGTCAGGCCGCGCAGCAGCTTCTCACCCGGGGCTTCGGCCAGGCCATTCATCGTCGTCGTGATGTCGTAGCCGGGGCCGGGGATGAGGGTCTTGACGGCGTCGACAAGCTGGGAGCGCAGGCGTTGCGACTCGCCGGCCGCGCCGACAAAGATAACCAGGGAGGAGGCCGAGCACTTCTGACCAGAGTGGCCGAAGGCAGAGAGGTAGAGGTCCTGAATGGCCAGGTCCGGGTCCGCGGACGGAGTGATGATGAGCGCGTTCTTGCCGGAGGTCTCCGCCATGATGTTGAGCTCCGGCTTCCAGGAGCGGAAGAGCTTGCCGGTATCGGAAGCGCCCGTGAGGATGACGGCGTCGACGTCGGCGTGGGAGACCAGAGCGCGGCCGGCGTCGCCCTCGTCGGTGAAGACGAGCTGGACCAGATCCGGGTCGAGGCCCTGTGCCTCGAGGCCGGCGCGGAAGGCGTCCACGACAAGCTTCGCACAGTGCACGACCTGCGGCGCAGGCTTGATGATGACGGCGGAACCCGCGGCCAGAGCGGCCGCGATGCCGCCGGTGGGGATGGCCACCGGGAAGTTCCACGGCGGGGTCACCACGGTCACGCGGTAGGGCGTGAACTCGGCGGCGTAGTTCTCCAGCAGGCGCGCGGACTGCGCGTAGTAGGTGCAGAAGTCGATGGCCTCGGAGATTTCCGGGTCGGTCTGGGTCACCGTCTTATTGGCCTCGTAGGCGGCCACGGAGATGAACTCGCCGCGGCGGTTGGCCAGCACATCGGCCACGGCCTCGAGCGCGCGGGCGCGGTCCTCGGCAGGACGGGCACCCCACTCGGCGCCGAGCTCGGCGGCGCGGGCCACGTGCTTGTCGACGACCCCCGTATCCGTCACCTCGTCCACCCCGTGCTCGCCCGGGTCGTTGGCCAGGGCCTTAAGCGCCCACTCGCGGTTAGCCTCCAGGGCTGGGTCGGTGTCCGGCTCGTTGGCGAAGCGCCCGGTGCGCGGTGCCTGGCGGCCGGCTGCCTGCTCGGCCTCCTCCAGGCGGTTCTGGGTGCGGCGCGGGCCGGCGAAGGTATCCCAGCGCTGCGCGACGGCCTCGCGGAAGACCTCCTCCTGGTCCTTCAGTGCCTGCTCCTCCGGGGCGAAGAGGGCGTAGAGGAAGTTCTGCGGAGCGGAGTTCTCCTCCAAGCGGCGCACCAGGTAGGAGACAGCGACGTCGAAGTCCTCCATGTGCACGACCGGGGTGTAGAGGATCTGGCGGCCCTCGAAGGCCTCGCGGACCGCGGTCTGCTGAGCCGGGGACATGCCCTGGAGCATCTCGGAATCCATCATGCGCATCACGCCGCGCTTGGTGCCCAGCTTGTAGGCAAACGCCGCGGTGTAGAGGTTGTGGGTGGCCACGCCGATGCGCACGCAATCGGCGAACTCGGGGCGCAGGATGTAGTCGAGCAGGCGGTAGTAGTTGGCGTCCACCTCATCCTTGGTGGCATAGGGCGCTGCCGGCCAGCCGTGGATCTCGCCCTGGACGTGCTCCATGGAAAGGTTTGCGCCCTTGACGATGCGAATCTTGATGTGGGAGCCGCCCTCGGCCACGCGCTGCTTAGCGAACTCGGCGAGGTGCGTCAGAGCGTCGAAGGTATCCGGCAGGTAGGCCTGCAGCACGATGCCGGCCTCGAGGTTGATGAACTCCGGCTCGCTGAGCAGCTCGGTGAACAGGCGCACGGTGAGGTGGAGGTCGTGGTATTCCTCCATATCCAGGTTGATGAAGACCTTGTCCGGGCGGCGCGCGGCGGCCTCGTACAGCGGGCGCAGGCGCTCCTTGAGGCGGACCAAGGAACCCTCGATATCCCAGGGGTTGAGCTGGGCCACCATGGAGGAAGCCTTGACGGACACGTAGGTCACGCGCGGGTTCTTGATGAGCTTGAGGGTGCGCTCAGCGCGGGAGCGCGCTTCCGCATCACCCAGCACGGCCTCGCCGAGGAGGTTGAGGTTGAGTTGCTCGCCGGACTCGGCGGCCTTGTCCAGGGTCTTGTTCAGGGCATCGCTCTCAGCGTCGAGGACCAGGTGGCCGACCATCTGGCGCATGCGCATGCGGGCCAGCGGCATGACCAGGTTGGGCAGGATCGGGCCGAAGAAGCCACCCAGGCCCACCAGCGATCCGTTGATGAGGCCGAGGAAGGAAGCATCGTAGGTGGTGGTGACGGACTTCAGTGCGTGGGCGGCTACCTTGTCATCTTCGGGGCGCATGACGCGGTCGACGAAGTCCATGGTGAAGGCCACTCCGTCCGGGTTGCGCAATAAGTCAGCGAGCTGTTCTGTGGCCGGATCCTGTTCGTCGGCAGTGGAGGCGAGCCAGGAGTGGGCTTGGGCCGCGGCGGCGTCGATCAGCGCGGCGTCGATGTCGGTGGATTCGGGCACGGGGGTATGAGCATCGTTAGTCATGGATTACAACCTTTATGGGTCTCAAGGCACACTGGTACAGCCTTATGGAATGCGGAAAGAACACAAACTATCGAGTCCAGCAGTTGCTCAAGCTCTGTGCGGCGCTGATTAGCCTGTCCAGTTTGTGTGATAAGAGGGCTTACTTAACGTTGGCGTGCACAACTGGAGGCCGGTCGGAAGAACGACGCTGTCTAATGAAGTAAGCATTCATATGTGACCACCCTTCTTGCGTGGGGAAACGGCCAAGCGGTGGCTTGGCCGGGCCAGCGAAAAATAGGCGCCTTTAACATGGTCCGCCACACAGTGGGTGCAGACATGTAACCCATCTCGCTTATATGAAAGCTAGCCCCTTATGTTGGGGTGAGTCAATCCCACAGGTGTTGTTTTGAGGGGAGGTTGCTACCCCCGTGTTAGTGACTGAGATACTCCGTGAGATCTGTCGCGATCTTCTGTGCGCCCATTGGACCTAGGCCGAGTGCCCACGTATCGTCGCTGACCTCGATAGCATGGCCGTCTTTAACCGCTGGAAGCTGCTGGAACGCCGCAGTGGAAATGGCGGTGTCTTGGCCGGTGGCGGAGGGATCTCCGTAGCTGCAGTAGAAGATGTAGTCGGCGTCCGCTTGGTCAATGTTCTCCGGTGAGATTTCTGCAGCGAGCTCTTCGATGTCCTGGTTGGCGGGGCGGGCGAGGCCGGCGTCATCAAGCACCGTTCCAATGAGTGAAAGGCGCCCGTAGAGGCGTACTTTGCCCGGCATGAAGCGCAGAATGGTGACGGTGGTGTCTTCGCTAGCTGGCCCGTCCTTAATGACCTTCTTTACTTCTTCGATCTTCTTGTCGTAGTCGGCCATGACTTGTTCGGTGCGCTCTTCCTCGCCGAGGGCTTCACCGATCAGGTGGAAGTTTTCTTTCCAAGTGTACCCAGGGCGAATCGAGAAAACGGTAGGCGCGATGGAGCTGAATTGGTCATAATACTTATCCATGCGCAGCTGCGAGCCGATGATGAGGTCCGGTTGTAGTGAGGCGATCTTTTCCATATTGACTTCGTTGATCGTGCCTACCGTTTCGATGTCACTTGCTTTGTCGGCCATGTAATCGGGGACGGGGTTCTGACCCTTAGACGTGGTCATGCCGACTGGCTTCATGCCAAGGGCAAGGACGGAGTCGAGCTCGCCGCTTTCGAGAACGACTACTCGTTGAGGCTTCTCTTTGAGCTCGGTCGTACCACGGGCATGTGTGACGGTGCGGGGGAACTGGCCGGGAGCTGCATCGCTGCCAAAGGATTGGGTCTTCTCTCTGGCTCCAGCAAAGCCCTCGCCACCAGTTGCCACGGAGTCATTTCCTGCGGCGGAGTTGGATTTTCCTGTTTCCTTCTCTGCTGGAGAGGATGAGCTGGACCCGCCGGTGTTTGAATCGGCGTTTTCGAGGCTGGCGCAACCGGTGAGAGCTAGCGCTGCGGTAAGGCCAACAGCGGTAAGGCGGAGGAGTGGGATGTGAGACGCGATTTTCTTTCGAGTAGTCATAAAAGGTAGCCTAACCTAAATTAGGTCAAGCTAAGGAAACGTGAGCGTATGAAGGTGTTTGGGTGGTGTTGGTGATTGAGCAGGGGGTGCACACCGGAAAGGGAAATACTCGGCGTCTTGGTCGGGTAGTAGTTGCTGGCCTTGCCATTCTCTGTATCGGCGTGGGGCTGTCGCTGGCGTTGGGGGCGCGCAGCATTCCTTTCAGTGACGTGTTGGCCGCCCTTCGAGGTCAGCCTGGTATAGCTTCCTCGATCGTGTGGGAGAGGCGGCTTCCCCGTACTCTCGTGGCCGTTTGTGCGGGCTGTGCTTTGGCTCTCGCTGGTGCAGTTCTGCAGATTATGACGCGCAACCCTTTGGCAGATACCGGAGTTTTCGGGATTAACGTAGGCGCCAGCTTGGCCGCGGCCATTGCTCTGGGCTGGTGGGGGTGGCAATCACCTTTTGCTTTTTCGCTCGCAGCCATCATCGGTGCGGCAGTGACCATGCTGCTGGTCACCGCGGTAGGGCGTGGCAGAGCTGGCGATGTTGATCCGCTGAGACTGATTCTTGCAGGTGTAGCCATCGGGGCGGTATGTGAAGGGCTTTCCTCCGCTCTCATCCTGGTAGATCCGCACTCTTTTGCACGTATCCGCGCGTGGGTGACGGGCTCTGTTGACGTGGCCTCGTGGACACCGGTGGCGATTACAGCCGGCGGGTTAGCAGTTGGTGTGGTGCTGCTGATTGCCTTTGCGCGCCATTTGCCGCCCCTTGCTCTGGGGGATGACGTTGCGGCGGGTCTCGGTATCAACCTCAAACTGACTCGTTTGGGACTTGTCGCGGCGGTAACAGTGTTGGCTGCTACCGCTACCGCAGCGGCGGGGGTGATTGTATTTGTCGGATTAGTCATCCCGCATGTTGTCAGGCTGTGCGGGATATATGAAGAACGGGCACAGCTTGTCGCCGCTGCCGTGGTGGGGCCTTTGTTTTTGTTGGGAGCCGATATTGTGGGGCGCTACCTCACTGCTGCTGAGTTGCCGGCTGGCGTCACGGTGTCGCTCATTGGTGCCCCAGTATTGATTGCGCTGTCCCATCGCGCTGGAAGGAGGCTGTGATTGTGAGCGTGAGAAGTGTTTTGTCCTTTACGGGCATTGTGATTGTCGCGCTGGCTATTGCTGCCTATTCGCTCTTCTCGCCTGGTGCCGGGCAAGAAAGCGCAGCGTTGTGGTCCGTGGCTACGAATCCCAATAGCACTGACTTTGCGGCCACCGTCGTGTGGCAATGGCGTGCTCCGCGGGTGGTTGCTGCGATTGTCGTAGGAATGTGTTTGGGCATAGCGGGCGCCATCTTTCAGATCCTTACTCACAATCCTCTGGGGTCGCCCGACATCATCGGGTTTAATACCGGTGCCTATACCGGTGTCATCGCGGTTTCCTTGGCGGGCTTTAGCTCCGCGTTCAACATTGCGCTAGGCGCATTGGTGGGTGGGGCTCTCACTGCGTTACTCATCATGGGGCTTTCATTTGCAGGAAGGCTTACGGGAGCAAGACTGATTGTGGTGGGGATTGGAGTGACGTTCTTTCTTTCAGCAATAAACAAGTGGTTGATTCTTAGCGGTGAGTTGGAGCAATCCTTAGGCGCGGCGACTTGGGCTGCTGGAACATTGAATGCTGTGTCCTGGGCACGAGTTATTCCATTGGGGGTGCTGGGAGGCGCGGCGTGCGTCGCTGGGTTGCTGCTGCGTGGCTGGTGCGACGCGCTTGCCCTGGGGGATAGCGCGGCGAGTGCGTTGGGGTTGAACGTGAGTCGTGCACGTGTGGTGATGGTTCTGGTTGGCACAGTTCTTGTCGCTGTATCGACGGCGATAGCGGGTCCAATCTCATTTATCGCCCTCGCGGCCCCGCATATGGCTCGGTTGCTCTCGCGTCCAGACAGGACACCGGTGTTGCTCTCTGGAGTCCTCGGTGCTCTTTTCTTGCTCGCTGCCGACTTAGCAGGGCAGCGACTGTTTTTCCCAATTACTCTGCCTGCCGGTCTTATTACGGTGTGCGCCGGTGGCATCTATCTGGCGGGTCTGCTGCTGTGGCAATCCCGAGCTGCCGGAATGAAAGGTCAGTAAAGTGAACCAGCAAAAAGTATGTGACGGTGCGCCGAGCGTGCGGGCTGAGGGGGTGAGCATGTCCTACGGGAGGACTGCCCCGCTAATTCTCGACTCGGTGGATGTGTCTTTTCCGGCCGGGAAATTCACTGCCATTATCGGTCCCAATGGTTGTGGAAAATCCACTTTGGTCAAGGTGTTGGCGCGGTTGGAAACACCGAACGCGGGCGCGGTGCGCATTGGCGAACAAGATGCAGCCGCATTCTCTCGGCGAAGCTACGCTCGGCGCGTCGCCGTGATGTCGCAGCAATCCATAGCTCCCGAAGGGATCAATGTCAGGGAACTGGTCGCGCGCGGGCGCTTCGCCCACCAAGGATTTATGGGGTGGAGGAGTCAGGAGGACGAGCGTGCTGTTAGTCGCGCGCTAGCAAAGGTAGGCCTTGAAGAACTGGAGACGGCCGAGGTAGCGGCGTTGTCTGGTGGTCAGCGTCAGCGTGCTTGGCTGGCTATGGCCCTCGCCCAGGAAACGCCTGTGCTCTTCTTGGATGAGCCAACGAGCGCTCTTGACATCGGATACCAGCATTCCTTCATGCGGCTGATGCGACAGCTGGCAGGAAACAAAACCCTCATTGCGGTCATTCATGACTTGGCGCATGTATTGCGCTATGCGGATCGCGTCGTGGCGATGAAAGATGGAAAGGTGTGGGACGCGGGCGTGCCGCGCGACGTCATTACCCCTGCCCTTATTGAGGAACTCTATGGGCTGACAGTCCGCGTTGTAGATGTGGACGGTGAGCCAGCAATCGTCCCTGTGGGGTGAGTTTCCGCCAAACCGGTTTTGTTTTCCCAGCGTGTGGGCGGTAATTAAAAAAGTTGAGTGGATCGGGAACAACTTTGGGTTTGCCCGCGTTGTGTAGGTTGAGTGACCGGCGCTCAGGTTTGGATGACAATGGGTGCCGCTTCTGTTAGAGTTCAACCCTGAACGCGGCGGAAGTTGAGTCGCGCACTATCAACTTAAGAACAAACCCCAACAAGCAAGGAGAAAAGATTATGGGACGCGCAGTAGGAATTGACCTCGGTACCACCAACTCGGTCGTATCCGTTCTGGAAGGTGGCGAGGCCACCGTTATCGCTAACTCGGAGGGTTCCCGCACCACCCCGTCCGTCGTGGCTTTCGCTAAGAACGGCGAAATCCTCGTCGGCCAGTCCGCTAAGAACCAGGCGGTCACCAACGTTGACCGCACCATCCGCTCCGTTAAGCGCCACATCGGCACTGACTGGACCATCGACATTGATGACAAGAAGTACACCCCGCAGGAGATTTCGGCCCGCACGCTCATGAAGCTCAAGCGCGACGCCGAGGCTTACCTGGGTGAGGACGTTACCGACGCCGTTATTACCGTCCCGGCTTACTTCGAGGACTCCCAGCGCCAGGCCACCAAGGAGGCCGGCCAGATCGCAGGCCTCAACGTCCTGCGCATTGTTAACGAGCCGACCGCCGCTGCACTGGCCTACGGTCTGGAGAAGGGCGAGCAGGAGCAGACCATCCTGGTCTTCGACCTGGGCGGCGGTACCTTCGACGTCTCCCTGCTGGAGATCGGTGACGGCGTGGTTGAGGTTATGGCTACCGCTGGTGACAACCAGCTCGGTGGTGACGACTGGGACCAGCGCATCGTCGACTGGCTCGTGGATAAGTTCAAGGCTTCCCAGGGCGTTGACCTGACCAAGGATAAGCGCGCCGTCCAGCGCCTGCGTGAGGCTGCGGAGAAGGCCAAGATTGAGCTGTCCTCCTCCCAGTCCGCCAACATCAACCTGCCGTACATCACGGTGGACGCGGAGAAGAACCCGCTCTTCCTGGATGAGACCCTGTCCCGCACCGAGTTCCAGAAGATCACCCAGGACCTGCTGGACCGCACCAAGGAGCCGTTCAACCAGGTCATCAAGGATGCTGGCCTGTCCCTGTCCCAGGTTGACCACGTGGTTCTCGTCGGTGGCTCCACCCGTATGCCGGCTGTGTCCGACCTGGTGAAGGAAATGACCGGCAAGGATCCGAACAAGGGCGTTAACCCGGACGAGGTCGTGGCAGTCGGCGCTGCTCTCCAGGCAGGCGTGCTGCGCGGTGAGGTCAAGGACGTGCTGCTTCTCGACGTCACCCCGCTCTCCCTCGGCATCGAGACCAAGGGTGGCGTGATGACCAAGCTCATCGAGCGCAACACCACCATCCCGACCAAGAAGTCCGAGACCTTCACCACGGCTGATGACAACCAGCCTTCCGTGCAGATTCAGGTCTACCAGGGCGAGCGCGAGATGGCTTCCGCCAACAAGCTGCTCGGCTCCTTCGAGCTCGGCGGCATCGCCCCGGCACCGCGCGGTGTCCCGCAGATTGAGGTCACCTTCGACATCGACGCCAACGGCATCGTCTCCGTCTCCGCTAAGGACAAGGCCACCGGCAAGGAGAACACCATCAAGATTCAGGATGGTTCCGGCCTGTCCCAGGAGGAGATCGACCGCATGGTCAAGGATGCCGAGGCTCACGCCGAGGAGGACAAGAAGCGCCGAGAGGAGCAGGAGACCCGCAACCAGGCGGAATCCACCTCCTACCAGACCCGCAAGTTCATGGATGAGAACGCCGACAAGCTGCCGGAGGACCTCAAGACTCGCGTGACCGAGGCTGCCGACGCCGTCGACGAGGCCCTCAAGGGTGATGACATTGAGGCGATTAAGTCGGCCGTCGAGAAGCTTGGCACCGAGTCTCAGGAGCTGGGCAAGGTCCTGTACGAGGCACAGGCTGCTGAGGCAGGTGCCGAGGGTGCCGCTGCTGGTGAGACCGCTGGTGACCCGAACGTCGTCGACGCCGAGGTTGTCGACGAGGACGACGAGAACAAGGAGAAGTAAACCATGACCTCCCCTCAGGACCCGGGCAACCCGGCCAACACCGACCCTGAGGCAACCTCCGCTGAGGCTGCGGAGGCTGCCGCCGCCGAGGCTGCTTCTGCCGACGGTGCCACCGACGAGGCCGCTGAGGCGCAGGCCGATGCTGCCACCGCGGGCACCGCTGAGGCAGAGGCCGCGGTTGAGGATGCCGCCCGCGACATCACCGAAGAAGCGGCCGCTGGTGAGGACACCGTCGCAGAGAATTCCCTGGAGGCTCAGCTGGCTGAGCGCACCGAGGACCTGCAGCGCCTCAACGCGGAGTACACCAACTACCGCCGCCGCACTGAGCGCGACCGCCAGGCCGTGATCGAGACCACCAAGGCCAAGGTCCTGGCAGACTTCTTGCCTATCCTTGATGACCTGGAGCTCGCACGCCAGCACGGTGACCTCAATGAGGGCCCGCTCAAGGCCATCGCGGACAAGCTCACGGGCGTGCTGACCAACAACCAGCTGACCCCGTTCGGTGCCGAGGGCGATGCCTTCGACCCCGAGGTGCACGAGGCAGTTCAGGACCTGTCCACCGGTGACGAGCAGGTCATCGGCACGGTTCTGCGCCGCGGCTACACGGTGGGCGAGCGCGTTGTGCGCACCGCCATGGTGATTATCGCCGACCCCGCCGAGTCAGCCGATGCCGCTGACGGTCCGGACAGCCCGGATAACGCAGAATAGGCATCGCAGGTGGCGTCAGGGTTTGAGTATTCCTTGGCGCCACTGTTCTTTTCACTACTTAGTTAGCATTTTTACTTAGCAAAAAATCTTTAAACCCAACCGATTAACGATTCTCCTGAAAGGAGGAGATGCCCAGTGAACGCTAAGCCAGAATGGGCAGACAAGGATTATTACGCGGATCTGGGGGTCTCCTCATCCGCTACCGCTGAAGAAATTAAGCACGCGTACCGCAAGCTGGCCCGCCAGAATCACCCCGACGCCAACCCGGATAATCCCGCGGCGGCGGAGAAATTCAAGCAGGTGGCCGAAGCCTATGATGTGCTGTCTGATAAAGCTACCCGCAAGGACTATGACGAGTTCAAGGCCATGATGCGCGGCGGCGGCTTTGGACGGAGAGGAGGCGCCGGGTTTCCCGGCGGGTTTCGATCCACGCACATGGGTGGACCGGGTGCGCAAGACTTCGACCTCTCGGACATCTTCGGAGGATCCGCTCGAGGAGCGTCTCAAGGCGGCGGTCTGGGGGATATCTTCGGTGGCGTTTTCAACCGCGGCGGTGGTGCTGGCCACACAGCTCGGCCGTCGCGGGGGGCCGACGTCGAAACGCACATAACCCTCGACTTCCGCGAGGCGGCCAAGGGGACCACCATCCCGCTGCAGTTGAGCGGCGAAGCCCCCTGTACCACGTGCCACGGTTCCGGCTCGAAGACCGGCAAGCTGTCGACGTGCTCGACGTGTGATGGCACCGGGTTCACCTCGGAACAGCGCGGCTCCTTCGGTTTCTCGGCGCCGTGTACCGACTGTGGGGGCACCGGCCAGCGCGCGGAGGATCCGTGTGTGGATTGCTCTGGCACCGGAACGGTACACCGCACCCGCTCGATTACGGTACGTATCCCCGCCGGGGTCATCGATGGGCAAAAGGTGCGCCTGGCTGGCCAGGGCGAAGCGGGGCCGAACGGCACCCCGTCCGGCGATCTCTTCGTAGCGGTCACGGTGAAGCCCGACAAGGTCTTCACTCGGGAAGGCGATGACCTACACGTCACCGTCCCCGTCTCCTTTGCCGAACTGGCCTTGGGGGACACCATTACGGTGCCGACCCTCGATTCACCCGTGCGCGTCAAGGTACCGGCGGGAACGCCCGACGGACGCACGCTGCGCGTCAAAGGTCGCGGCGTGGCCAAGCGTGGCGGCAAGGCCGGCGACCTCATGGTGACCGTGCAGGTCACCGTGCCTTCCACGCTGGATGCCGCAGCCTCCTCGGCGCTGCGCAGCTACGCGCAGGCGGAGAAGGACTCCGGCTTCGATCCGCGTGCTGGATGGGCCGGCAATACGGTGACTCGCTAGAAGGAGGTGTGAGATGAGCAAGGACGACACAAATCGAACCGATGCGGCCCAGCCCAAGGCGATGTACGTCATCTCTGTTGCCGCGGAACTATCCGGCATGCACGCTCAAACTCTGCGCACGTATGACCGGATGGGGCTGGTCTCCCCAGCCCGCACCTCCGGGGGTGGGCGCCGCTATTCCGAGAGCGACATCGAGCTCTTGCGCAAGATTCAGGCACTCTCGCAAGATGATGGCGTGAATCTGGCCGGCATCAAATCCATCATCGAGCTGACCGCGGAGCGGGACCGCCTCGCGGCCGAGCGCGATGAGCTGCAGGCGGAGGTCGACCGCCTGCGCAGCCAGGCGCGACCATCGCGCGGCGAGCTGGTCCACGTTCCTCGTTCTACCTCCGTGGTGATGTGGACGCCGCGGCGCAACCGCCGCCGCGACAGCTAGGCACGTCCCCCTCCTTCGCGGAGGGGGTTCTTTTCGTTTTGAGCAAGTCGGACTGAGGCTCCGTACTCTCCACTTAACAAGTGCCCGAGTTGCCAAAGATCCACGGTCCAGAGCAATTGTGGGCATGATCTTTGGCAACTCGGGCACTTTTTCTGGCGGCAACCGTCCAGAAGAAAAAGCTTTCCTTGTAGAAAACGTGAGTTTGTTGAAAAATAGCGCTACACTCGCACCCAACGTTGTGCGGCCTGTCACATTTCTTGGAGAATGTGTTCGAGAACCACTGGTGAAGGCGCAACGGAAACCCTTAAGACAACGAGAAAGGTGCGATGACCATGACTTTGTACGCTAACCCCGGAACCGCAGACGCCATCGTCAACTACCGCGAGCGCTACGACAACTACATCGGCGGCGCGTGGGTACCGCCGGTCGACGGCGAATACATGGACAACATCACCCCGGTTACCGGTGAGGTCTTCTGCCAGGTTGCCCGCGGCAAGGAGGCGGATATCAACCTGGCCATTGACGCTGCGGAGAAGGCTTTCGAGACCTTCGGTAAGACCACCCCGGCAGAGCGCGCGCTTCTGCTGCACCGCATCGCCGACCGCATCGAGGAGAACTTGGAAAAGATCGCCGTCGCGGAGACCTGGGAGAACGGCAAGGCCGTGCGCGAGACCCTCGCCGCCGACATCCCGCTGGCGGTCGACCACTTCCGCTACTTCGCCGGCGCCATCCGCGCGCAGGAGGGCCGCCTGTCGCAGATTGACCAGGACACTGTGGCTTACCACTTCCACGAGCCGCTGGGCGTTGTGGGCCAGATTATCCCGTGGAACTTCCCGCTGCTCATGGCGGCGTGGAAGATCGCGCCGGCGCTGGCTGCGGGCAACACCATCGTGATGAAGCCTGCCGAGCAGACCCCGGCCTCCATCCTGCTGCTCATTGAGCTCATTGAGGACCTCCTGCCGAAGGGCGTGCTCAACATCGTCAACGGTGTAGGTGAGGAGGCAGGCGTGGCGTTGTCCACCTCGGACCGCATCGCCAAGATTGCCTTCACCGGCTCCACCCCGGTGGGCAAAATCATTAACAAGGCCGCTGCGGACAAGGTCATTCCGGTCACCCTGGAGCTCGGCGGCAAGTCACCGTCCATCTTCTTCGCGGACATCATGGACAAGGACGATGCTTACCTGGAGAAGTGCGTCGAGGGCTTCGTTATGTTCGCTCTCAACCAGGGTGAGGTCTGCACCTGCCCATCGCGTGCGCTCATCCACGAGGACATCGCGGACAAGTTCCTGGAGCTGGCCGTGGAGCGCGTGAAGAAGATCAAGATCGGCCACCCGCTCGACACCGAAACGATGATGGGCGCGCAGGCATCCCAGGAGCAGATGGACAAGATCACCGAATACCTCGAGATCGGCCCGAAGGAAGGCGCGGAAACCCTCATCGGTGGCCACGTGAACAAGGTAGAGGGCTTGGAGAACGGCTACTACATTGAGCCGACCGTCTTCCGTGGAACCAATGACATGCGCATCTTCCGCGAGGAAATTTTCGGTCCGGTGCTCTCCGTGGCTACATTCAAGAACTTCGAGGAAGCCATCCAGATTGCCAACGACACCAACTTCGGCCTCGGCGCCGGTGTGTGGTCGCGCCACCAGAACACCTGCTACCGCGCCGGCCGCGAAATCCAGGCCGGCCGCGTGTGGGTCAACCACTACCACGTGTACCCCGCCCACAGTGCGTTCGGTGGTTACAAGGAATCCGGCATCGGCCGCGAGAACCACCTCATGATGCTCGCTCACTACCAGGAGACCAAGAACATGCTGGTGTCCTACTCTGAGGAGCAGGCTGGCCTGTTCTAATATCTGCTGGCTATGACCCCCAGGCCCCGCAGAAATGCGGGGTCTTTCCAATAGGAGCCATGATCGCCCGGTAGCCCGCTCGCGCCCGGCACCGCGGTGGCGCCGAAGGCAGGGGAGGAAGGATCTGGGCCGTGGATGCCGCCGCGCGGTCCGGTGGTGGCGGCGATCGGATCCTCGGCGTTGCGTGCGCTCCAAACCCGGCCGTGCAGTTGCGAGGCGTGAGCTACGGAGGCGCCCGGGCTGCCGACGAGAACGACGTCATCCGCAACATAGTCCTGCTGCGCAGCCTTGCCCGCCACTACGGACCCATAGGAGTAGCCGATCACCATGTGTTGGGCACCAGGGAAGCGTTGCCGCAGGGCGCGCTGGAAGCGGATGAGTTCAGTAGCGCCGCGGCGCGCCGGCTCCTCGTGTGCCGCGCGGGACAGCGAGGTGGGGGCAGCATAGCCAATCCACGCCACGGCGGGCCCATGCGTGGCGTGGGCGATGGCCCGGGCGCGCTCCACTGCGGTGGGCCAGCTGCCAGGCTCGGAGGAGCCGACCCCGCCCACAAACGTGCTGACTTGGGCCGCGTGCGTGCCGATATTCTCTGGGTCGACGAGCACCACCAGCCGTCCGGGACTGGCCTCCAGCACGGTGAGGTCCGGATTAGCTGCAACCAGGGAGCGGACCTCCTCGCTGGCCATGGTCAGCTGGACCTCATGCAATTCCGCCAGGGATAGCTCGCTGAAATCCTCCAGGCGAGTCGGTGGCTCACCCAGCTCCGGGGTGCACAAGGCGCTCAGCTGACGAGCGCAGGCCCAGTCGAGGGCATCGGCCAGCGTGTCGAGGTGCCCCAGCACCGCGCTGACGGGCTCCGCAAGAGCGGGAACCACAGCGAGCCGAAGGGCTCGGGCGCGCAGCTGCTCAATCCGCTCCATCAACGGCGCATAAAGGCTCACGATGTGTGCCGCCACGCGCATCTGCTGCGCCGGACCCAGCAGTGCATCGGTGGCGCTGTGGAGGGTGCCGCGCGCTGCGTCCGCGGCCGCCCCAGAAATCGCTAGCGCTACCCAATGATGGTGCGAGGCATCGATATATCGAGCAAGCTCAGCGGCATAATCCTCCAAACGGAAAGCTTCCGCGCGCAATGCCGAGGCCGTACTCATTGGGTGTCTCCCAAGAAAGAAGAAAGCTCCGCATCGACACCCTGGGCCACACCCACGAAGCGGTCCAGCTCCTCCAATTGGGCTCGCCGCGCACCCTCGCTGAGCCTTCGTGACTCCTCCCACCGCGCGCCGAGAATCTCCAAAGCACGCGCGGTCCGGGGAGGCTGCCGCACGGAGGGCAACGCGGTGGGGGAGGAATGGTCGAAGAGGGAGCGGATCTGCTGGCGGGTACCGCGGTCAATGGCGAGATGGTTCATAGCATCGAGACTGCGCCAGCAGCCCACCCGCAGTAAAGGACTGCGGCACTGAATCCGCGAAATCTGTGGATAACTAGTCCGGGCTCGTCTACCGTGGGCCGCATGAAGGTAGCAGCAGTTCAATTGACCAGCACCGGGGACGTTGAAAAGAACCTCGCCGTAGCACTCGACAAGATCCGGGAAGCCGCGGATAACGGCGCGCAGCTCATCGTCCTGCCGGAAGCTACCACCCAAAGCTTCGACTCCGGGCGCCTCGATACGAACGCGGAGGGGCTCGATGGGCCCACCGCCACCGCGGTGCGCGCCCTAGCGGAAGAACTCGGCGTGTACGTGGTCCTGGGAATGTTCGCCCCGGCGGACACCGTCGAGCGCGGTGAGAAAACCATCAACCGCGTGGCCAACGTCGCGCTCATCGCCGGGCCCGGAGTCCTCAGCGGTTACGAGAAAATCCACACCTACGATGCCTTCAAATACAAGGAATCCGATACCGTCCGGCCGGGTGAATCACTCGTTACCTTCGAGGCCGGGAGCCTCACTGTGGGCGTGGCCACCTGCTATGACATCCGCTTCCCCGAGCAGTTCAAGGAACTCGCCCGCCAGGGCGCCCAGCTCATCGTCGTGCCCACCAGCTGGGCGGATGGCCCGGGCAAGCTGGAACAGTGGCGCCTGCTCAGCGCAGCGCGGGCGCTCGATTCCACGACGTACATCCTGGCGGCTGGCCAGGCTCGCCCCGGCGGCGAGGCCAAGGCGGGCCAGGCCTCTGGGCCGACTGGTATCGGGCACTCTGTTCTCGTGGCGCCAGATGGCACGCGTCTTGCTGAAGCCGGCTATGAGCAAGAAACCCTCTACGGCGAGGTAGACCCAGACACCGTGGCAAAGGTCCGCCAGTCCCTCCCCGTTTTGGACGCCTGAGCGCTTAGGCCCATTGGGATTTCTTCCACGCCGCCCAGGCTTCCCAGTCATCGCCCCAGCCGTCGAGCTCCGCAGCGGAGGCCGCCCACTCGTGGCCACGCTGCCAACTATCCGTGGTGATCGCCTCCTCTTTAACGCCGCCCGAAAGCAGGGCCGCCTGGGCTAGCTCGACGCGGTCGGCCGGGCCGATGAGCACGAAGCGGCGGTCAGTTCCCTCGGCAAGCACCGGTTCCATCGGCTCCTTGGCCACCACGGGATCGAAGCCTGCGGCGGCTGGTTGTGCGCCGAGCAGCCAGGGGTCCTGCCCATCCCGGACGATGTGGCGCAGCTTTAGGCCTGGAGCCACAGCTTGCAGGTTGGCCTGGAATTCCGTGTCATAGTGCTCGCCCGGCGAAGGAGCCACGGCATAGACCTGGAGGCCGGAGGGAAGGCCGTTCGCTAGGCCGTCGAGAAGCAGCGCCCGCGCGCCTGCCCAGCCGGTACCGAAGGAAATCAATGTCGTCGTGTCATCCAGTCGCGGCGGCTCACCGGCGGGCGCGCCCAGCGTCCACCAATCACCCGGCTGCGCCTTGGCCAGCATGGAGGAGGCCTCACCGGCCAGCGCGAGGTGGAATGTCAGCTGTCCTGAGTCCTCCGGGGGTGCCGCCGGGGTCAGCGGACGCCAGGTGCCGGGCGTGAGCTGAGATGTCACCGGAACGTACTGCCCCGCGCGGTAATCCAGCGCCACGCCCGATTCCAGCCGGATCACCGCAGTGCGCCGGTTCGGCTTGTCAACGGCTACCACCTGGGCGCTGTGGGCAGGGGGAATACCATCGGAGTCCGCCTCCTGCGCCGCGGCGCGCATGATGGAGCACACCTGGGAAATGGTGCGCGTGGCGACGTCGTGCTGGTACGGGGTAAGCCCCAGAACCTCAAGCCCGTGAACGAGCGATGCCTCGAATTTCGGATAGACCTCAGGGGGGAAACCGTGGCGGCGATGATCGCGGCCCATACGTGCCAGGCGCTTGGCGACGTCCCCCTGTACCTCACCGTCCTCCACATTCTCCAGCACCCACGCGAGCGCGGGGGCCATGGAGGGGTGCGTGTCCTTCATCGATAGGGCAAAGACTTGGCGGGATTCGGCGACGTTGGCGAAAAAGTGCCTGTGTACTGCATCGCGATAGTCTTCAGCATGGTTGCGTAGATGCTCACCCAGTTCCCTCATGCCCGCCCATCCTAGCCCCTGGGGGTAGAGCTACATCACCCTAGGGTTATATGCCAGGGGTGGAAAAGCGGGAAGGGAGTTGTAGTGTAATCAACGGATCATTTCCCGAAAGAGGGTGAGTCTCGTCTCAAGGACGCCGCCGTGGGCGGCATGGAAGGAAGTTTTCGCATGGAAGAATTCTCTGCGTTCACAATCATGACAGACGTGGGCTGGATTTCTTTGCTCATGGTTATCGGCAACGTTCTGCGCCACCAGATCAAGTTCGTGTTTCAGGATTTGCTCTTGCCTGCCCCCATCACGGCAGGTCTACTCGGCCTGCTCTTAGGCCCTAATGTCTTGGGCTGGATCGGTTTCTCCGACAATCTTGGTGATTACACCTCGCTGCTCATCGCCGTAGTCTTCGCCTCCATGGCCTACTCTATGGAGATGGGCGGCAACATGGGCAAGGGTGCCCGCAATATGTGGGGCTACTCCACCATGATGTTCACCGGCCAGTGGGGCCTGTTCATTGTTTTGGGTCTTCTCCTGTTCAAGCCGGCCTTCGACACCCCGGACTGGTTCGGCATGATGCTGCCCGTTGGCTTCACGGGTGGCTTCGGTACCGCGGCGGCTGTTGGCAGTGCCCTGGAAGGCGTGGGTGCAGATGCCGCAGCCTCCCTAGGCTTTACCTCCGCCACCGTGGGTACGCTGGCCGCCATCATCGGCGGTATCGTCGCCGGTAACTGGGGCATTCGCAAGGGCAAGGTTTCCCACGTTCCGAAGGAGCTCCCGGAGGAGCTGCGCCGCGGCTACATCTCGCGCTTGGAGGACCGCCCTTCGCTGGGCCGCGCCACGACGAACCCCTCCGCCATCGAGCCCATCACCCTCCACGTGGGCTTCATCGCCCTGACCGTGATGACGGCCTACGGCATTAACAAAGGGATCGCCTCCGTGTGGGAGAACGTCTCCATCCCGCTGTTCGCTATGTCCATGGTCGTGGGCCTGCTCTTCCGTGCAGTGATGAACATGGTGGGCGCCAAGGATTACCTGGATAAGGACACGGTGAGCTCGGTGTCCGGTGCGGCAACCGACTACCTCATTGCCTTCGGCGTGGCCGCCATTGTGCCGGCCGCTGTGGCCGCCTACTGGCAGGCTCTTCTCCTGCTCTTCTTCTTGGGCACCATTTACTGTGCATTCTTCCTCATGTGGTTCCCCGCCGAGTTCTTCGGCGAGCGCTGGATTGAGCGCGGCATTTTCGGCTGGGGCTGGGCGACGGCGACCGTGGCCACCGGTATTGCGATTCTCAAGATCGTGGACCCGAAGCTCAAGTCCGGCACACTGTCGGAGTATGGCATGGCCTACATTGGCTTCGGCCCCTTCGAGATCTCCTGGACCATCATCGCGCCGCTGTCGGTGATGTACGGCTTTACCGCCGGCTTCGGCTGGATCTCCCTGGGTATCGCGGTGGTTATTTACCTCGTCTTCAAGTTCAGCGGCATGATGCCGCCGCGCGGCACCATCTTCAAGGAAGGCATCGGGCACGTCGGTTCATCGAAGTAGACGCTGACCTGCTAGCACGTGAAAACCCTCAGCCTTATGGCTTGAGGGTTTTCTCGTTTTAAGCAAGTCCTGAGTAGTAGTGCGAAATGAATCTCAGCTTGCATTGCTCTTGTGAGAAGAAAAAGGCTAAAATTCAGGAAGCTGTCAGCGTGGCGCTCTCGCAGCCTCTCTTTTTCTTTCCCTCAGTGTGCGCAGGCTTAGGAATCCATATGCATTTTCTTTATGAAGACTCACCTCGTGAGGTCATCCTCGAGTCTGCTCTTCACATTGGCGCCGCGCAGGGTGATGAGGCAATTACCGTGGAGTCGGTGGCGAGGCTCGCGGAGGTTACTCCCGCCGAGGTTCGCGCGGAATTCTCGGATCGTGAGCAGATAGTTGCCGCCATCCCGGGCTATGCCTCCGAGCGCAAGGTCAAGTTTTTGGAGGAGACGCTCGACGCCGCTCCTGGCTACGCCGATCTTTTTACCAAGCTGACCACCTTCACGGAGGCCTACTATGAGTACGCCGAGCGCGAACCGGAGCTTTTTCGCTACCTGTTTGAAAAGAAGGGCTGCGTCTTTGAGGATGAGTGGCAGTCCCTCCTGCAAGGCAACAGATCGGGCAACCACGCGCTGGATCTGATTTATGACAACATCGCGCTCATCGCGGTCGATGCACAGCTTGAGGTCGGGCCGGATGTGTGCCCCCAGACCTTGGCAAAGCTGAGCGTTGCTAGCTGGGCCACCGTCCACGGAATGGCCCACCTGAGCATCCTCGGCGTGCTGCGGCACCAGCATTCGGTGGTGCGGCGCTTCAACCTGCGCGAGGTGTGCAAGGCGCTCATCGGAACCCTGTTCATGACGGCCGAGACGTTGGAGCTTCCCGATCTGCGCCACCCGATGCAGGAGTACCGCGCACTGCTGGGCGGCTTTACGCCGGGCCGGGACCTTTCCCTGGATATTACCGCCATCGAGGATCTGACAGAGCTTCCCGCGGAGCGGGCCCGCGCGGCCGTCGTGGAGCGCGCCATCCAGCTGGCGGCGTGGGTCGGTATGCAGTCGGTGACTATTGAGAACGTCGCCGAATACTTCGGTGTTTCTGATGTTTTCGTCGCCTCTCTGGCGGACAATGACTTCGTTCTACGTGAAACCGTCGAGCAGGAGACTGACCGTGAACTCGTGGACGGCATCCTCTACCTTTTGGAGCGGCTGCCGGAGGGGGCCTCGGCCGTCGATAAGCTCCTGTGCGTGGCGGTGGCCTATTTTCATTACGCGGTGGAGCATCCAGAGCGCTACAGCGCCTGCATCGGTGCAGCGTCTGGCTCCGTGGTCCCGCTGAGTGAGGACGGCGAGGAGCAGACCCAGATGAGCGAATCCTTCGCGCTGCTCATGCGTTTTGCCCGTGAAGCCCTGCGGGAAGCCGGGCACGAGCCGGAGGACCGCCTGGTCTACATCAAGAACTTCATCCTGTGGGCCGGTGCCGACGGCATGTGTCACCTGGCCTCGGTGGGCGAATTCCGCAACATCGACCTCGACGAGAAGTGGTCGCTCTATTACTCCGTGGCGGCGGTCGTCCTAGCATCGTTTAAATACGGCCTTCCCCAGGAAGCGGCAGTAGCTAACCCCTAGCCCCGCGCACTGACACCACGGGCAATCCACAGCAATCCGCGTCACGCAGAAAATCACACAGCGCAACGTCTGCGTACCTTCAGTGACATGCTGGAGGCATCCAGCAAAAGACGTCTGACAAAAGGTATCAGTCATAAGGCGTTTTTACGGCTAAAAACGCCATTTACGCATTGCAGATGGCGTTTTTAGGCCCAAAGATGCCGTTTGTCAGATGCCTTGTGCGGAACGCCCTTCGGACGAAGGCGCATTTTAGTGCGGGCCAATCCCACCCCACCGCCGAACACCGCCAAGCAGCAGCGCCAAGAACAGTGCCAAGAATGGCGTTGCTTACCCGCCCATGACCTAAGTCGGGGTAAAAGACGCACACCGTAGACTTGAGCGAACCGCGCTCAAGCTGGCCGGGGGTGAAAGATCTAAAAAAGTTCTAGTTGAGTGGAACAGACTCAAGTTCTGTAGCGTTATAGACAGTGAAGCTTCCTTCCCTGCCGTAGCCGCAGGGAGGTTTGGATAAACAGTAGAAACGGAGAAACACAATAATGAGTTCTTTTAACCCCACCACTAAAACTCAGGAGGCCCTGCAGCAAGCACTGCAGACGGCCTCCGCCAACGGTAACCCGGACATCCGCCCGGCACACCTCTTAGCAGCCATCCTCGAGCAGAAGGACGGCATCGCCGCCCCGGTGCTCAAGGCCACCGGCGTGGATCCGGAGACGGTTCTCAAGGAGGCGCGCCAGCTTATCGACGCCCTCCCCAAGGCCGAGGGCGCCAACATGGCGAACCCGAACTTTAACCGCGACGCTCTCAACGTCCTCACCCGCGCCCAGGAGCTGGCCGGTGAGCTCGGCGATGAGTACGTTTCCACCGAGGTCCTGCTTGCAGCTATTGCGGGCTCCAAGTCGGATGCTGCCGAGCTATTGACCTCCCGTGGCGCTACCTACGACGCGCTCAAGGGCGCTTTCCCCTCCGTGCGCGGCGCGGCCAAGGTGACCTCGGAGAACCCCGAGGAACAGTTCCAGGCCCTAGAGAAGTACGCCACGGACCTCACCGCCCGCGCCCGCGAGGGCAAGATTGACCCGGTGATCGGCCGCGATCAGGAGATCCGCCGCGTGGTCCAGGTGCTCAGCCGCCGCACGAAGAATAACCCGGTGCTCATCGGTGAGCCCGGCGTGGGTAAGACCGCCATTGTGGAGGGCCTAGCCCGCCGCATCGTAGCCGGTGACGTGCCGGAATCCCTCAAGGGCAAGACACTGCTGAGCCTGGACCTTGGCTCCATGGTCGCCGGCGCGAAGTACCGCGGCGAGTTCGAGGAGCGCCTCAAGGCCGTCCTCGATGAGATTAAGGCTTCCGACGGGCAGATCATCACCTTCATCGATGAGCTGCACACCATCGTGGGTGCCGGTGCATCGGGCGAAGGCTCCATGGATGCTGGCAACATGATTAAGCCCATGCTGGCCCGCGGCGAACTCCGCCTGGTTGGCGCCACCACCCTCGACGAGTACCGCAAGTACATCGAGAAGGACGCCGCCCTGGAGCGCCGCTTCCAGCAGGTCTACGCCGCCGAGCCTTCCGTGGAGGACACCATCGGTATCCTCCGTGGCCTCAAGGAGCGCTACGAGGTGCACCACGGCGTGCGCATCCAGGACTCAGCACTGGTGTCTGCCGCGGAGCTCTCTCACCGCTACATCACCAACCGCTTCCTGCCGGATAAGGCCATCGACTTGGTCGATGAGGCCGGCTCCCGCCTGCGCATGGAGATTGACTCCTCCCCGCAGGAGATCGATGAGCTGGAGCGCATCGTGCGCCGCCTCGAGATTGAGGAGCTGGCCCTGAAGAAGGAGTCGGACGCGGCCTCGAAGGACCGCCTGACCGCCCTCCAGCAGGAGCTGGCGGATGAGCGCGAGAAGCTCGGTGAGCTCAAGGCCCGCTGGGCCAATGAGAAGAAGGCCATCGATGACGTGCAGACCATCAAGGAACAGCTGGAGGATCTGCGCCGTCAGGCAGAGATTGCGGAGCGCGATGGTGACCTAGCCCTGGCCTCCGAGATCAACTACGGCAAGATCCCGCCGCTGGAGAAGGACCTGGCTGCCGCCGAGGAGAAGGCCGCGCAGCAGCACAACACCATGCTCAGCGAGGAAGTCACCCCGGACACCATCGCGGAGGTTGTCTCCGCCTGGACCGGCATCCCGGCCGGCAAGATGCTACAGGGAGAGACCGAGAAGCTGCTCAACATGGAGTCCGTGCTGGGTGAGCGCGTGGTGGGCCAGAAGGAGGCCGTCACCGCGGTCTCCGATGCCGTGCGCCGCGCCCGCGCCGGTGTGGCTGACCCGAACCGTCCGACCGGTTCCTTCCTCTTCCTGGGCCCCACGGGCGTGGGTAAGACGGAGCTGGCGAAGGCTCTGGCGGACTTCCTCTTCGATGATGAATCCGCGATGGTTCGCATCGACATGTCCGAGTTCGGTGAGAAGCACTCCGTGGCCCGCCTCGTCGGTGCCCCTCCGGGATACGTGGGCTATGACGCCGGCGGACAGCTCACCGAAGCTGTACGTCGCCGCCCGTACACGCTGGTGCTTTTCGACGAAGTTGAGAAGGCCCACCCGGATGTCTTCGACGTGCTGCTCCAGGTGCTCGATGAGGGCCGCCTGACCGATGGGCAGGGCCGCACCGTGGATTTCCGCAACACGGTCATCATCCTGACCTCGAACCTGGGTGCCGGCGGTACCAAGGAGGAGGTCATGGAGGCCGTCAAGCGCAGCTTCAAGCCGGAGTTCATCAACCGTCTTGATGATGTGGTGATGTTTGAGCCGCTCACCGCGGATCTGCTCTCTGGCATCGTGGACATCCAGCTCACGGGCTTGGCCGAGCGCCTGTCCGGCCGTCGCCTGACTCTGCAGGTCTCCGATGCCGCCAAGTTGTGGCTGGCCGAGCGCGGCTACGACCCGGCCTACGGCGCCCGACCGTTGCGCCGCCTGATCCAGCAGGCCATCGGTGACCAGCTGGCCAAGAAGCTGCTGGCCGGTGACATCGTGGACGGCGATACCGTGCACGTCGACGTCGTCGACGGTGGCGAGCACCTCGAGCTAGCTGCCCGCACAGCTTAATCCGCCTAAACCGGTGAGCACGATGAGTGCTCACCGCGCTCAACGGTCGCCAGCACCCGCTCATGCCCCTATGATCTGGGGGCATGAGCATTTTGATCTCCCCTCACGAGTTGAGTGAGAAGATTTACCGCGGTGACAAGACAACCATCCTTGCCTCCCTCTGGGCACCAGGGGAAGGCGAGGCCTTCAACCAGTTTTCCTCCCTGCACATTCCGACCGCCCAGTACGCGGACGCCGCCTCCGCCTTCGTGGGTCTACCCGGCTCCAAGGTGGGCCGCAACCCCCTCCCGCAGACGGAGAAGGTCCAAGAGTGGATCGATCACTGGGGCTTGCACGCGGACAGCGAGGTCGTGGTCTACGACGAAGGCCGTGGCCTCTTCGCCGGCCGCGCGTGGTGGACGCTGCGCTGGGCCGGCATCCGCAACGTTCGTATCCTCGACGGTGGCCTGTCCAACTGGCGCGCCCAGTCACTGCCCACGCTGACCGGCCCCGGCAACTTGGGCATGCCTTCGGACTTTAAAGTGACGACGGGGTCAATGCCCACGGTCACCATTGATGAGGTCAAGGAACACGACGGCCTGCTTCTCGACGTTCGCACGCGCAACCGCTTCGCCGGCCGCCGCGAGAACCTCGACTTGAAGGCCGGCCACATCCCAGGCGCGGTTAACCTGCCGGAGCGCCTCTTCCACACGGAGGACATCACCGTGTGGAAGTCCAAGGAAGAGATCCTGGAGATCCTCGACGACCACGGCGTGACCAAGGAAAACGTGGACGGCGCCATCATCTACTCCGGCTCCGGCAACCACTCCGCGCTCACCATCGCCGTGCTGGAATACGTCGGCTTTACCGGCCTGCGCCACTTCGTGGGTGGCTGGTCGCAGTGGTCAGCCAACCCGAAGAACCCAGTGGAGCGCGGCGACCGCGAGCACGTCTAGCGCCCGCACCCGCCGCCCAGTTGTGCGCGCCCAAACCTGTGCGTGACCAGCGCGTCAGTGCGGATCGGGCGCGCCGGGCGATTAGAGTCGATCAGTGATGCCTTTCGTACTCTTATCCCTCGCCGCCGTCGCGCTCGTGGCTGGTCTCATCGTGCTCTGGCTGGACCAGCGCCAGCGCCGCGCCGCTCTCTCTGCCGGCGACCCCGCTGACAGCGCCGTTGCCGATACGGCTGACGACGCTGCTACCGATACGGCAGTCGACGCTGACGCAACGCTCGACTCCGAGCCGGGTGCCTCCACCCCGGAGCCCGAGGTCGTTCAGGAACCAGAGTTCACCGCAGAGCCGGAACCCGTTGTCGAGTACAACCCCGAACCTTCCGACGAACCCGTTGCTGAGCCCAACGAGCCCGAGGAACCAGAAGAACCCGAGGAACTCACCGCAGAGCCGAACGAACTCACCGAACCGCAAGCTGCAGCGCCCAGCTTCGCGGAGCGTGCGGAGCGCGCCAAGTACTTCGTGCCGGGCAGCGCCCGCCGCGAGCGCAAGGCCTTTGGCCAGCAGCGCGGCTGGGAATACGCCAAGCATGATTCCTACCTGGCGGATGAGTGGAGCCGCGGCGCGGCCGCCCGCGGCCAGGAGCCCAGGGACATCGTGGCCGGAAACTTCCGCGGCCACGAGACCCTCCTTTTCGATATGGGCACGATCCCGGTCATGGCCATGCGCACCGGCGCGGCCTCCGACATCGTGGTGGATTTCCGCCGGGCAGGGGAGACAGTGGACAACTCGTCCGAGGATCTGGTGTACGTGCGTGAGGAGGAAGGGTTTGAGGTCTTCGCCTCCGATGCCGGCGTGGGCCAGCGCCTCATCGATACCCGCGTCAGCGCGGCGCTACACCGCCTACCCACCGCAGTGACCGCCGTGTGGATGGAAGGGGAGTGGGTTCTTGCCCAAACCACCAAGCACGCCCGCAGCGCGGAGTGGGAAGAGCTACTGGAACCGCTAGCCCTGCTGGCTAATGCCGCCCGCGTCCTTCCGCCGCGCTCTGAGGCGACACAGGTCCTGCGCGTCGATGAACTCGACCCGAGCCGCGACATCCCGCAGCCCCCGCAGCCCGAACCTACCGGGCCTACCGCTGTCCCGGACCGCGATGATTCCCTCGATGCGCCCACCATCCAGCGACCCACCGAACCGGTTGTCATGCCGAGCCGCAGCACCAGCGATGCGCGCGGCACCATTGACCACTCCAGCCTGGGTGCGGATGAAGTGGATGCGATTGCCGATGGCCGCGAACACCCCACCCCGGAGGACAACCAGGCCCGCCTGCCGCGCCGTTTCGACGGCGGCTCGTCCATCTTCGACTAACAGCAACTCCCAACAGCCCTCGGTGTGCCAGCAACCCTGGATGTGGCGGCCACCCGCGGGGAAGAGGGTAAACTACAGAGCGGATTTTTAAAGACGAGAAAGCCACAGACTTTAAGGAGCGAGCGATGAGCCTGGATCAGCAGAAGAAGCAACGCCTAGCAGAGCTGGTGAAGGAGCTGGCCGTCGTCCACGGCAAGGTCACGCTGTCCTCCGGCAAGGAGGCCGACTACTACGTGGACCTGCGCCGCGCCACCCTGCAGCACGAAGCCTCGCGCCTCATCGGCTCGCTGCTCCGCGAGCTCACCGCCGACTGGGACTACGCCGCTGCCGGTGGCCTGACCATGGGCGCGGACCCGGTCGGGTTGGCCATCATGCACGCCGATGGCCGCGACATCGACGCCTTCGTTGTCCGCAAGGAAGCCAAGAAGCACGGTATGCAGCGTCAGATCGAAGGCTTCAACGTCGAGGGTCAGAAGGTGCTCGTTGTCGAGGACACCACCACGACCGGTAACTCCCCACTGACCGCTGTCAAGGCGCTGCGCAAGGCCGGCGCCGAGGTGGTCGGCGTGGCCACCGTGGTGGACCGCAACACCGACGCCGGCGCAGCTATCGCCGCCGAGGGCTTGGAATACCGTTACCTGCTGGGCCTGGAGGACCTCGGCCTTGCCTAAGCCCGAGGAAGAGGCGGAGGCTAAAGGTCCCACCGAATGGAATGAGGGCCGCCACGGCGTCGGCCCCTGGGAAGGCCCGTTGCCCGAAGGCCCCGAAGCGGAGAAATACGATCCCGAGCTTCTCGCAGAGGGGGACCGCCGCAATGTCGTCGACGCCTACCGCTACTGGACGCGCGAGGCGATCCGGGAGGATATCGACACCCGCCGACATGCCCTGCACATCGCCATCGAGAATTTCGAGAACGATGCCAACATCGGCACCGTGGTACGCACCGCCAACGCCTTTGCCGTCGATACCGTCCACATCGTGGGCCGGCGCCGCTGGAACCGGCGCGGTGCCATGGTCACCGACAGGTACCAACACCTCATGCACCATGCGGACGTGAACGAGTTGATGGCCTGGGCGGCGGACCAAGACCTGACCGTCGTGGCCATCGATAACACCCCCGGGTGTGTGCCCCTAGAAACCGCGGAGCTGCCCGAGCGCTGCTTGCTCCTCTTCGGGCAGGAAGGCCCGGGGGTTAGCCCGGAGGCCCAGGATGCAGCAGTAATGACGTGCTCCATCGCGCAATTTGGTTCTACTCGCTCCATCAACGCGGGCGTGGCCGCGGGCATTGCCATGCATGCATGGATTCGGCAGCATGCGGATTTATCAAAAGCTTGGTGAGATCCCGCGCACTGTGTTTACATCTAGGTAACGAATTCACATTGTGAGAATGATGAGACAAAAGTGTTAGAGAAATGGTCCCACCGCGCCGACCTTGCGGAAACAGCCATCAATGAGCGCCACGCGCAAGCCGTGTGGGGCTTGCCCCGAACCAACCTTGCCGTGGTGAGTTGGCCACCCACCACCAAGGAATCACTCTTCGTCCACTGGCATTACTGGTGGCAGGCACACTACCTGGACTGTCTTGTCGACGCCGCCCTGCGCAAGAACACCAAGGCGCGCCGCACGCTCATCGCCAACACCATCCGCGGCGTCCACGTGCGCAACCTCCAGCCACTGACGAAGAACCGCTACTACGACGACAAGGCCTGGATGGCCCTGGCCATCGCCCGCGCTGGCGAGCTTAAGAAGATGCGCCCCCACAAGAAGCTGAGCAGCCTGCAGCACAACATCCGCGATGGCATCGACTCACAGGTGGGCGTGCTGCCTTGGCGCGAGGGTGAGACCTTCCTCAACGTCCCCTCCAACGGGCCGGGCGCCATCATGCTGGCTCGCATGGGCCGGGTCGAGGAAGCTCGCCACATCGTGGACTGGATCTATGACCATCTCATCGATGACGATGGCTTCGTCATGGATGGCATCCGCATGCGCATGGATGGCCGCGAGGTCGTCCGCGCCATCCACCCCTATTGCCAGGGCGTGGTGCTTGGCGCCTGCCTGGAAATCGTGCTGGCGCTGCGGGAGAAGACCGGCCTGCGCTCCGTGGAGGATATCGATTCTGTCCACGAGGCCGAACTCGCTGCGGACATGATGGACTACACCACCCGCATCCGCGGCCTGGTCCAAGCGGTGGCCACGGGCATGGCAACGTACACGGGCGTCATCGATTGGCAGACTGGCGACGGCGACGGCGGCCTGTTCAAAGGCATCCTTGCTCGCTACCTGGCGGACGTAGCGGTGCGCTTGCCGGGCGATTCCCCAGCCAACCGCGCAACCAAGAAGCTGGCTGCTCGCCTCGTGACGGCCTCGGCGGAATCGGTGTGGGAACACCGCTTGGAGGTGGATGGTTTGCCCATCTTCGGCTCCGACTGGACCGCGGACGCGAAGCTTCCCCACAACTACGGTTTTGGGCCCTCTTCGCTGAGCCAGAAGATGGGAATTATCCGCGTGGCTGAGCGCGATTTGTCCGTTCAGTTGTCCGGTTGGATGTTGTTGGAGGCCTGTACCCGGATTGTGAAGTACAAGTCAGAATCCAAGAAATAGCAGCGCTTGCCCAGCTAGGCGGGGGTGTGCCGTCCCCGCGAGACGGTGTTTAAGTGAGGTCACATCACATCTCGCGGCGGAAAACCACAACAACAGGCATACTTGGATGTTGGAACGTGTTGTTTCGCTGGACGTGGGACGGCACGGCTTACTGCACAGCAACTCCAAAGGATGGAATTTCATGCCTATTGCAACCCCTGAGGTTTATAACCAGATGCTGGATACCGCCAAGAAGGGCGGCTTCGCATTCCCGGCAATTAACTGCACCTCCTCCGAAACCATCAACGCCGCACTCCGCGGCTTCGCCGAGGCTGAGTCCGACGGCATCATCCAGTTCTCCACCGGCGGCGCCGAGTTCGGTTCCGGCCTGTCCGTGAAGAACAAGGTTGCCGGCGCCAAGGCACTGGCGGCCTTCGCCCACGAGGCTGCTCAGCACTACGGCATTAACGTTGCGCTGCACACTGACCACTGCCAGAAGGAAGTTCTGGATGAGTACGTGCGCCCGCTGATTGCCTTCTCCCAGGAGCGCGTTGACCGCGGCGAGCTTCCGCTCTTCCAGTCCCACATGTGGGACGGCTCCGCTATCCCGATCGATGAGAACCTCGTGATCGCCCAGGAGCTCCTCGAGAAGGCCCACAACGCCAACATCATCCTCGAGGTCGAGATCGGCGTTGTCGGCGGCGAAGAGGACGGCGTTGAGGCTAAGGCCGGCGCTAACCTCTACACCTCCCCGGAGGACTTTGAGAAGACCGTCGATGCCCTCGGCACCGGTGAGAAGGGCCGCTACCTGCTGGCCGCTACCTTCGGTAACGTCCACGGCGTGTACAAGCCGGGCAACGTGAAGCTACGCCCGGAGGTCCTCGATGAGGGCCAGAAGGTTGCTGTGAAGAAGCTCGGCCTCGAGGCCGGCGCCCAGCCCTTCGACTTCGTCTTCCACGGCGGCTCCGGCTCCGAGAAGGAGAAGATTGAGGAGGCACTGCGCTACGGCGTCATCAAGATGAACGTTGACACCGATACCCAGTACGCCTTCACCAACCCGGTCGCTCGCCACATGTTCGCTAACTACGACGGCGTCTTCAAGATCGACGGCGAGGTTGGCAACAAGAAGGTCTACGACCCGCGCTCCTACCTCAAGAAGGCTGAGCAGGGCATGGCTGACCGCGTGGTTGAGGCCTGCCAGGACCTGCACTCCGTGGGCAAGACCGTGTCCAAGTAAACCCACACCAACCGGATGCCGACGCTGAGCACCCACTGGCGCTAAGTGGCGTCGCGCCATCCCAACAAGCCACCCCTTGACGTCAAAGGGGTGGCTTTGTTCGTCCAAACCCGCCGCCAGAACGCGTAAAATACCGGAGTCATGGAAGCGCAAGAGTCATCGTCGAGTTCGTCGAGTACCGTCAAGCGTGTTCGCAAGACCACCCGCGAGCAGCTGCGGTTGGTGGATAAGTCCCTCAAGGCGCGCCTGACACGCATCCGCAACCGGCTCGTGTTCATGCTTCAGTGCACGATAGGCGCGGGTTTGGCCTTCTATGTTGCGCACGATTTCTTCGGCCACGCGCAGCCCTTCTTTGCCCCGATGGCCGTCATCATCATCCTCGGCTTATCGGGCAGGGACCGCCTCAAGCGCGCCGTGGACATGGCCCTCGGCGGTGTCGTGGGAGTCTTGGTGGGCACGCTGCTTGTCGACGCCCTCGGGACCGGCCCCATCCACATGACCATCATCATCGGGTTGGCCCTGATTATCGGTTCCTTCTTCACTAGTTCGCAGCTGGTGAGCAATCAAATCGTCATTGCCGCCATCCTCATCGCCACCATTCTTCCCCCAGAAGAAATGGGCGGCATCTCCCGTGCCATTGACGCCATCATCGGCGCGGTCATTGGCCTCACGATGATCGTGCTGATTCCCTCCTCGCCCCTGCGGGCGGGCCGCTCGGAAGTCTCGAAGGTCTTGGGCATTACCTCCTTGGTCCTCTCCGACGTGGCCAAGGGCCTGGAGGAAAACGATCCTGAGACCATCACGGAAGCACGCGACGCGGTGCGCGGCACGCAGGATGACATCAACAACATGCTTAACGCCACCAAGGGCGGTGCGGAAACCGCACGCCTCTCGCCCTTCCTGTGGAGCTCGCAGCGCACCGTTCGCTCCCTGGAGCGCATCCTCACGCCCGTCGACAACGTGGTCCGCGGCACCCGCGTGCTCTCCCGCCGTGCGCTTGTTCTCTCCGAGGACGGCGACCAGGCCACGCCCGAGCAAGTTGAGATCATCGACGAACTCGCTGAAATCACGATGGAGCTATCCGATCTCTACACTCACCAAACAGCGCGTGAGCGCCGCGTGGATGAGGCGCATGCCATCCCGGACATCGTCAAACGCCTACGCCAGCTGGGTGCGCGCTGCTCGATGGACGTTGCCGGCGAGGAGGCAGTCCTCTCCGCTTATGCCGTGCTCGCCCAGACGCGCTCCATCATCGTGGACCTTCTCATGGTGTGTGGCATGTCGCGGGAGTCGGCCGTGGCACAACTCGTGCCCACCTCCAAGCACCCGGCCTACCCGCCGGAGGTCTGGGAGGAAAACTAAGGCTGGGCTAGGGCAGCTGATACAGGCTAGGGCCGCACGATCTGCAGGTCCCGCAGGTGGCGGTAGAACGTCACGCGCTTGACCGGCCGCTTGGCACGGACTCCATCGACGCTGACGCTGAGCGACGGCCCTCCTGCCTGCACCGCCCGGCCCTGCACGACGCTGGCCGGGTCGAGTTGTCCAGGTTGGGCAGGCTTGCGCAGGCGGGTGAACAGCCCACGGCGCGGTGCAGCCTCCGCTTCAAAGCTCGTCACCGCCTTCGCTGCCACGATGCCCGGCGCATCCGTCATTGGTACGAGCTTTGCTCCGAAGACATCTTTCTCACGATCTGCGCGCAGCAGCACGGCATCGTCGACGATGATCTCCCCGGTGATCTCCTCATTCGACCATTCCGCAATCGTTGCCGAGCCCGCCACGGCGAGGCCCGCGTCATTACGGATGAGCGGCACCGGCTTGACGGGCGCGGTCATGGCAAAGGAGAGTGCTTCCTCCATTACTGCTCCCTGGTTGCCGGGCCCCTGGCGCTCCTGACCCGCTCCGCTCGATTTCAGGCCCCAATTCATCGCCGCTGTGGAATGCTCCCCGGTGGGGACATACCCAACCTCGGCCCACAGGTAATCCGCCCGCATCATGCGGGTCAACACCGCGCTGAGTGCGGCGTCGCTGCCAATAACCACGATGCGCAAAGGCTCGCGCAAGTACTGCTTTTGGGGTGCTGGGCCCGGCTCGCCGAGGTGACTCACGTCCGGTTGCGCGGCAATCTTATCCAGCGATGGAGTGGGGTCCTCCGGAAGGATGTCCCTGGCCAGCGCATCAATAGCCTTCAGCTCCTGCCGGCTGGGGACCGAGGCGACGCGGAAGTGCTCAACGCGGATTCCGCTCTGTTGAGCCTCAGCGAGGGCATCGGTATGGGCCTCAGTGAGATGGCCGCCGCAGTCTACAAGCGCACAGATCATACAAGAAGCATAGAAGCGTGAGAAGAGGTTCGCGAAAAAGGAGCGCCAGCGCCGCTCAACCAACGGCGCTTCCAGAAACTAAGTAGTGCACGTCACATCTGCTAGGTAGGCTCCATTACAACGCTTAACTCCAAAGCAACTCTCAACTTCTTAACACTTAACTTTTTCTTTGTCTGATAGCTGGAGGTATTCACCGTGTCCACCCGTATGGCAACCCTTGCGCTTGTATCCGCCGCTGGACTGTTGGTGAGTTCGTGCAGTTTCGGCGGGGGTTCACAGACGGAAGCCGAGGAACCCGCCTTCACCGAGGCCGCCGCCGCGTCCGTGACTAGTTCTACGAAGGCCAGCGCGACGACATCGTCGACACCGAGCAGCACTTCCTCCTCCAGCACGCACCCTAACTGCGAAGAAAAGAAGGAGCTCGAGGACACCGACCTTGGCAAGGTCCTTGATAACAAGGAAGCCTACGTGAAAGGCTCCACCGAGAAATTTGAGGACCTCACCATCGGCGAAGACGAGTATGACCCCTGCAAGTTCCTCAGCTACGTGGTGTTGGAGGGCAAGTTCGATGGCGAACCCGTGAAGGTTCCCGTCTTCTTCGTCAACGGCAGGGTCTACGACGAGAATGCCCTGTACATCACGTCCTCCTCATTTGAGGTCACTGAGGATGGAGAGGGTTACACCTATGAGTCCAAGACTGAAGGAGACATTGTCGGCGTCGAAGGAAAGGTGTACAAGCGCCCAGGCACTGAGGCACCTTCGATGGAGAACTCCTTTGACGGTGTGAACTCGGACATATTCTTCATTGACGTAAAGTCAGAGCTCACCGACTCCGCGGACCTGGCCAAGGATGAAGAAGACCTCCGCGGTGAAACGCTGTTCGATATTTCCGCCGACGGTTGGAACTTGGTGTGCGGTATCGATGCGAATGAAAAATCCATTGACTGCGCACACGGCGGTGGCGGAGCCTGGGTTATCAAGAGCGATAAGACCAACCTGCCGGAAGATATGGAATTCGATGTGGTGAGCCTCCTACCGCTGGAGGGTGAAACCAGGTACAGCCAGGGTGGTGTCGACAACCTCCCAACTGACGGCAAGAAGATCGATAGCAACGGTCTCTACCGAATCGGCATCGATGACATTGAAGCTCAAATCGCTGTCGTTGACGATGGGATCATTATCAGCACCCCAAACAATTCGAGGCTGATGTTCACCAATGACACCATCTTCATCGAAGAGAAAGACAAGGGCGACGGTGCCAACTCAAACACCGAAATCGCGTAGTTGGACTTGAACGAGGTTCGGGACGAACCTCTCCACGAAGGTGCCGGCGCATCAATTCCTGACGAGCTTGTCACAAACTCACCGCTGCACCGCTGCGGCGGGTAAAGTAGGTGCGTATTTGACTTCAATAAATAGGAAGTGACATCAAACATGGCAGCGATCGTCATCGTCGGCGCCCAGTGGGGCGATGAAGGCAAGGGCAAGGCTACCGACATCCTCGGCGGCAAAGTCGATTACGTAGTTAAGCCCAACGGCGGTAACAATGCCGGCCACACCGTCGTGGTCGGCGGCGAGAAGTACGAGCTGAAGCTCCTTCCCGCCGGTATTCTCTCTGAAAACGCCACCCCAGTCCTGGGCAACGGCGTGGTGATTAACCTGGAGGCCCTCTTCGATGAGATTGATGGCCTCGAAGCCCGCGGCGCTAACGCTTCGCGCCTGAAGATTTCCGCCAATGCGCACCTCGTGGCGCCCTACCACCAGACGCTTGACCGCGTGCAGGAGCGCTTCCTGGGCAAGCGCGCCATCGGCACCACCGGCCGCGGTATCGGCCCGGCTTATGCCGACAAGGTCGCCCGCATCGGTATCCGCGTGCAGGACATCTTCGATGAGTCCATCCTGCGCCAGAAGGTCGAGTCCGCCTTGGACATTAAGAACCAGATGCTGGTGAAGATGTACAACCGCAAGGCCATCGAGCCGGAGCAGGTTGTGGAGTACTTCCTGAGCTACCGCGAGCGCCTGCGCCCGATGGTTATTGAGGCCGAGCTGGAGCTGAACCAGGCGCTGGATGAGAGCAAGCACGTCCTCATGGAAGGCGGCCAGGCCACCATGCTGGACGTTGACCACGGCACCTACCCGTTCGTGACCTCCTCGAACCCGACTGCCGGTGGCGCTGCTGTGGGCTCCGGCATTGGTCCGACGCGCATTACTACCTCCCTGGGCATCATCAAGGCCTACACCACCCGCGTCGGTGCGGGTCCGTTCCCCACGGAGCTTTTCGATAAGTGGGGCGAGTATCTGCAGACCACCGGCGGCGAAATCGGCGTCAACACCGGCCGCAAGCGCCGCTGCGGTTGGTATGACTCCGTCATTGCCCGCTACGCCACCCGCGTCAACGGCTTCACGGATTACTTCCTGACCAAGCTGGACGTGCTTACCGGCATTGGTGAGATCCCCATCTGCGTGGCTTACGATGTTGATGGCAAGCGCTACGACGAGATGCCGCTGACCCAGTCTGAGTTCCACCACGCCGAGCCCATCTTTGAGACCATGCCGGCTTGGGATGAGGACATCACCGGCTGCCAGACCTTTGAGGAGCTTCCGCAGAAGGCACAGGATTATGTCCTGCGCTTGGAGGAGCTCTCCGGCTGCCGTATCTCCTACATCGGCGTTGGCCCCGGCCGCGACCAGACCATCGTGCGCCACGACGTCATGCAAGACCAGTAAGGCGCCAAAGAGTCCAAGCCGCACAACCTCAGGCACCGCCTAACGGCGGCGGTGTCACAAAGCAACCGCCCTGCTTCTCCTGCAGCATCGTGCACACAACCACCTGCACGCACCACGCACAGGGAAGCGGGGCGGTTTGTGTTTCTATGGCTACATTTGTGCGCTCAATACACCCTGCTTGGCGACGCCTCCCACACCTCCACCCGTCACTATGCTGTATAAAACACCCCCGTTAGGAGTATATTCCTGGGGAAAATGTTACGGATGTGACGACGTGAGCTATTTAACAATCGCAACCGCGTGTCGCAATCGCGGCGAAAAGAGCAGGTCAAACATGTGCTTCGTGTTGTTAGCGGCAAAAAGTTTGCATTCATGAAATTTTCAGGATTCCGTACGGTTCCTTTAATTCGTGCACGGAGTTAACATTAGAGACGAGTTTGTTCATAGACCCTTGGAAACCTCTGACCTTCTTCCAAGGTGACAGATGTGAGCTGCTCTCGGTTGCGTAAGCCGGTATCACCCCTTGCGCGGTCACGTATCCCTAGCGTGATCAGTTCTTTCAAGTCTTAAGGAAAGGGCTTCTTGATATGAACAAGAAGGAAATTAAGCGTACAGCTGTACGCCGTCGCGGCACTACTATTGCTGCCGCGGCGCTCTCTATTGCTATGGTGGGCCCCTTCGTCCACTCGGTAACCCCGAACTTCCCAGTGGCCGCGGTCGCTGGCACCCCGGCTGAGGCTGGCCAGTCGAACACCGCCGGTAATGGCGTCAAGTACCCAGGCAAGAATGCCGATGGTGTTTACCAGTCTGTGGTAGATGAGCAGCGGTACGAGTTTAGCGACCAGCCGATTAAGGTTGAGGGTGCCATCGAGTCTGGTGCTGAGCAAGGCACCAACGAATCTATCGAGGGCTACGTCATTCACCAGCGCGATGGTGACCTTTCGGTGAACCCGGGTACCCGTGATCCATGGAAGCCGATCCCGATGGCAGGCGTGCGCGTTTACGCTCAGTGGACTGAAAAGGGCGGCGTCACCTCGCCGGTGTACACCACCACCACGCGTGAAGATGGTTACTACACCATCAATATGAAGCCTTTCAACAATGCGAAGGGCGAGGTCGTCAAGTTTGACGCAGACCCGAATGGTCCGCAGTACGAGAAGATTCGTGTGTGGGTGGATAACCCGGATACGGATAACTTCACGCAGCTGTATGGCTACAACTTCGGCCACATGGGTCCGAATGCGGCTACGTACGACACCCCGGGTGGCATGGGCTGGCTCGTTGGCCCGGACCGCGTGACCAACGTTCGTTTCGCATTTGGTGAGAAGACCCGCCATGACGTGATGCACCGTGACAAGGCTGATCAGAACCCGGTGGTTGGCAATGGTCCTGGCCAGATCAAGGGCAACCTGTTCTGGCACCTGTACAATACGCAGGGCGCGTTCACTCCGAGCCTGATGAACAAGATGAACGGTGCCGATGTGCCGGCAACGGGCGTGAAGGTTTACGGTTCCTACCTGTCTGACTACGCAGTTAACGAGATCAAGACGAAGGCTGCTAAGGATCTTGGCTTCGACGAGATCCGCGGGCGTGGTTGGACCAACCGCAACGAGACTGCGCTGCAGAACTGGATCAAGCGCAAGATGGCGGAAGAGGGCAAGGACAAGTGGATTGCCGAGACCTCTGAAGCCACTGTCGACAGCAAGGGCGACTACACGCTGCAGTTCAAGGGCACCTTTGGGCGAAATACCGGGACAACCAACAACGTCGACCGTGGCTACGACGACGGCGCGCTCATCTACACCGACCTGGCGCGTGATAACGGTGCTGAGGTGACCTTCCCTGACGGTTCGAAGCACAATGCTTATAACCTGTTTGGCCAGGTTGCGCCTGCTGCAGACGTCGGTAGCTGGGAGAGGTCCGTTACTGGTCGTGGCATCAAGAACATTCCGAAGCACGTGAACTGGGACTGGCTGTTCTTCTCTACGGAGGAGACTGAGGGGCTTGGTCAGTTCACGCCGTTCTACAACAACTCCTTCCTGCCGCGTGACCAGTACGTGTTCAACGGTGAGGGCAAGTGGGCTGGTGGCATTGTCTACGGCGCTGGCGAGCATTACCTGCTGGAGAACCGCAACGTTATCTACTCGGACTACGTGGTCTTCGATGTGCTCAAGTACGATACCCGCCAGAACCCAGCGAAGCCGGGTGCGAAGGTTGATACCAAGACGGCGGGTCTGCCGATCCAGTGGGTTGACGGTCTGCAGTACCAGATCGAGTGGATTAACCAGGAGACTGGCGAGGTCGTTCACACCTGTGCTCCGGAAGACCCTAAGGCTAACGGCATTATCGATTCGTGCCAGTTCGACACCACGGGTGTTAAGTCCACTACGACGTTCACGGCGTACCTGTACCCAGTCAACAAGAAGACCAAGGAGCGCGGTCAGGCGATTGCAGCAGACTCGTTCACGGTTCTGGTTGGTTGGCAGCCACACTACGAGGAGACTCCGGCTAAGCCTGGTGAACCAACCAAGTCCAAGGCTCCGACTTTCGACAATACGGCGACCGATGACGTCGAGAAGCTTAGCGCTGAGGAGCTGAAGGCTCAGGACGAGAAGAAGGCGCCGACGAAGTTCGCGCTGCCTGAGACCTTCAAGGCTCCAGAGGGTTACACCGTCACCGTTGATGAGAAGACCGGTGAGGTTTCCGTAACCTTCCCGGCTGATGCAGCCAACAAGGACAGCATCGAGGTTCCGGTCCAGGTCACCTACCAGGACGGCACGACCGCAACCGGTACCGCTCCTTTCGTCGTTGAATCCACCGATCGTGATTCCGACCAGTACACTCCTGAGTATGAGAACGGCTCTGGTAAGCCGGGTGATGACGTCGAGATTAAGAAGCCGACGTTTAAGGACGGCGACGGCAAGGAGACCACTCCGCCGGAGGGCACCAAGTTTGAAAAGGGCGAGGGCGCGCCGGAGGGTGTGACCGTTAACGAGGATGGTTCCGTCAAGGTGACCATTCCTGAGGGCGCTGAGCCTGGTACGAAGATTGAGGTTCCGGTTAAGGTGACTTATCCGGATGGTTCGACTGATGATGCCACGGTGACTGTCACGGTTGAGCAGCCTGGTGACAAGGACACTGACCAGTACACTCCTGAGTATGAGAACGGCTCTGGTAAGCCGGGTGATGACGTCGAGATTAAGAAGCCGACGTTTAAGGACGGCGACGGCAAGGAGACCACTCCGCCGGAGGGCACCAAGTTTGAAAAGGGCGAGGGCGCGCCGGAGGGTGTGACCGTTAACGAGGATGGTTCCGTCAAGGTGACCATTCCTGAGGGCGCTGAGCCTGGTACGAAGATTGAGGTTCCGGTTAAGGTGACTTATCCGGATGGTTCGACTGATGATGCCACGGTGACTGTCACGGTTGAGCAGCCGGATGCTCCCGAGGCCGATGTGTCCGTGGATGCTATCCCGGACATGAAGGTTCCCCGTGGTGAAAAGGTTTCCATCCCGGTAAAGGCAACTGATGGTGCGGAGGTAGCCGTTGATGGTCTGCCTGAGTTCCTGAAGTACAACCCGGATACCAACGCGATCGAGGGCGAGGTGCCGGCAGATGCTGAGCTGAAGTCCTATGACATCAAGGTCAAGGCGACCAAGGATGGAAAGAATGCCTCGGATGAGTTCAAGCTCACGGTAACCGAGCGGATGATCGAGGATCCGGACACTGATGGTGACGGTATCCCTGATTCTCAGGATCCCGACATTGATGGTGATGGTGTCAACAACTCTGATGAGAAGGCTGCTGGCACTGACCCGTACAACCCGGATACCGATGGCGACGGCGTCAACGATGGTGACGAGGACACCGACGGTGACGGCAAGCCGAACAAGGACGAGTCCAACCCGAATGAGGACAAGATCACCGATAAGGATGGTGATGGCATCCCGGACATCATTGACCGTGATGATGAGGATGGTCCGAAGGGTGACAAGGACGGCGACGGCATCATCAATGAAGAGGACCCGGACGCTGACGGCGATGGTGTTTCTAATGATGATGAGAAGGAAGCCGGTCTTGATCCGTTGAACCCGGATACCGATGGTGACGGCGTCAACGATGGTGACGAGGATACTGACGGTGACGGTAAGAAGAACCGTGATGAGTCTGAGGTTCCTGAGGGTCCGGTTAAGGACGAGGACGGCGACGGCCTTGGCGATACCGGTGTTACCGATAAGGATCCGGAGGACGGCAAGGCTGACATCACCGATGGTCCGCTGACCAACGACACTGACAAGGACGGCATCCCGGATGCTGTTGACCCGGATATCGATGGTGATGGTGTCAACAACACCGACGAGAAGGTTGCTGGCACTGACCCGTACAACCCGGATACCGATGGTGACGGCGTCAACGATGGTGATGAGGACGCTGACGGTGATGGCAAGACCAACGCTGAGGAGTCTGACCCGACTGTTGATGAGTCCAAGGACTCTGACGGTGATGGCATCCCGGACATCATTGATAAGGATGACGAGGATGGCCCGAAGGGTGACAAGGACGGCGACGGCATCATCAACGAAGAGGACCCGGACGCTGACGGCGACGGTGTTTCTAATGATGATGAGAAGGCCGCTGGCCTGAACCCGTTGAACCCGGATACCGATGGTGACGGCGTCAACGATGGTGACGAGGACACTGACGGTGACGGTAAGAAGAACCGTGATGAGTCTGAGGTTCCTGAGGGCAAGGTTGAAGACAAGGACGGCGACGGCCTTGGCGATACCGGTATCACCGATAAGAACAACAACGGTGTTGCTGACTTGGTTGATAAGCCAGGTAAGAAGCCTTCTAACCCGTCGTACCCGGACTACCCGTCCTGGCCGATTGATCCGAACAAGCCGGGCGAGGATGACAAGCCTGGTGATAAAGATCCGAAGGACAAGGACACCGATGGTGACGGTCTGACTGACGAGCAGGAGAAGGAGCTTGGCACCGATCCGAATAAGGCTGACACCGATGGTGACGGCATCAATGACGGTGACGAGGTAGACGGCTCCAAGAACCCGTTCGATAAGGACGGCAACAAGGTTAAGCCGGGTGAGAAGGGTGCTCCGACTGACCCGAAGAAGGCTGATACCGATGGTGACGGCACCAACGATGGTGACGAGGTCACTGGTTCCAAGAACAACGGCAAGCCGACTGATCCGAATAACCCGGACTCCAAGCCGGAGAAGGACCCGAACGGTTCCTCGAAGTTGCCTGACTGGAATGGTTCTTCCAACCTGTCTGAGCGTTGCATCAACACCGGTTTGGGTATTGGTATCCCGCTGCTGTTCCTGATTCCGGTTGGTCTGGCTTCCCAGATGAACATT
Organism: Corynebacterium sp. c25Ua_47; assembly: GCF_039907205.1. Lineage (NCBI taxonomy): Bacteria > Bacillati > Actinomycetota > Actinomycetes > Mycobacteriales > Corynebacteriaceae > Corynebacterium > Corynebacterium sp. c25Ua_47. Next base: position 3,290 of record NZ_JASBOH010000004.1, on the reverse strand, counting down.
CCGGGTCTGTCGGAGTTTGTTGCTCCGATTAACAAGCAGATTCAGGATCTGAATACCCGTCTGCAGCAGCAGGCTGGTCTGTTCAACGGCCCGTTGGCTGACCAGGTCAATGGCATCAATGCTCAGCTCAAGCGCTTCGGTGCTGATTACCAGCAGGCTGCTGGTGCTGTGGCTCTGATTGCTGCTGGTGCTCTGGCTATCGGCCTGTTGGCTGATGCTTGTGCACCGGGTGCTGGTGAGGGTTCCTCCAAGTAAGAGGAAGACCGCGATAACCGAGGGCCAGTCGGCCCCCGTGGCCGGCTGACACGCTAGAAGGTCAGTCTGTAGCACCAGGCCCCCTTTCCCACTGTTTCCCTGCGGTGGGTAAAGGGGGCTTTGGTGATCCTGCGCCCCCGGGCCGGAGCCCGGGGCGGCAATGCGTCGTCGTGGGACACAGTGAGTTTTGGTGGTTGTGGGGAACAGGGGGACGTCGCCAAGCAGCGAGGCGTCAAATGTGTGCGATAATTCGAGAATGACTACCGCAGGCGACATCGCAGGCCAGATCGGAACCCCCCTAACAGGAAACGCCACCAAGGTGCTGCTCCTAGGGGCGGGTGAGCTGGGCAAGCAGTTAGTAATTGCCTTTCAGAACTTAGGGCTTGAGGTTCACGCCGTGGACCGCTACGCAGGAGCACCCGCGCAACAGCTTGCGCACTTTAGCTACATCGCAGACATTAGGGACCCATACAAGGTGTGGGAGCTGACTGAGAAGATTAAGCCAGACTACGTAGTCCCAGAGGTGGAGACTGTCGCGGTGGAGACGCTGAAGCGTATAGAGGAATTCGGCACCACTGTCGTGCCGTCAGCGCGGGCTTGTGAGCTCACGCAGTGCCGTGAGAGCGTGCGTGAGGTCGCTGAGAGGATTGGGCTGCCCGTCACTGCCTATCGCTTTGCTGAGTCCGCTGAGGAGTTGCAGGAGGCAGTGGGGGAGTTGGGGCTGCCGTGCATCGTGAAGCCGGACATTACGACCTCAGGGAAGGGGCACATCCTTCTTAAGGAAGAAGAGGACGTGGAGGAGGCCTGGGCCATGGTGCGCCACGTGTCCTCGGAGTATAAGCGCGTCGTGGTGGAACGCTTCGTCGACTTTGACTATGAGGTCACGCTGCTTGCTGTGCGCTCCATTGACCCGGCTACGGGCAAGATGGCCACGTGGTTCAGTGAGCCCATTGGCCACCGCCACGAGAAGGGGGATCTGGTGGAGTCCTGGCAGCCGATGGCGATGAGTGAAGACGCCCTGGCGAACGCACGCTCCGTGGCCGCGCGCATCTCCAACGAATTGGGTGGGCGTGGTGTCTACGGCGTTGAGCTCTTCGTGGCGGGTGATGAGGTGTATTTCTCCTCTGTTTCGCCGCGTCCTTTGGATACCGCAATGCTGACTGGATACACACAGCGCTTCTCTGAGTTTGAACTCCATGTCCGCGCAATGTTGGGCTTCCCGATCGATGTGACGTTGGTCAGTCCCGGTGCGGCGGTCATTTTGCACGCGGACGCTGAGCTTGATGACGTCTCCTACTCCGGCCTCGATGCCGCCCTGGCGTATGAGGAAACTGACGTGCGCCTGTTTGGCAAGCCCTGGGCCTACGCCGGCCGCCGCATGGGCATGGTGGCTACGACCGCCGAGGACGTTGAGACCGCCCGCGACAGGGCAGCACTCGCGGCGGCGAAGATTACTGTGGAGCCGGACTCGTCTTCAGGGGGAGACCAGGTGGATGCGCAACCTGTGGCGCCCGCGGGCTCGCCGGTTTCCGACATCGAGGTTATTGAGGTTCCCGAGCCTGTCGTCGACGTTGACCCGAAGCTCACGCGTTCCGCCGATGATTAAAGAGGGGGCTCGGTGATCCATAAAAATGTTTAATGGGGGCAGTGGCCTAAGCCCTGTGGGGTGAGGTTTCTAATGGGGAAAGACGGCCGTGCTTTGCGCACGGCCGTTTCGCGTGTCTGCGAGGTGTAGCGGTAAGGATGTTAAGTGCTCGCGAGTACGAGTTTCCGCGGGCCTTGGGGTGCTGCAAGGTGGTGAGGTTCGTAGGTGCTTACAAGGGGATTAGGCCAGCGCGGGTGCGCACTGTGCTGTTGCGCTGGCGGAAGGTTTCCGAGCGCAATCCGGATGGGCGAAAACTGATATGTAAACTTAGCAAATCTTAGGTAGAGAATTATAAGAATTGCTTAGAAATTGACGACGTCAACAAAAAATAGAACAAGTAGGCGATAGAGGGGGGACAGTCTGACTTGAAAGTGGTTTAGTACAGCATAAACATGCTCCAACTTGGGTATAGGCGAAATTTATAGAGCAATGAGATACCTTGCAGCTTCCCGTATTGAATGATAGTCTCCTGAGTGAACTATAAGAGTTCGTGAGATTCCTGAGAGGAATCGCCGGTCAGGGTGTAAAAACCTACGTCCAGATTTCAGATTGGTTCAGTGGTCTAAGGCTGCTGTGTAGAAAACTTGTAGACATTCACATCATTCGAAGAGGAAACGATGAGTAGATTAAGGAATATCTCCAGAGAGGGGTGGATGGTCTTTACTGCTGTGCTTACAGCAATTGCAGTAATTGCGGCCATGGTTACCGTTCCCTGGGCGAAGGCTGGCGCGGCCGAGCCGACTGATTTCGTGCCTAACACCACCTTGGGCGCTGAAAATGCGAAAATTGGCGGAGATCATAGCTGGGGCCAGCTTGTGTGGGCTGGTGTTCCGCCAGAAGGTGCGAGAAACCCTCACAAGAACAATGATGTCGGATGGGGCTGGTGTATTGATTACACTGTTGCCGATCCCATGCTCAAGAAGGGCAGCTACAAGAAGTCCACAGCAGGTGCGATTCGCTTTGATGACCCGAAGTTCCAGAATGCGGCTATCGGCATTGCAATGAAGCTGCGTGATGCTACGGCGGCTGGCGATAAGAAACTTGCTAACCGTTACAGCGTTTACTTGGCAGCGCTCGTCTCTGATGCGTCGGGTAGGGCTGCCGCGATTAAGTTTATTCACGCAAACGACGGCGGAAATGTTTCTGGTCTGGCACGTCCGCTCCACGGGTTCGACGGCAATTCAGAGGATTTCACGGCGAACACGGGGCTGCGCATTCTAAAGGACAATGCCCAAACGCTCGACCAGCAGTTTGAAGCCGATCCGTCGGTTACTATCCCTGAGCAGCCGGCGGATGCCTTCATCACTGTGGTTGGTCCCAACGGCATAACCACTCATAACAGTGGTGGGGGACAGCGTGTGGTTCCGATTGACCAGCCTGGTCTTCCAGA